>DASWFO010000346.1:0-2693 GCA_036394195.1 Alphaproteobacteria bacterium | reverse complement strand
TCACCGACTTCACCGCCAGCAACATCGGCACCCCCGCCAATCCGCGGCTGCCTTACTATGCGGAAAATCGGCCCGATGCGCTGGGCTATGCCGCCAATCCGGCAGGGTCGTCATTCGTCGATGGCGGCGTCGGCAATTTTCTCACCCAGGAAAATCTGCTCAGCCAGCCCTCCGCGGTGGATCAGCGATGGCGCAAGCTGGCGCCAGACAACCAAGCGCGAATGCAGGTGCCGACCCTGCGCAATGTCGACAAGCGGCCCGATCCGGGCTTCGTGAAGGCGTACGGGCACAACGGATATTTCACGAGCCTGAAGGGGATCGTGCATTTCTACAACACGCGCGACGTCCTGCCGCGCTGCCCGCCCCATGACGCCGGTGAAGGTACGACATGCTGGCCGGCGCCGGAGTCGACCGACAACATGAACACGAGCAAAGTTGGGCACCTCGGCCTGTCGGACGCGGAGGAGGACGCGATCGTGAGCTTCATGCAGACGCTGAGCGACGGGTTCACGCCTGTCAACCGGCCGTAAGCTCGTCGGCCTATTGCCAGAGATTCGTTCGGGCCAGGTCGACCAGATCGTCGCCGCGGCCGCCGATCACGGCCTTCAGCATGTAAAGAGTGAAGCCCTTGGCCATCTCGACCGTGATGCCCGGAGGAATGGGAAGCACCATTCGGCTCACCACCGCGTCGACCAGCACCGGCCCATCATGGGCAAGCGCAGCAGCGATGCCGCTCTCAACGTCACCCGGATCCTCGAGCCTGATCCCGCGCACGCCGACGGCTTCGGCCATGGCGGCGAAATTCGGATTCTTCAATTCGGTGCCGGTGTCGAGAAACCCCGAGGACTTCTGCTCGATTTCAATGAAGCCCAGGGAGCCGTTGTTGAAGACGACAACCTTCACCGGCAAGCCCAGCTGCACGAGACTGAGGAAGTCTCCCATCAGCATCGAGAATCCGCCGTCGCCCGACAGCGAGATCACCTGCCGGCCGGGGAAGGCGGTCTGTGCGCCAATCGCCTGCGCCATCGCATTGGCCATCGAGCCGTGCCAGAAGGATCCAATGAGCCGCCGTTTGCCGTTCATCGCCAGATAGCGCGCGGCCCACACCGTCGGCAGACCGACGTCGCAGGTGAAGACCGCGTCTCCGGCGGCCAGATCGCTGACGGCCTTGGCGACTTGCTGCGGGTGGATCGGCGGCTTGCCGCGCCTGCTGACGGCGAGATCGTCGAGGCCCTTGCGCGCCTTGCGGTAGTGTTCGCGCGCCCGGTCGAGATGCGCGCTGTCGCGCCGCGCCTCGAGACGCGGCAGAAGTCCCTCCACCGTCGCCCGAACATCGCCGACGACGCCGAGATCGACCGGCGCACGGCGCCCGATGTTTTCCCCCCGCAAATCGACCTGCGCGATGCGCACCCCCGCATGGCGGGGATAGAACTGCCGATACGGGAAGTCGGTCCCCAGCATGAGCAGGATGTCGCAATCGAGCATGGCGTAGTAGCCCGACGAGAAGCCGATCAGCCCGGTCATGCCGACGTCGTAGGGATTGTCCCACTCGACATGCTCCTTGCCCTTGAGCGCATGCACGATCGGCGCCTTCAGGCGCTCGGCGAGCGCCACGAGGTGATCATGCGCGCCCTGACATCCCGAGCCGCACAGTATGGTCACGCGGCCGTCGGCGTTCAGCAGCGCGGCCAGCCGGTCCAGATCCTCGCTGGCCGGACTCACGACCGGCGGCGCCGGGAGGAGGCCCGCTACTTTCGCCACCGGCGCATCGGACGCGGATAGCAGGGCCACGTCGCCGGGCATGACCACGACCGACACGCCGCGGTTGACCACGGCCTGCCGAATGGCGATCTCCAAGACACGCGGCATCTGGTTGGCGCCGGAAACAAGCTCGCAGTAGTGGCTGCATTCCTTGAACAGCTCCTGCGGATGCGTTTCCTGAAAATAACCGGCGCCGATCTCGGCCGAGGGGATTTGTGCAGCGATCGCCAGCACGGGCACCCGCGAGCGGTGGCAGTCGAACAGACCGTTGATGAGGTGCAGGTTGCCGGGACCGCAGCTGCCGGCGCAGACCGCGAGCTCGCCCGTCAGATGCGCC
This sequence comes from Alphaproteobacteria bacterium, assembly GCA_036394195.1. Classification (GTDB taxonomy): domain Bacteria; phylum Pseudomonadota; class Alphaproteobacteria; order CACIAM-22H2; family CACIAM-22H2; genus DATJPD01. Next base: position 595 of record DASWFO010000346.1, on the reverse strand, counting down.
TCGGCGCCGGCGGCGAAGGCCGCGACCTCTTCGTGCCGGACGTGGACCCACTCGATCCTGCCCTGGCGGCGAAGCGAGTCGGTGAGCCCGTTCAGGCTGTCGCCGACGATCCCGTAAATTCGCTTCACACCGGCCGCAGCGAGCGTCTCTGCGAATTGATCCGCTATGGTTTTCGCCATGTTGCTCCTCCCGCGGCTTGAGCAGGGTGATGGAGAGTAGTCTCGTCCGGCAAGACGGCGCTTGCCGCCAATTACCATAATTAGGACGTCCTTGCGGCGGGGCGCTTTCGACCTCAACCTGCTCATCGTCTTCGATACGGGCTGCAGGAGCGCCGCGTCACCCGAGCGGGGCAGAAGGTGGGCCTGAGCAGCCGGCGTTGAGCCATGCCCTCAACCGGCGGCGCCACATGCCGAAGGCGCTAGCGGACGATGCGGTAGATCTCGAAGAAGCTGCCGCTCGCCCAAGGCTGCAGCTGCTCGGGCAGCGGCGCCGATGAGCGGGAGAAATCGATCCACAGGGACGAAGTCGAACTTCTTGGGCCAATCGACCCAATAGGGCGTCTCGCCGAGCGCGTCCGGCCAATCCGGCGGCGATG
>DASWFO010000345.1:0-12568 GCA_036394195.1 Alphaproteobacteria bacterium | reverse complement strand
TATCGGTCTTGTCGAGGCTGCCGCTGATCCGGATGGGCGCCTTGAGTGCAAGGATGCTGGTCCCGCCGCTGGCGGGCCGGATGGTGAGATCGATCTTATCGGTCACCAGGTCGACGGTGCCGCTGGCGACCAGGGTCGTGTCCGGCGTGCGCAGCCGGAGCGGGGCGATGGTGGCGCGGCCGTTTTCGAGCTCGACATATCCGACCAGGCAGGAAAGCTGGGCCACGCCCTCGCCCTTGCGGAACAGCGTGCGCAGATCGGTCGACGCTTTCTCGACCAGATCGCGGGCCACCTGCCCCTGCGCCATCGCCAGCACCGCTTCGCCGGAGCTCTGCTGGAGCCCGTCCTTCGCGGTCGTGCCGGTCATCTCCAGGACGGCGCGGCCATTCACCCGGCCGGCGAGCTGCCCGGGCGGGCCTTTCAGAAGCTGCACCAGCTGATCGGCGTCGAGGCCGGCAAACGCGACATCGGCCGCGGCGCGTCCGGCGGTTCCGGCGGAGCGCGTGCCGCCCGAGCCCTCGATCCGGCCGCCGGCAAAGTCGAAGGCGAGCTTGCCGATGGTGAGCTCGCCCGGCCGCGAGCGCGCCTCCAGCGCGAAGTCGGCAAGCTCGCCGGAGCCATAGATGAACTGCGCGGCGGTGATCCTGGCGTCCCCGGTGATGCCGGGCTTGTCCTCGGGCTTCAGCGAGATCGCCTCCAGCCCGCGCGGCTTGTTCGGATCGTCGCTGCCTTTGCCCAGCAGCGGCTGCAGGAACAGGTGATTGAAGGCCAGCGTCGTCACCACGTCGTCGGGCTCGCCGCGCCCGCCTTCGGTGAGCGCCACGGCGCCGGTGAAATCGCTGCCGGCAACGTTGCCCTTGGCGGTGGCGATCTGCCAGTGTTCGCCTTGCTTGTCGAACGCGCCGGCGATGCGCAGCGAAAACGCCGCCGGCAGGTCGGCGCTGAAGATCTTGAGCAGATCGCCGGTGTTCTGCGCGTCGATCCGCAAATCCCCGTGCACGCCTTCGAAGTCCAGCGGCTCGACCAGGGTGCCGGTGAAATCGATCGATCCGGGAACGGTGCCGATCGAGACCTTGGCGCCGAACGGCACCGACCGGTCGCGCAGACGGGTCACCGGGTCGGTGTCGATGGTCATCCGCACCGGCGCTGCGTTGTAGGCGCCGTCGACGGCCAGGCGTACCGGCTGATCGTCGGCCCGCGTGCGGGCGGTCAGGGTATGGAAATCGATCCGGATGTCGCGGCGCTGCGGGGCGCGCATCACGATCTGGCCGTTGCGGAGTGCCAGGTCGATCAGGGTCGGGAACTGCGTGCGGTTCTTCGGCACGACCGCAAGGCCGCCTTCGGCCGAGCCGCCGCCGGGGAACCGCCAGTTGCGCGCCTCGCCGGCGCCGCGCTCCAGCAGCACCCGCGCCTTCTCGATCCGCAAGCGGTTGTAGCGCATGACGCCGTGCCACAGCGAATCGGTGTCGATGTCGGCCGAGAAATACTCGATGCGGATCATGTCGGGCTCGCTCGCCCAGGACGGGTTGGCCACCCGCAGGTTCGAGATTTCGACGGTCAGCGGCTTGCCCCAGCCGATCTTGATATTGCTGGCGGTGACCCGCCGGTCCAGCGACTGCGACGCGAAGAATTCGACGGCCGGCCGCGGCTCGATCACGACCAGGGCGATGACGGCGGCGATCGCCACCACGATTGTCGCGGCGACCAGTGCGGCGATGCGGATCAGCCAGCGACGCAAGACACCCCACCCCTCGACGGCAACGATGCCGGCGCTTCTATGTGATACCCGCATGACGCCGATTCAACTGCCGCGCCGGCGGACGGGACGCTGCGCCCCGGCGCGCCGGGCCATGCGGCGAGACACGCCGTCCATCGAGAAGGCATAGCACCGCGGCATGGAGGTCCTTGTGGATGGCGACCGGCAGGACGTGCTTGGGCAGCTTGCGCGCGGCCTTGGCGCCGTTGCCGGTGCGCACGAGATGGCGCGGGCAGCCGGCGCGGGCAGCCGCCTCGAGGTCGGACAGCTCGTCGCCGATCATCGGCGCCTGGTGCGGCCGTGCCCGGAACCGGGCCAGCGCCTCCTGCAACATCCCGCTGCACGGCTTGTGGCGGTCGCTCGGATGCTTGGGATCGTCGGTGCACACGAAGACCGCATCGAGGCGGGCGCCGTAGGCGGCGAGATCGGCGCGCATCTTGGCATCGATGCGGTCGAGCATCTTCCGGTCGATCTCGCCGCGGCCCACCACCTCCTGATTGCTGACCAGGGCCACCGCGATCCCGGCCCGGTTGAGCAACGCCACCGCCTCGCCGGCGCGCGGGATCAGATGCAGATCTTGGGGGCGGGTGATGTCGCGGCCGATCTCCTCGGTGATCGTCCCGTCGCGGTCCAGCATCACGAGCTTCGGCTTGGCGGCCTGTTTCATCTTTATGAAACGACGTTTGCGGCGCGGGGTTCCGGGGTGTGGCGGGCGAAAAGGGCTAAATGAGCCTAATCTTCCGCCACGAAGCCGGAGGCCTGTACCACCGGGCCCCAGCGCACGAGGTCGGCCTTGACCGTGCGCGCGAACTCGTCGGGCGGCGAGTAGGCGGGCTCGTTGCCGACCTTGGCGAGGCTGTCCACCAGGTCGGGCGAGGCGATCGCCGCGCGCACCGCGCTGTTCAGCGCCGCGACCGTCTCCGGCGGCGTCTTGGCCGGCGCGAACAGGCCGATCCAGGCTTCGACAACCACGTCCTTGTAGCCCTGCTCGACCATGGTCGGCACGTCGGGCAGGAAGCGCGAGCGCTGCGGGCCGGTGACGGCGAGGATGCGGATGGCGCCCGCGTTGCCGAAGCCGAGGGTCTCGCTGATCGGATTGACGCTCACCGGAATGTGGCCGCCGAGCAGGTCCTGCAGCGCCGGGCGCCGCCCTTGTAGTGCACCGGCGTCAGCTCGATCCCGGCCGCGCGGGCGAGCATCACGCCGACGAAATGCGGCGTGGCCCCCGGCGAAGTCGTGCCGTACTGCGCCTTGACGGGATGGGCGCGGCACCAGCCGATGAAGTCGGCGACCGTCTTCACCTCTGCCGGAAGGCCGGGCCCGGCGTTGAAGGTGAGCATCGACTTGGCGCAGGCGGTGACCGGCAGCAGGTCGCGCAGCGGGTCGTAGTCGAGCTTCTTGTAGCTGTGCGGATAGACGGTCAGCGGAAAGTCCGGCGTGAACAGCAGCGTCGTGCCGTCGGGCTCGGCATTCTTGACATAGTCGACGGCGATGCGCGCCGCAGCACCCGGCCGGTTGTCGACGATCACCGCCGGCGCGTAGTGACCGCGCAGCTTCTCGGCGATCATGCGCGCGATCACGTCGGTGCCGCCGCCGGCGGGAAAGCCGACCACGATCCGCACCGGCTTGCGCAATGTCTGGGCGGCGGCAGGTCCGATCTTGGCCAGCGCGGCGACAGTCGCGGACGCGCTCACGAAGGTGCGTCGGTTCAGCACGCGGTCCTCCCTCTCTATTATTCTGCTTACTATAGACAGAAGTGTTGGCGGGAGGACACATTGAAGCGATTGATCGCCGACTGTCGCCGCCGAGGAGGGCCCGATGACTTTGCCGAAGGACATCTATCCGGATTCGGGCTATCGCCTGCCGCTGCCCAAGCGCGAGGCGCTTGACGAGGCCGCCAAGAAGGTCTTCGACCGCTACGCCGACCCGAAGGGCGGCACGCTCGCCGGCTTGCGCGGTCCGGGCGGAATCCGGCTGCACAGCCCTAAGCTCGCCGCGACGTCGACGGGGCTCAACCGCTACCTGCGCTTCGAGTCCGGCCTCGGTGGACGGGTGCGCGAGCTGGCGATCCTGGTCACGGCGCGCGAGCACGACAGCGACTTCGAGTGGTTTCAGCACGAGAAGGAGGCGCTGAAGGAAGACGTGCCGCAGGCGGCGATCGACGTGGTGAAGCACCGCCGCGCGACCGACGGCCTCGCCGACGCCGACGCCGCGATCATCCAGCTCGGCCGCGAGATGTTCGGGACGCACAAGGTGAGCGCCGAGACGTTTGCCCGCGTGCACAAGATCTTCGGCGACCGCGGCACGGTGGACCTGGTCAGCCTGATGGGCGATTACGCCGGCACGGCGGCGCTGCTGACGGCGTTCGCCGCACAGCTGCCCGAAGGCACGCCGCCATTGTTGCCGAAATGAAAGCCCTCATCCCCTTGGCCGAGGCGCTGGCCGACATCCTGAAAGAGCACAAACAGACGGTCGCGGTCGCGGAATCTTCGGCCGGCGGATTGATCTCCGCGGCCCTGCTCGCCGTCCCCGGCGCCTCGGCGTATTTCCTCGGCGGGGCTGTCGTCTACACGCGCCAGGCGCGGGACGCGCTGCTCGGCATCACGCAGGAGCAGATGGCCAACATGCGGCCGTCGACCGAGGACTATGCGTTGCTTCTGGCCCGCACGGCGCGGCGGAAATTCGCCGCGAACTGGGCCGTCGCCGAAACCGGCGCCACCGGCCCGACCGGCAACCGCTACGGCGACGCGGCGGGGCATGCCTGCATCGCCGTCGTCGGACCCGACGACAGCGAGGCGGTCAGCACCATCGAGACCGGACATGGCGACCGGCAGGCCAACATGCGCGAGTTCGCCGCTGCGGCGCTCCGGCTGCTGAAGCAGAACCTGGAGATGTGACGCGACGCGCGACCGTCGCGTCACCCCGGCGAAGGCCGGGCTCCAGTGTAAACGCCTCTGGATGCCGGCTCCCCGCTCGGGGGCGGGGACAAGCTCCGCCGGCATGACGGAAAAGGGTATGGGCTGGATGAGAGGACTGCTCATGATCGCGCTCACCGCCGGACTCAGTGCCGCGGCGCAGGCGCAGGAGGTGCGTCTGGTGGTGCCGTTCCCGCCGAACGGAGTCACCGACCTGACGGCGCGGCTGGTGGCGACGCATCTGAGCCGCGCCTGGAAGACCACCATCAACGTCGACAACGTCCCCGGCGAGGGCGCCACGACCGGGACGCTGGTGGTGCTGCGCGCCCCGCCCGACGGCTCGGTGATGCTGATGACCGCGACCGGCCAGGTGACCCAGAACCCGGCGATCGACAGCCGGCTGGCGTATCGCTGGGACGAGCCGCTGCACATCGCGCGCGTGACCGCGAGCCCGCTGGTGTTCGTGGTGCGCGGCGATTCGAGCTGGGCCGACCTCAAGTCGGTGCTGGCCGACATCAGGCGCGAGCCGCGGCGATACAAATACGGGACGTCGGGGGCGGGCGGTGCGGCGATCATCGTCATGGCGCGGCTCCTCGATGCCGGCGGCGTGAAGTGGTCGGAGGTCGGGCGGGTGAGCTTCCTTGGCGGCTCGGGCATCCTCGCCGGCCTGATCGAGGGCAAGACCGATTTCGCCGCCCAGTATCTCGCCGAGATGAAGCCGCTGCTCGCCTCCGGCCAGGTGAAGCCGCTGGCGGTCAGCACCACGGCCCGCGTCGCGGCCTTGCCCAATGTAACGACCGGCGCCGAATCTGGTTTCCCGACCTTCAACCTCGTGGGCTGGACCGGCATCGCGGGACCGCCTGGACTGCCGGCCGCGGTCGTGGAGCGCTGGGACGCCGCGATCCAGGGTCTCAGCCGCGACAGCGAATTCCGCGCCGCGCTGGCGGCGCTGTCCGCCGAGCCGGCCTATCTCGGCCCCGCCGCGTTCAAGGCGGCGCTGAAGACGGAGTATGAGGAGGCGCTCAGCGCGGCGGGGAAGCTGGGGTTGAGGAAGTAACTGTCTGACCCTCTCCGCCCTTCAGGGCGGAGAGGGTGCGAACGAAGCGAGCGGGTGAGGTGGGTTCCGGTGGCGCGACACCTCACCCTTCCCATGACGACGTCATGGGCCCCTTCCCTCTCCGCGCAAGCGCAGGAGAGGGAGAGAAATCAGCGCTGAGGAGGTGATCGTCTGACCCTCTGCCCTTCAGGGCGGAGAGGGTGCGAACGAAGTGAGCGGGTGAGGTGGGGTCCGGTGGCGCGACACCTCACCCTCCCATCGCCCCAAATCCTTGCAAGGGGCGAAGCCCCTTGCGAACCCGGGCGATGGGCCCCTCCCTCTCCCCGCCAAGCGGGGAGAGGGGCGATAGGCCATCAGCCCATGCTGATGACGACTTTCCCCGCGGCCTGGTTGGCGAGCATGCGGGCTTGGGCTTCGCGGAGCTGGTCGAAGGGGAAGACCTTGTCGACCAGCGGGCGGATGCGGCCCGCCGCCAGGTGCGGCAGGATGTCGCGCTTGAAGCCGACGACCGAGGCGGCGCGCTCGTCGGCGGTGCGGTGCTTGTTGCTGACGCCGTAGAGGTGCAGGCGGTTGCGGTGCATCGCCTCGAGGTCCATGCGGGCGCTGAGCGATCCGTCGACATAGCCGACTGTCGCAAGTCTTCCACGATACGCGAGCGAGGCGACGCAGGCTTCGAACACCGTGCCGCCGACATTGTTGATCACGATGTCGATGCCGTGACCGCCGGTGAGGCGCTTCATCTCCTCGGGCGACACCGGCCCGCGGGTCAGCACCGCGTGGTCGAGGCCGAGCGGCTGGATCACCTTGAGCTTCTCCGCCGAGCCCGAGGTGCCGATGACCTTGGCGCCGAGCGCCTTGGCGATCTGCAGGCAGGCGACGCCGACCCCCGACGACACGCCGGTGACCAGCACCCATTCGCCCGACGCGAGATGCCCCTGCTCGACCAGCATGTCGTAGGCGGTGAGGAACACCACCGGCGCCGCGGCCGCCTGCTCCCACGACAAGGGCTCGGGCATCGCCATCACCTGGCGGATATCGGCCAGCGCGTACTCGGCGAAAGCGTGGCGGACCCGGCTGATCACCCGGTCGCCCTGTTTCCAGCCGCCGACCCCCGGACCGATGGCGGCGATCTCGCCCGAGACGTCGAGGCCGAACGGGGCCGGCGGCGCATCGGCGCCGGCGGCAACCGGGCCGTGGCCGACCATCAGCTCGCCGCGGTTCAGCGACGCCGCCTTGACCTTGATCAGGACCTCGCCCGTCTTGGGCTCGGGCTTCGGGATGTCGCGCAGCTCGAGGAGGGGTTGGCTGTTCTTCGAGCCGAGGAAATAGGCTTTCATGGACAAGCACCTCTAATACGTCATTCCCGCCCCCGCCTGCGCGGGGGCAGGCTCCCGCGGGATCCAGAAAGAATTACCACAGAGACACGAAGGCACAGAGAAATAGCACGGAGGAATACCTGGATGCCCGCTCAGGTGCTCGCGCGAAGCGCGACACCGACGCGGGCATGACGAGGGAGGGACAAGGGGGAGGGAAAAGATTTTCGAGGGGGAACCCTGGAGCGGGGTCGCGACCTTGTCAGGCACCACCTCAGCACCAGGAGGGCTCCCATGGCGACGAAGTCCAAATCCACGGCAAAGCGGAAGAGCCAGACCACCACCGATCCCGACGAGATCCGCCAGTGGGCCGAGGCGCATGGCGGCAAGCCGGCGGCGGTGGCCGCGACCGAGAGCGACGACGATCCGGGGATCATCCGCATCATGTTCCCCGACGCGCCCAACGCCAAGGATGACGCGCTGGAAGAGATCGAATGGGACGAGTGGTTCGAGAAGTTCGACGAGTGCGGGCTGGCATTGATCTACGATCCGAAAAGCAACTTCAACAAGGTGGTCAGCTGCGAGTCCATCGAAGAGAAGGAGGGCGGCAAGCGCGGCCACGACGAGGACGAGGAAGAGAGCACGGAGTAGGCGAGCTTACTTCCTTCGTCATTCCCGCGAACGCGGGAATCCATGGTTCAGCGGCACGATGGATGCCCGCTCAGGTGCTCGCGCGAAGCGCGACACCGACGCGGGCATGACGAGAAGAAGAGTGGCCCTCGAACTCATGTAAGCGCAGAAAAATGGCCCTCGAGCTCACGTCACCCTCCGCTTGAGGAAGGCGGTGAGGACGGCGGACATGTCGTCTTCGCGTCTCTGCCAGTCCTCCATCGGGACGATGTCGATGTCGACGTCGCCGGGGAACAGATCGACGAGCTCACTGCCGGGGATCAGGCGGTGCGCGGCGGCCGCGATCGCGTGGCCGTGCGTGCGGTCGTTGCCGGGGATGATGACGGTCGGCGCCTGGATCGACCTGAGGTCGCTCTCGGTGCAGCCGATCACCGGCAGGTCGGCGCCGTCCAGGAAGAAGGTGCGCCAGTGCTCCATCACCGCGATGAAGCGCTGGGGGTCCATCGCCATCAGCCGCTCGCGGTTGGCGGGACGGGCGGCGATGCGGTCGCGCCAATGCTCGGTCGCGCACACCGCCGCCATGCCGCCGGCTTGGGCGGCCTTGATATACTGACCGTAATACTGCTCGGCCAGGCGCTCGCAGGCGAAGCGGCCGCCGGTCACCCGCCAGAGAAGAAGGGCGCGCACGTGCTGTGGATTGCGCAGCGCGAACAAGAGCGACAGCCGGCAGCCCGAGGACCCGCCGCCGACGATCGCCGGCAGCGCGTCGTGCTGCATCAACAGCGCCTTCAGGTCGTCGGCCCAGATTTCGTATTCCGACGGATCTCCCTCGCCCAAGTCCGGGATCGAGACGTCGGAGGCGCCGCAGTTGCGGCGGTCGTGGATCAGCACGCGATAGCCTGAACTGGCGACGCGCTGCGCCAGGGTCCGCACCCCGTCCATGTCCCGCCGGCCGCCCGGCGACAGCGCCACCCACGGGCCGGAGGCACCGTGGATTTCGTAGGCGAGGGTGACGCCGCGGATGGTCGAGCTAGGCATTGATAGGGCCTTTCTTCGGTCTGACGCCGCTCCCCTCACCCTACCCGTTTTCTGACCCGCTCGCATTTAGCCGCCACACCAACCCTAAATGCTCGCGGGCGAACGCGCATCCGCGCGTTCGGGTGACTCACGGCAATCACCGTGCAGCCCCCCTCCCGCTCGGACGGCAAACGCTCCACTGGAGCGTTTGCTGATCGTCCTCGCGCCTCCCCCGCAAGGGGGGGAGGGGGAAGAAGAGGAGGCGCGCGGGTCTTCTCTTGTCCGTCATGCCGGACTCGATCCGGCATCCATCGCGACGCTGCACCATGGACCCCGCATCAAGTGCGGGGTGACGACGAATAAAAAGGGCGGGGCGTTCCACGGGGAGGAAGGGCGCATGGGATTTTGGTTAAATTCTGGAAAGGGGTTTGTTCACCGAAGGTTAAGCGATTTCCGATTTAGTAAGGGGTCCGGGTAAGCACCGGGAAACATAGGGAACGCGCCCCAAGGGGACCGAAGATGACCAGAGCCCTCGCCCGCCTGTCCGTCCGCAGCATCCTGAACGCGGTGTTCGTGAGCTTGGCCGCGATCGTGTGCAGCGCCTTGGTGTGGCAGCTCGCCGGGGCGTGGAGCGAGTTCGCGCTGGCCGGGCGGCTGAGCGTGCTGGCAAGCGCCGAGCACGACGGATTTTCGGCGATGATGATCCTGCGCAACCAGCGCGCCATCGTCCAGGCCGCGCTGCAGGACGCGGCCGACGCGGTCGCGGTGGTCAGGAAATCGCAGGCCGACGCGCAGGACGGGCTGGCGCGCGCCTTCGCCGCGGCGCGGACGGTGCATTCCGAAGACTCGACGCGGCTGACGGCCAAGGCGCAGAAGGACTGGGACGGCATGGCCGGCGAATGGAGCGGCCTGGCCGCCTTCGCGGCCAAGCCGCAGGGCGAGCGCAGCCTGAAGCTGATCCAGCCCTGGTACAAGGCGTACACGGTGGTGCTCGAAGACGCGGTCGACATGCTGCGCGTGGTCGACAACGAGACGCGCATGGCGAGCCCGGCGATCGGCGAGATGGTGGCGCTCCGCGAGCTCGGCTGGACGGCGCGCGACTGGTCGGGCCGCGAGTGCGCGGCCGGGCGCGCGGCGGCGCAGACCTCGGCGCGGCTGAGCCCCGAGCAGGCCGGCAACGTGCAATGGGTGCGCGGCCATGCCAACGCGGCGTGGGAGATCATCGACAACATGGTGAAGCGCCCCGGCATGCCGGCCGCCATCGCGAGCCAGGCGGCGAAGGCGCATGCGACGGACAAGAGCTCGTGGGCCGCGCGCGATGGGATGTACAGCCGCCTCGACGACAGCAACAAACAGCTGATGTCGTCGCAGGAATGGGATTCGATCTGCGCCAGGCAGCTCGAGGACATGGTGAGCCTGATCGACTTCGCGATCGCGCATATGGGCGAGCACGCGGCGGCGGTGCTCGCCGACAGCCAGCGGCAGCTGATCGTCACCGCCCTGGCGCTGCTCGGCGCCCTCCTGGTGACCGCGGCCGGCGTCGTGCTGGTGCGCCGGCGCGTGACCGGGCCGGTGGTGAAGCTGAGCGCCGCGATCGGCTATCTCGCCAGGCGCGATTACACGGTGCCGGTGGAGACGACCGGCTACCAGGACGAGTTCGGCTCCATGGCCGAGACGCTGGAGGCGCTGCGCCTGGGCGGCGCCGAGGCCGAGCGCCTGACCGCCGAGCAGATGGGGGCCAAGGAGGCGGAGGCGAAACGCGCCGCGGCGCTCGACGCCGAGTGCAAGGCGTTCGACGCGTCGATCCGCGCCGCACTCCAGGCGATGAACCAAGCCGGGGGTCGGATGAGCCAGACCGCGACCGGCATGACCGCGACCGCCGAGACGACGGCCAAGCAGACCACGGCGGTGGCGGCGGCGAGCGAGCAGGCGTCGACCAACGTGCAGACCGTGGCGGCGGCGGCGGAAGAGCTGGCGGCATCGGTGAGCGAGATCGGCCGCCAGGTGACGCAGTCCGCCAAGGTGGCGGCGGAGGCGGCGGCGCGGGCGACCAGCACCAACCAGTCGGTGCAGGCGCTGGCCGAGGCGGCGACCAAGATCGGCGACGTGGTGAAGCTGATCAACGACATCGCCGGGCAGACCAACCTGCTGGCGCTGAACGCGACCATCGAGGCGGCGCGGGCCGGCGAGGCGGGCAAGGGCTTCGCGGTCGTCGCCTCCGAGGTGAAGAGCCTCGCCAACCAGACGGCGAAGGCGACCGAGGAGATCGCGGCGCAGGTCGCCGGGATCCAAGGCTCGACCCGGGAGGCGGTGGGCGCCATCCGCGAGATCGGCGCCGTGATCGGCCAAGTGAACGAGATCAGCACCACCATCGCCGCGGCCGTCGAAGAGCAAGGGGCGGCGACGCAGGAGATCGCGCGCAACGCGCAGGAGGCCGCGAAGGGCACCGCCGAGGTCTCGTCGAACATCACCGGCGTCAAGCAGGCCGCCGACGACACCGGCCGCGCCGCGAGCGAAGTGCTCGACGCCGCCAAGCAGGTGGCCACCCAGTCCGACGACCTGCGCGCGCAGGTCGATGGGTTCTTGCAGAAGATCAGGGCCGCGTAAGCCTCGCCCGCGTCGGGCCGTCGGTCGCGGCGCGCCATTCCTCTCTTCGTCACCCCCGACTTGATCGGGGGTCCATCTTTCTAACGGCACCATAGATCAGAAATCAGGATGGATCCTCGGGTCTCGGCAGCGGCTTGCGCCGCTGTTCGCCCGAGGATGACGGAGAAGTACGGCCGAAGCGGCCGCCCGTACCCAGAATCGGTGCAATACTGCAAGAGTTTCTCCAACCCATTGTAATGACGCCTGAATTCGTCCCAAAAGTATTGCATCCGGTTTTGCAATAGTCGCCGCCGCGTGCAATTCTTTTTTCCACCGCCGTGCACACGTGCGGCCTCGCGGCCGCGCGCAGACCGGCGCGGGTGATGGGTCATGACAGACGATGCTCATTGCCCTGATCAACGACCATCTCGACGGATAGATGCATCGGCCTGGTCGAGCCATGGATCCTCGGATCGCGCTCGGCGCTGGCGCGCCGGCTTGTCCGAGGATGACGGAGAAGTGCAGCAGAGCTGCCCTTACCCAAGCATCTCGACGGATAGATGCATCGCCCGGGTTGAGCCATGGATCCTCGGATCGCGCGCGGCGCTGGCGCGCCGGCTCGTCCGAGGATGACCCCCGGATCACCTCCGAGGGCAGGCTCCGAAGTGCAGCAGAGCTGCCCTTTCCCAAGCCACTCGCCGGACGGATGCACGATGACTGACGTTTCAGCGTCAACCGATCAACGGTTCGTCGAAGCCATTGAGCCAGCGAGATCATTCACCGGTTGAACTGTTGACGTGAGCGTTGAGCGTTGACTACGGTCAGCTCCCCGGGTCTCGGCAGCGGCCCCATGTTCGACGCGCCCGCCCGCGGCCCCGGGATCTCGGAAGACCCTGAGAAGGCCGCGAGCGCAGCGCAAAGGCCGCTGTTCGCCCGGGGATGACCCGCGGATCGATCCCCGGGTCAAGCCCGCGGACATGGTCCGCGGGTAGGCTCCGAAGCGCCGCCGAAGCGGCTGCCATGTTACGTTGCGACATGACCGGCGAAACGGTGATCCTGGCGGAAGAGAACAGGCGGCGGTTCGACGCCTATCTGGCGCGGCCTTCGAGACGCCCCGCGCCCCTCATCCTGAGGCACTCGAAGGATGACCAAGGGCGCGGGGCTCCTCAGAGCCTGTGAATCTTTGGCTGGATTATGGTTGCGGATTGAGCGCGGTGGTGATTCGCTTGGCTGTGGAGCGGTGGCCAAGGAGGGATCATGGCGCGCGAGGGATTGTTCGGGGGCCTGGCGGAGA
>DASWFO010000344.1:0-1557 GCA_036394195.1 Alphaproteobacteria bacterium | reverse complement strand
AAGCGCCCGCCGATGTCGCGGTTGCCGAGCGCCGCGCCGATCGCGGCCGGGGCGCTGTAGCCCTGGCCGGCGCCACCGGAACCGCCCAGCCAGTTGTGGTGCTTGTCCATGCGCCACAGCCGGTTCGGCCAGCCGCTGACATTAGCGGAGCTCACCAGCGAATAGTCGAGGTCCCTGATTTGCGCGTAGATTTCCGCCGACAGCCGCGCGGTCGAGATCGGGCTTGCGTCCCACGCCACCGCCGCTGCGGCTTTGGTGCGCTCGTGCGCATCGGCGTAGGCCTTCCTCAAGGCTTCGCCGCGCTTTTCCATTGTCGCCCTGCGGTCGGACGAAATCGCCGCTTTCACGGCTTCGATCAGGGCCGGAAGCGTCGCTTCGGCGTCGCCCGCCATGTCGATATCGAGGCTCTGGAAGCGCTGGAAGTCCTGGTAGTTGGACTTGGTGACGAGGCCGATCGAGGAGATGCCGATCAGCTTGGTGCCGGGCTTGATGCGGCTCTCATTTACGCCGAGGCCGTCATGACCGTTATCGACGAAGGCGTTGACGGTCGCCCAGTAGTCCCCGAGCTCCAGCCCGATGATGGCGTCCGCATTGGAGATCAGCGCCGCGGTGCGCGCGGTCTGGTTGAGATAGTGGGTGTTGGGTATGTTCATGCGGGCGCGCTGGTCGATCACCGGCGCCTGCAGCGCTTCGGCAAGCTCGACCAGAAGCTTCATGCCGTTCGCCGTACGGGCGGCGCGGTCGGCGACGATGACCGGACGCTCCGCATTGACGAGCAGCCGGGCAGCCTCCTTGACGGCAGCGCCATCGGCCTGGGGCGGCGCCGTCGGGACATATTTCGGGATGTAGAGCGTCTCGCGCTCGTGTGCGCGCACCGGCTCCTGCTGCAGGCCGAGGTCGAGCGCGATCATCACCGGCTCATGGGGCGGCGTCATCGCGATCTTGTAGGCGCGCACGAACGACTGCGCGAAATGCTGCAGCGACACCGGCTGGTCGTCCCACTTGGTGTAGTCGCGCACGAGGGCGTTGATGTCCTGGGCCGAGTGAATGGTCGGCACGCCGGGCGCCCGATAGGCTGCATCGAGGTCAGTGCCGCCGACGCAGACGACCGGCACGCGGTCGACCCAGGCATTGTAGATCGCCATGGTAGCATGCTGCAGGCCGACGGTGCCGTGGCACAGCATCATCAGCGGCTTGCCGGTGGCCTTGAAATAGCCGTGGCCCATGGCGACCGACGTCTCTTCATGGGTGCAGGTGATGAACTCCGGCTTCTTGTTGCCGCCGTAATCGATCAGCGACTCATGGAGGGCGCGGAAGCTCGACGCCGGGTTCGAGCAGACATAATCGATGTTCAGGGTCTTGATGACGTCGACCATGAAGTCCGACCCATCCGGACCGACGGCCTTCGCCAGTTCCTTAGGCGTCCCGGTTTCGGCCGCAGCCATCTGGGCATTGGGCCGCAGCGCTGACGGGAGCCGCGGCGGGGTTGCCGCGACCTCAACAGCCGGCGCGGTCGCGGCCTGGACTTGCCCCGACGCGGCGGTGGCGGCGCCCGTC
>DASWFO010000343.1:0-17683 GCA_036394195.1 Alphaproteobacteria bacterium | reverse complement strand
CGCGGAGCGCGGATAGACCGGACGCTCGACATCGCCCACCGCCTCGACGAGATGGCCGTCGCCGTCGACGACCGTGAAGCTGCCGCGATGCCGGCTTTCGACCATGGCGCCACGCCACACGTCGACCAGATCGGGAGCGGTCTCGCGCATCGACATAGCGGGCACCTTGCCTTGCGGCCGGGTGAGAGGCAAGTTGGGACGATGCGGGGCTATTTCGGGATCGGGGTCGAAGGCATCAGCAAGCCGATGAATCTCGGCGGCGTGATGCGCACCGCCCACGCCTTCGGCGCCGCGTTCGTGTTCACCATCGGCGCCGCCTACGAGCGCCATGAAGGCGGGCGGTCCGACACCTCGGACGCGCCGGCCAATGTGCCGCTCTACGAATTCGCAAGCCTGGCCGAGTTTCGCCTGCCAATCGATTGCGCGCTGGTCGGGATCGAGCTGCTCGACGCCGCCGTCGCCCTGCCGAGCTTTCGCCATCCGCGCGCTGCCGCCTATGTGCTCGGGCCCGAGCGCGGTTCGCTGTCACCCGAGCTCGCCGCGCGCTGCGATCACGTGGTGAAGATCCCGACCCGGTTCTGCATCAACCTGGCGCTGGCCGGGGCGCTCGTCATGTACGACCGCGCCCTGAGCCTCGGCCGGTTCGCAGCCCGGCCGGCCCTGCCGGGCGGGCCGCCGGCGGCTCCGGCGCTGACGCGCCACGTGTTCGGCCCGCCAAAGCTCAAGACCCGCCGCGGCCGCGCCGTTTAGGGCTTTGGCCTAATTCATCTTTTATTGGGAAATTAAAGGGATAGTATGCCCTGACTGGGCGCTTCGCCCGGTCATGCGGGGCAGACATGGACGCAACTCCGGGCAGGACTGAGCGCGGTACCGCGACGGCGCCGGCCGGCGGCGCGCGCACCGTCAGCCTGGCGCTGCAAGGTGGCGGCGCGCACGGCGCTTTCACCTGGGGCGTGCTCGACCGCCTGCTCGAAGACGAGCGGATCAAGATCGACGGTGTCAGCGCCACGAGCGCCGGCGCCATGAACGGCGCCATCCTGGTCTACGGCATGATCAAGGGCGGGCGCGACGGAGCGCGGGCGCTGCTGCGCGAATTCTGGCGGCGCGTCTCCGACACCGGCCGGTTCTCGATCTTCCAGCCGACCATGTTCGACAAGGCGGTGGGCAACCACAACCTCGACTACTCGCCGGCGTATCAGCTGTTCGACATCTGGACACGGATCTTCTCGCCCTATCAGTTCAACCCGGCCGGCACCAACCCGCTGCGCAAAATCCTCGACGAGCTGATCGATTTCGAGCGCCTCAAGCACGCGTCAGGCAGCATCAAGCTGTTCGTGAACACGACCAATGTGCGGACCGGCAAGATCCGCGTCTTCAAGCAGAAGGAGATGTCGGCCGACGCCCTGCTGGCGTCGAGCTGTCTTCCGCATCTCTTCCATGCCGTCGAGATCGACGGCGAGCACTACTGGGATGGCGGATTCATGGGCAATCCGGCGATGTTCCCGCTGATCTATAATTGCCGGGCGAGCGACATCATCATCGTCGAGATCAATCCGATCGTGGTCGAGGCCCTGCCCGACAGCGCCCGCGCGATCATCGACCGCATGAACTCGATCAGCTTCAACGCGACCATGATGCGCGAGATGCGGGCGATCGCGCTGGTCACGCGGCTGCTCGAGCAGCACCGTCTGACCGGCCGCTCGAACCTCCGCCAGATCCATTTCCACATGGTCCAGGCGGAGCAGGAGATGGCGCGGCTGGGCGCGTCCTCCAAGTTCAATCTCGACCACGATTTCCTGGAGCTGCTGTTCGACCTCGGCGGCCGTACCGCGGACGCCTGGCTCGAAAAAAATTTCGGGTCGCTCGGCGTTGATTCCACGATCGATCTGCATAAGCTGTTCTTCTGAGCCATGGTCCCGGTTGAACATACGATCGTACCGCACGCCATCCACGGGCAGGAGGTGGTCAGCTACTCCCCCTTCGCGATGGTCCGCGAGGTCGTCGACGCCATGGCCAAGCGGAAATTCGGCGCGGTGCCGGTCGTCGAGGACGGTCGGCTGGTGGGCATCTTCACCGAGCGCGATGTCGTGGTGCGGGTGGTCGGTGCCCGCAAGGACCCCGACACGACGCCGCTGGCCGAGGTCATGACCAAGACCCCCGACACCGTGAAATCCTCGGATTCGGTGCTGCACGCTCTGGAGATGATGAATGCCCGCGGCTATCGGCACCTGCCGGTGGTCGACGGCGATCACTTGGTCGGCATCGTGTCCATTCGCGACCTCTACCGCTCGGTCAAGGAGCAGATGGACAACGATATCCTGATGCTCGCCGAGACGCTGATCCAGGGCTGAGGCGGACGGTAGACGCAGCCGCGGGCGAGTGCGGGCTTGTTTATCTTCAAAAAGCCCGATTGCGGCGTAGACTCATATTCCAGGCAGATTGACCGCGATGCGTTGGCCATGGCATACGCGCTAACGACCGGCCCGAATCAGTCGCCGGCATTTCCGGATTTGAGTATGACGCGTCGTTCGATATTTCGCCTTGCGTCGCCCGGGCGAGCGATGATGTTGGCCTGTGGACTAGGCTTGGCCGCCGTCGCGGCGGCACCTGCCCTGGCGCCCGCGCAGACACAGAAGAAGCCGCCCGCCGCGCAGACGGCGCCCAAGCCCGCGGCGGCACCTCAAGCCCAGCCCGGCCCGCAGACCCTTCCGGCGCCGAAGCAGCTCGGCAGTTTCGATGCCTGGACGTCGGTTGAGCTCGCCCAGGCCTCCAACAAGATCTGCTACATGTTCGCGCGCCCGGTCGCGTCGGATCCGAAGGGCGTCAAGCGCAGCGACGTCATGCTCACGGTGACGCACCGGCCGACGGCCAAGCGCTACGACGAGGTGAGCTTCCAATCGGGCTATCCGTTCAAGCAGGGTACTCCGGTGACGGTCGACGTCGACGGCAAGAAATTCGAGTTCTTTACCCGCACGGACGTCGACGCGGAGGCCGCGTGGGCGAAAGATGATGCGTCCGACAAGGCCGTCGTTGCCGCGATGAAGAACGGCAAGACGCTCAAGGTGCGCGGCACCTCAACCCGTAACACCGAAACCGCCGACACGTTCAATCTCGCCGGATTCGGCAAAGCCTATGCCGAGATCGGCAAGGCCTGTGCGGCCAAGTGATCGGCGGCACCACGATGCCCGGAACCGACGCGCTGCTCGCCGAGCCGGCGGACCCGGCGATCTTCGAGGGCAAGACCGCCCTGCCGGCACCGACGATTCCGGATGGCCGGGTCGAGCTCATCGGCCTGTCGCGCGACGAGCTTGCGGCCGAGCTGACGAAGCTGGGAGCGCCGCCGTTCCGGGCGCGCCAGCTCTGGCAATGGATCTATGTGCGCGGCGCCACGTCGTTCGATGGCATGACGGATCTCTCCAAGGCGTTCCGTGCCAAGCTCGCCGAACGTTTCGTGATCGGCCGGCCGCAACCGGTGCGGCGCCAGGAGTCACTCGACGGAACGCAGAAATGGCTGCTGCGGTTCGTCGACGGCCAGGAGGCCGAGTGCGTCCATATCCCGGAGGAAGACCGCGGCACGCTGTGCGTCTCCAGCCAAGTCGGCTGCACGCTGTCCTGCAAGTTCTGTCACACCGGCACGCAGCGGCTGGTGCGCAACCTGACGCCGGCGGAGATCGTCGGCCAGCTCATGGCGTGCCGCGACGTGTTCGGCGAATGGCCGGCACCGGAGCAAGGGCGCAAGCTCACCAACATCGTGATGATGGGCATGGGCGAGCCGCTGTTCAACTTCGACAACGTCGCCAAGGCGCTGACCATCGCCATGGACCCGGCCGGCCTCGCGATCTCGCGTCGCAAGATCACGCTGTCGACCTCCGGTGTCGCGCCCATGATCCGGCGCTGCGGCGAGGAGCTGAACGTGATGCTCGCGGTCTCGCTCCACGCGGTGACCGACGAGCTGCGCGACGTGCTGGTGCCGCTGAATCGCAAATATCCGATTGCCGAGCTGCTCGCCGCCTGCCGAGGCTATCCGGGCTTGAGCAATGCGCGGCGCATCACGTTCGAGTATGTGATGCTGAAGGGCGTCAACGATTCGCCGGCCGAGGCGCGCCAGCTCGTCCGCCTGCTTGCCGGCATTCCAGCGAAGGTGAATCTGATCCCGTTCAATCCATGGCCGGGCGCTCCCTATGAGTGCTCGGACGATGACGCGATCGGAGCCTTCGCCGCTGTGCTGATGAAGGCCGGCTACATCTCGCCGGTCCGCACGCCGCGGGGTCGTGACATCATGGCGGCGTGCGGGCAGCTCAAGTCCGCGAGCGAGCGCCAGCGGCGCGGCTGCGGTGCGGCGCCGGACGCGGACCCGCTCTCTCGCTGACCGGCGCCGCGTTCCGGCGCCCTTTGCCGCCGCGGGCTGCGGTTGCGTCAGCGGACACCGGACGCTCCGCAACCGCCCTGGGTTGGCCGACTTCCTCGAACACCCAGTCGCGAAACAGCTTCACCTTGGGGATGCCGACCAGCGCCGGCGGGATGACAAGGTAGACGGCGAAATCGACCGGCATGCCGGCCCCGAACGGCCGGACAAGGCGGCCCGCGACGAGATCGTCAGCGGCGAAGATATCGCGGGTCAGCACGACGCCGCGACCGGCCGCCGCCGCATCCAACGCCAGCGCCACCTGATTGAACCTGACACCGCGTCCGGGGTCGATCCCAGTGACGCCGGCGGCCCGTAACCACATCGCCCAATCCGGGCAGCTCGAATCGCGGGCGAGGGTCTCGTCGTGGATCAGCGCATGGTGCTGCAAGTCCTCCGGCTCGCGCAGGCCGCGGGGCCCGTGCAGGAGCCCAGGCGCGCAGACCGGGAAGACTTCAGAGCGCATCAGCAGCTCCGTGTGGAGTCCCGGATAGCGGCCGCGACCGTAGCGCAACGCGAGGTGAACGTCATCGCGTGCAAAATCCACCAAGCCCATCGAGGCATCGATGCGCAGGTCGATGTCCGGATGCCGCTCGCGAAATTTCTCAAGGCGCGGCACCAGCCACTTGGCCGCAAGGCCCGGCGAGGTCGATACGGTGAGAATGCCGCCGCTGTCCTGGCGCTGCGCCAGGCCCGCGGCCTGGGCGATGCGGTCGAAGCCGTCGCGCAGACCCGGCAGGCAGGCCTGCCCGGCGTCGGTCAGCCGCACCTCGCGGTTGAGGCGACGAAACAGCTTCACGCCCAGATCGTCCTCGAGCGCCTTGATCTGGTGACTGATCGCCGCCGGCGTCACGCGCAGCTCGGCTGCCGCGGCGCTGAAGCTGAGGTGGCGGGCCGCGGCCTCGAAGGCGCGCAGCGCGTTCAGCGGGGGAAGCCGTCGCACGAGCATCAGATTAGTTTTTATAAATCGGGCGTGGAGAAAACGTCGTTTGTCGCCCCGCAGGGAAAGGGCCAATGATTCATGCATCCGAAAGTACGGTCTGCATCATCGTTCAACCCATTATGAGGAAAAGTAACATGATCGCCGACAAAATGAAAGGGCGCCCGCTGGCCGCTGAGGAGTGGCTCGACGGAGCCCGCCACCTCGGCCTGCGCCTGACCGCCGTCATCCGCGATCTCCGGCGGGCGGCGAAGGAGCGCGCCCAGCTACGGGCATTTTCCGAACGCGAGCTGCACGACATCGGCCTGACCCGGGTCGATGCTCTCCGGGTCGCCGAGCGGCCGCTCTGGCGCTGGCGGTCGGCTTGGACGAGCGACCGGCGATGGATCGGCGGGGGCCCATGACCCACGAGGAGAAGCGGCTGTTCGTGCGCCGCGAGGAAATCCTGAGGAACGGTGTGCCGCCGGAGATGAAATCCTGAGGAACGGTGTGCCGCCGGAGATGTTGGAGTTTTATCGCCGTCGCGCCGAGCTGTTGCGCCTGCAGGCGATGGGCGCGTTCGCGGCGCGGCTGCGCCGGGGCTGGAGAGGCTTACGCCGTCCGCGGGCGGCTTAGGAGCGCAGCGTGTGCAGGACGAAAAACGGCCACAACAACACGATGCACAGCAAGGCGCTCATGCGCATGACCGTGTCGGGCTTCACCGGCCCGTGAGTCGTGATCCACAGGCCGAGCAGGACACCGACTGCAGCGTAGAGAAGTAAAACAATCGCCATGGCACCCTCCGCTTCCATGCCCCCGAGCGGACCCCCAAAATTCCGATAGTTAATATTCACATGGGGCTAGTTAAAAATACCTCACCAAGCCTGTGGAAAGCAAATCCAAGCTATTGAATATAACCGTTTTTATTTGTTTACCACCCCATGTGGATAAAACTCAGTGGCATAACGATTTTTAAACGGCGCGCGGGCCGGGGAGAGTGCGAAAACACACACGGTCAGCGGCGGGCGTATTGCTGCGCGCCGAACAGGATTTCGCGCTGTTTCTCGTCCATCGGACCGGGCCGGCGCTTATCGGCCAGGGCGTTCAGGCCGCGCTGGACGGCCGGGCGCGCGGCGATCGCATCGAACCAGCGCTTCAGGTTCGGATAGTCCTCAAGCTTCTGGCCCTGCCGCTCATACGGCCGGATCCACGGAAAGACTGCCATGTCTGCGATGGAATACTCATCGGCGAGGTAAGGAACCTCGGTGAGCCGGCGGTCGATCACGTTATAAAGGCGGCCGGCTTCCCTGGTGTAGCGGTCGATGGCGTAGGGCAGCTTCTCCGGCGCGTACTGCCGGAAATGATGGGCTTGGCCCAGCATCGGCCCGACGCCGCCCATCTGGAACATCAGCCATTGGATGACGTCATAGCGGCCGCGGATATCCTTCGGCATGAAGCGGCCCGTCTTCTCGGCGATGTACATGAGGATGGCGCCGGATTCGAACATGGCGAGCGGTTTGCCGTCCGGCCCGTCGTGTTCGACGATTGCCGGCATCTTGTTGTTGGGGCTGATCTTCAGGAAGTCGGCGTTGAACTGCTCGCCCCGCCCGATGTCGATCGCAATGCTGTTGTAGGGAAGCCCGGTTTCCTCGAACAGGATGGTGACCTTGTGCAGGTTCGGCGTCGGCCAGCCGTAGAGATCGATCATCGGTCGCTCCTCATCTAAACTTGCGGACTAGGCGGTAATCCCTATACTCCGCCCCGCTTTGGCAGCGGCCAAGCAAAATCACATCACGCCAGCCCTTAGGGAAATTCATGTCTGCTGCGGGCGCACAGCCGGTCAAGAAAGTGGTCCTCGCCTATTCGGGCGGCCTCGACACGTCGGTCATTTTGAAGTGGCTGCAGGAGACCTACGCGTGCGAGGGCGTGACCTTCACCGCCGATATCGGCCAGGGCGAGGAGGTTGAGCCGGCGCGCAAGAAGGCGGAGCTGCTGGGCGTGAAGCAGATCTTCATCGAGGACCTGCGCGAGGAGTTCGTCCGCGACTATGTGATGCCGATGTTCCGGGCGAACGCGCTCTATGAAGGCACGTACCTGCTCGGCACGTCGATCGCCCGCCCGCTCATTGCCAAGCGCCAGATCGAGATCGCGCGCAAGGTCGGCGCCGACGCGGTCGCCCACGGCGCCACCGGCAAGGGTAACGACCAGGTCCGGTTTGAGCTCACCTATTACGCGCTGGAGCCGGGGATCCGCGTGATCGCGCCGTGGCGCGAATGGAAGCTCGAATCGCGGACCAAGCTTCTCGATTTCGCCGAGAAGCACCAGATCCCGATCGCTAAGGATAAGCGCGGCGACGCGCCGTTTTCGGTCGACGCCAACCTGCTGCACATCTCAGCCGAAGGGAAGGCGCTCGAGGACCCGTGGCACGAGCCCGAGGAGTTCGTCTATTCGCGCACCGTGGCGCCGGAGAAGGCGCCGGACAAGGCGCAGCATGTCGAGATTGAATTCGAGCGCGGCGATCCGGTGGCCGTCGATGGCAAGCGCCTGGGACCGGCCGAACTGCTCACGCGGCTCAACGACATTGGCCGCGAGCACGGCATCGGCCGCGTCGATCTGGTCGAGAACCGCTTCGTCGGCATGAAGTCCAGAGGCGTCTATGAGACCCCCGGCGGCACGATCTGGCAGGCCGCGCATCGCGGCATCGAGTCGATCACCCTCGACCGCGGGGCGGCACACCTCAAGGACGAGCTGATGCCGCGTTATGCCGAGTTGATCTACAACGGATTCTGGTTCGCGCCGGAGCGCGAGATGCTGCAGGCGCTCATCGACAAGAGCCAGGAGAACGTGTCGGGCACGGTGCGGGTCAAGTGCTACAAGGGCCATGCCCGCGTGGTCGGGCGCAAATCAAAGCACTCGCTCTACAGCCTGTCGCACGTCACCTTCGAGGCCGATCAGGGCGCCTACAACCAGCGCGACGCCGAGGGCTTCATCAAGCTGAACGCGCTGCGGCTGCGGCTCGCGTCGAAGCGGCGGAGGTAGCGGCAGCTCGCCCGAAGGTTGATCTAGATCAATGCAGGCGGGTCGACGCGCCGCTCGATTTGGCGCGTTGATTCGTCCACCGCTTTGGGCAACGGCGGTGCCGATCGGGCCTTCGCACCATGTCCCTCGGTGCGGAGGCCCGATTTTACTTCCGCTAGATGTCCGTTGGATCGACGCCACGCCGGCGGCACGCCGCCGTGAAGACGTTTTCGAGCAGGCAGGCGATGGTCATCGGACCGACTCCGCCCGGTACGGGGGTGATTGCGGCGGCGCGCTGGGCAGCTTCGTCGAACGCGACGTCGCCGACCAGCCGCGGCTTGCCATCCGAACCGGTGGCGCGGTTGATGCCGACATCGATGACGACGGCACCGGGACGGATCCAATCGCCGCGAACCATCTCCGCCCGGCCGATCGCCACGACCAGCACGTCGGCGCCGCGGCACAGGCCCGGCAGATCGCGCGAGCGCGAATGCGCGACCGTCACCGTGCAGTCGGCCCGGAGCAGGAGCTGCGCCAGCGGTCGACCGAGCAGCTGCGAGCGGCCGACGATCACCGCGTGGTCGCCGGCGGGATCCGGGTGCACCGAGCGCAGCAGCAGCTCGCAGCCGAGCGGCGTGCACGGGACCAGGCCCGGCCGTCCCGTGGCGAGCCGGCCCGCGTTGACGATATGCAATCCGTCGACATCCTTGTCCGGGTCCACCGCGGCGATGACCGCCCCGGCATCGAGGCCGGCCGGGAGCGGCAGCTGAACCAGGATGCCGTCGACTAAATCGTCGGCGTTCAGCCGGGCGATCAGGCCCAGCAATTCGGCCGCCGGCACGCTCGCCGGCAAGTCGTGCTGCGCCGAGTGCATCCCGACCTGCTCGATCGCGCGCGTCTTAGCGCGCACATAGATGCGGCTGGCATCGTTGTCGCCGACCAGGATGACCGCGAGCCCGGGAACCGTGCCGTGCCGGGCCTTGAAGCGGCGCACGCGTTCGATCAGCAGCACCTGCCGCGACGCGGCAAGCGCCTTGCCGTCGATCAGCCGCGCCGTCATGACGCGTTCACCCGGGCGGCGACGTGGCGCAGGAGCGACTGCGGCTCGCCGCGCACGTGGATGCGCTTGCGCCGGCTGGTGGTTCCGGCGGCGATCGTCAGCGTCGAACGCGGGACGTCCCAGGCCTCGGCAAGCAGCGCGATGAGGGCCGCGTTCGCCTTGCCGTCGTCGGGGGGTGCCGTCACGCGGACCCGGAGGGCGTCATCGGTTCCGGGTGGCTCGATGCTGTTCCGGCGGGCGCGCGGGATGACCTTGATGTTCACGATGACCCCGTCGCGGACCGGCACGACGTACGCGGTCACGGCGGATCACATGAGAGAGGGAGCGATATCGACCCACAGGAGCCGGCGCACGAACCACAGCAGCAGGATCAACACCACCGGCGACAGGTCGACACCGCCGACCAGAGGAACGAAGCGGCGGATCGGACGCAGCGCCGGTTCGGTGATGCGGTAGAGGAAATCGCTCACCGTATAGACGACGCGGTTATGGCTGTTGATGACGTTGAAGGCCAGCAGCCAGGACAGGATCGCCGAGATGATCAGCGCCCAGATATAGAGATTGACGACGGTATCGATCAGCTCGATGACGGGTAACATGGCCGCTCTGAGGTGTCGGCGCGAAGGACAGCGATCCGAACGGCCGCCACCCTACACGACCGCCGGAATTCTGCAAAGCCTTGGCAGCACCGCGAAATCCGCGTTTTCCCCACAGGACTTCCTTGACAGGATGGGGGGGCGTCACCATTATCCCGGCCGCCGCCGGCGGGGCCGTAGCTCAGTTGGGAGAGCGCCTCGTTCGCAATGAGGAGGTCAGGGGTTCGATTCCCCTCGGCTCCACCATCCCGCCCCGGCCTCTTTAGCCCGGCACTTCCCGGTCCTTAAACCCCCTCCCTGGTTGTGCGTCTCTGGTCTGCCCTGCGGTAAGGAGACCTTAACGCTTCTTCACGATGATCGCTCTCAAAGGGGCGCCCGCCGCGACGGCAGGGGCACCGCCTTTTCATGACCCCCAGCTCGGATATCGGGGATGGCGCGCAACGGGTCCACGCCTGACCAGGCCTCGTCGTGGTTCGCCGCGCACCAGCCGCGGCGGGTCCTGCTCGTGGTCGGCGGTCTGTTGGTGGCGGTACTGTTGACCGTCGCGTTGGCGACGATCTGGACCACCCGCGAGAAGGAATTGGCCGACGCCGAACGCGATCTCGCCCGTCAAAGTCTGACCTTGGCCGAGCAGACCGCGCGCACGATTCAAAGCCTCGACCTGATGCTGACCGGCCTCGGCGAGCGTTTCGCGACCGAAGGCATCGCGACGGCGTCCGAGGTTCGCCGGTACCTGGCGAGCCAGGACATCCACGAATTGCTGGCCGACAAGCTCCGCGACGCGCCGCATATCGATGCGCTCATCATCTTGGATACCGAAGGCAAGCTGGTGAACTTTTCCCGCACCTGGCCGATCCCGGCCCTCGACCTCTCCGACCGCAATTATTTCACTGCGCCGCGCGACAACCCCAATCAGGGGCCCTACATCAGCGAGCCGATCTACAGCCGGGCCGCAGGGGTATGGACGATCTATATGTCGCGGCGTATGAGCGGACCCAACGGCGAATTCATCGGCGTCCTGACCGGCGCGATGCAGACAAAATATTTCGAGGAGTTCTACCGCGCCATATCGCCCGGCGAGCGCGGCAGTATCACGCTGTTCCGGCGGGACGGCACGCTTCTCGTGCGCTACCCCTCCTCGGAGGCGCTGGTGGGCCGCTCGTTCGCAAGCCGGCCGCTGTTCGAGCAGGCTCTCGTCAAGGCCGACTCAGCGATCATCTACACCAGTGGGAAATCGGTCGATGGCACTCCGCGGATCATGAGCGCGCACGTCGTGCGAAACTATCCGCTGGTCGTGAACGTCACCAACGCCGAGAGCGACGTTCTCGCGGGATGGCACCGGCAGACCAGCGTCATTCTGACGGTCACGGCGTCCGCCATCGTCCTGATCATTCTCTCGGGTCTGCTGCTGAATCGGCATTTCGACCTTCAGGCGCGGATCGCCGAATCGCAGGCGGAGCGCGAGCACGCCGACCGGGCGCGCGCGATTGCCGAAGCCGCCAACAAGGCCAAGAGCAGCTTCCTTGCCAATATGAGCCACGAGCTGCGCACGCCGCTGAACGCCATCATCGGATTCACCGACATGCTGTCCGGCAGCTATTTCGGACCGCTGAACGGCAAGCAGGCCGAATACGTGCGCGATATCGGCGCCTCGGGTCACCATCTGCTCGACCTCATCAACACCGTCCTCGACATGTCGAAGATCGAGGCCGGCCGCTATGAAATGAGCGAGGAGCCGGTCGACATCGGCGCCATCTTCGACGAGACCTGCACGTTTCTCCGCCTGCGGGCCAAGGAGGGCGAGATCAAGCTGGAAGCGCACGTGCCCGAGGACTTGCCGCTGGTCCGCGTCGATCGGCGCGCCCTTCTCCAGGTCATGGTCAATCTCGCCGGCAACGCCGTGAACTTCACCGGCCCCGGCGGCCGCGTCACCCTGGGCGCTGGACCCGACGCCGATGGCGGCGTCGTCCTCACGGTCGCCGACACCGGTGCCGGAATCGATCCGCGTGCCATTCCACATCTTTTCGAGCCGTTCCAGCGCTCGGACGCCCGGCTCAGCCGAAAGAGCGGCGGTAGCGGGCTCGGCTTATCGATCAGCAAGATGCTGGTCGAGCAGCATGACGGAACGCTTCTGATCGACAGCACGCTCAAGGTCGGAACCACGCTGACGGTGCGCCTGCCCGTGAGCCGGGTCATTCCGGGCAGCCGTGGAGCACGCCCGACGGCCCGCAGCGTCGCCTGACGCGGCTTTGAGGCCGGCCGAAGTGTCTTTCTTTCCACGACCTTACGCCCATTGCTATAATCCTCTCGAGCCGTTCTGTGAGCCGCGTCACTGACGGTCCGGGTGATGCCGGCTAACTTAGAAAACGTGGGTGAGGGTCGGCTTGGAGGAGGGGTTCACGATGACGCGCATTGCTGCCGCAAGGGTCGCCGGCGTGTTGGCGGTCGGGCTGCTGGTGTCGACGTCCGCGCGCGCCCAGGCGCCGGTTGCCGTGGTCGAAGACGTCGAGAGCAAATCGGCCGGCGTTGAATTCATGGATTACGTGAGCGCCGGAAAGACCATCCGGCTCGGCCCCTCGGACACGCTGGTCCTCGGCTACATGCAGTCATGCTGGCGCGAGACGATCATCGGCGGCACGGTGACCGTCGGCGCCGAGCAAAGCGCCGTCGCTGGCGGCAAGGTTCGGCGCGAGCACGTTTCCTGCGACGGCGGCAAGATTCAACTGACCGCGCAGCAGGCGAGCAAGAGCGGCGCCGTGGTCTTCCGCGCGCCGCCAAAGCCGGCCACTGCGTCCGCCCAGCCGCAGCTCACGCTGTATGGATTGTCTCCGGTCGTCGACGTCAAAGGCGGTGGTCATCTGGTGATCGAGCGCATCGATCAGCCGGGCGAGCGAATCGACGTGACCATCGCCGACCATCAGCTCTTCCGCGGCTCGTTCTTCGACTTCGCGAAGGACGGAAAGGCCTTGAGCGCCGGCGGCATCTATCGCGCCTCGGTGGGAGCAAGCCAGATCGTGTTCAAAGTCGATCCATATGCGGCCCCGGGCGAGGCGCCCATCGTCGGACGCCTCTTGCGGTTCCAACCGGCGGGCTGAACAGGACTTACGCGAGGGCAGGGGGTGATGGGCGGAGTTCGGCGCCGCGACCTGCTCGCGGCGGTTTTGATCGCGTTGCTTGCCAGCGCCTTTGTCGCGTCACCGGCGTTGGACGTCCTTGATGGCCTCAGCATCGATATCCTGACCTGGCTGCGCTGGCAGGCGCACGGCCCGCTGCACGATCCGGCGCGGTCGCCCACCGTCGTGGTGGCGCTCGACGAGGAGACCTACCGCACGGCGCCGTTTGCCAACACCCCGTATGTCTCCTGGACGCGCGACATCGGCCGCGTCATGACGGCGGTGATCGACGGCGGGGCGAAGGTGGTCGGTTTCGACGTCATCTTTCCGACATCGATCGAGCAGTCCCAGGTCGAATTCGGCAACGAGACGCTTGGCGCTCGGGTCAAAGGCTTCGACCGCGACTTCCTTCGTGCCTTGGCGGCGGCCGCCCGGGAGGGCAAGGTCGTACTGGGCCGCGTGCAGCATAGTGCCAATCCCGTCGAGCCATTCGGCGCCATGCAGATAGCGGCGGGCCGTCGGGCGAATCTGCGGGCCCTCAATGTCCACGATGACCCGGACGAGATCGTCCGGCGTGTTCCGCTCTGGTTCAAGACCGACGCCGGGGAGGAGCCATCGATGTCCGTCGAGCTCGCTGCGCGGGCGTCCGGCAGCTTGCCGCAGAAGGCGAGCGACGGCACGACCACCGTCGCGGGGCAGCGAGTTCCCGCGGTGGCGGTCCCGGACACTGTCACGCTGAACTTTGAAGGCGGTGCCGAGGACATCCCGACCTTTTCGCTGGCCGATCTGCACGCCTGTGTCGACAAGGGCGACCGCGAGTTCTTCCGCCGTAATTTCGAGGGACGCATCGTGCTGATCGGCACGGTCCTGGACCTCGAAGACCGCAAGCCCACGTCGAAGCGCTTTGCAACCGGTATCGAGGGTGCCCGCGCCCCGCGCTGCGTGCTGCCGGGACCGGCCTCGTTCGGCCCGTTCGCCCGCGACACCATCTCGGGGGTCTATATCCATGCGACGGCGGTCAATAACCTCGTGCGTCACGAGGCGTTGACCGAGCTCAGCCGGGTTTCGGGATGGCTCAGCAGCTTCGGGTTTGCGGCACTCTCGACCGGTACCGCCCTGGTCCTGAGCCCGATTGCGGCATTGCTGGTGTTTGTCGCGGCGGTCGTGGCCTGGACGGCGGCCGCGACCTGGGCCTTCCTGCATGCACTGGTCCTGCCGCTGATCGATCCCGTCCTCGCCGGGCTTTCCGGGGGTGCGGCCATGGTCGCCTACCGGTTCATCATCGCCGACAAGGACAAGCGGCTGCTGCGCAAGAGCTTCGCGCTCTATCTGGCCCCGGCGGTGATCGAAAAGATGCTCGTCTCCGACAAGCCGCCGGAGCTTGGCGGCGAGACGCGCCAGATCACGGTCTATTTCTCCGACGTCGCCGGCTTCTCGTCGTTCTCGGAGAAGATGACGCCGACCGAGCTCGTGACGTTGATGAACGAGTATCTGTCGGCGATGACCGATATCATCGAGGAGCATGGCGGCTTCGTCGACAAATACATCGGCGATGCGATCGTGGCGGTGTTCGGAGCACCACTCGACGACGGGAAGCATGCGCTTCACGCGGTGCAGGCGGCGCTCAGCTGCCGCGCCAAGCTCGACGAGCTGAACAAGACCGCCGCTGCGTTTAAAGGACACAGGCTCGGCCAGCGGATCGGCCTCAACTCCGGCGAGGCGCTGGTCGGCAATATGGGCTCGCGCCGGCGCTTCAATTACACGGTGATGGGCGACACGGTGAACCTCGCCTCGCGGCTGGAGGGCGCCAACAAATATTTCGCGACCCCCATCATGGCATCCGAAATGACCGCGGCCCTGGCGGGCCCGGGGATCGCGTGGCGCGAGCTCGATGCGATCCGGGTCAAAGGCCGCGCCGCCCCGGTCAAGATTCTCGAGCCGCTGGGCGACGCGGGGCGAGTCAGCCCCGACCGCCAGTTCATCGCCGACGCCTATGCCGAGGGGCTTGCGCGGTGGCGGCGGCGCGACTTCGCCGGAGCCGCGGCGGCATTCGCGCGGGTTGCCGAGACCGACCCGCCCTCGGCGCTGTTTGCCGAGCGGGCCAAGGCCCTCGTCGCGCACCCACCCGGCCCCGATTGGGAGCCGGTCAACACGCTCGAAGGGAAGTGACGTCCAGCTTCTGGACGTCACCCCGGGCAAGCCTTGCGCTGCGCCGCCGCGAAGCGCCGGCGGGCGCGAAAAAAGACTTGGGCGCGACCCGGGGTCCATGGTTCAGTTGGAGAAATGGATCCCGCCTCTCCCCCGAGTACGGGGTCGGCCGGGATGACGCTTCGCGTCAATCCGTCGCCTGCTTGGTGCGATCGATCTGCGCCTGCACCTGGTCGCGCTCCTTGCTGCCGGCGGGCAGGCGGTCGAGCAGGCGCTGCCACAGCGCAACCGCGGCGAGGCGGTTGCCCGATTCCGCCTCGGCGAGCCCGACGAACCACAGGGCGTCGCCGTAATTCGGGTCGAGGTCGAGGATGTGGCGCATCACCGCCACGAATTCCGGCGCCAGCTTGTCGCTCTTGGGCATGTTGCGGAACAGCGCGTCGGCATAGGCCGACTGCACGTCCAGCCGGTCGGGCGCCACGGCCGCCGCCTTGGCATAGGCTTCGACCGATTTATCCGGTTCGCCCAGCACCTGGCGCGCGCGTCCGAGGCGCACCCAGCCCTCGACGTCGTCTGGATTGGCGTCCAGCCGTGCCGCCAGCGAATCGACCATGCTGCGGATCATCGCGGTCCGCTCTTCCGGGGACATTTTTTCGGCCGCCGCGACGGCAGCGCTGCTTGGGCCGGGGCCGCTCTGGGCCTGGCGGGCGATCGTCTGAGCCTCGGCGGACGGCGTGATCGCGGCCGGATCGATCTTCGCCTGCGCTGCCAGCCGGGTGATTTGGTCGCGTACCGCGGGCACCCAGGGGGCGTCGGCCGGCGAAACCGCGACCAGGTCCGTCCACACTTGCAGCGCGTCCCGGCTCTGACCGGCCTGGGCCTGGGTGAGCCCCAGATAGTAGCGAGGCCGCGGGTCGGTGGGATCGGCGCGCTGCGCCGTCGCGAATTGCGCCGCCGCCTCGGGCGTCACCATTCCCCCGGCGGCCTGCACCAGCGCCTCGCCGAACGCGCCGGCGAGCGGCGTCGGGTCCGGACTGCGCTGGATCGCCTCGCGCCAGGCTTTGACCGACTCTTCGGAGCGGCCGAGGGTGGCGTAGGAGCGCGCGAGCAGCAGCCAGCCTTGGACGTCTTCCGGATGATCGTGCAGGCGCGCTTCCAGCCGCGCCACCATCTCGCGTTCCTGCTTCCCGTCGTCGACATGCGCCGCCAGGAATTCCTGGCTGGGCAGACGCGGCGAGCCGGTCGTGAGGTAAAGCCCGAGGGCCAGGACCGGGGCGATGGCGGCCGCGGCGACGAACGCAAATCGTGGCGCCGGCCGCGCCGCCGGTGCGCCCGGCTGCCGGATCGCGGCATCCGCCGCCAGCGCCCGACGCGCGATCTCGGTGCGCGCCGCCTTGGCCTCGGCATCGCCGATCAAGCCGCGGGCCTGATCGCGCTCCACCTCGGCGAGCTGGTCGCGATAGATCTCGAGATCGTAGGACGCCCGCGCCGGCGCCGCGCCGCGCGCCCTCAGGTACGGCAGCACGATGGCGGCGGCGGCCGCCAACGTCATCAAGGCGAGCACGGCCCAGATCATGGACGCCGCTCCACGATCGCGCGCACCCGCTCTTCTTCCTCGGGGGCGAGGTCGGGTGGCGGGTCGGCGCGCCGGCGGCGAATCACGGCGAGACTGATCGCGGCCGCGACCAGGAGAGCCGCCGGGCCGAAC
Organism: Alphaproteobacteria bacterium; assembly: GCA_036394195.1. GTDB lineage: Bacteria > Pseudomonadota > Alphaproteobacteria > CACIAM-22H2 > CACIAM-22H2 > DATJPD01. The sequence continues at coordinate 716 of DASWFO010000343.1, read as the reverse complement.
CACAACGGCCATGTCGCTGGCTCCATCGGCGGCCGCATCAGGATGTATTCGCCGTAGCGCTTCACCAGGTAATCCAGGATCTGCGCGTCCGAATCGCCGGCGGTCAGCCGCTCGCGGATCAGCCGCCGCAAATCCGCCGCCAGCGGTGCCGCGGAATCGTCGATGTTCTGGTTCTGGCAGACCTGGCAGCGGACCTCTTTCGAGAGCGCGCGGGCGCGCGCTTCGAGAGCCGGGTCCGGCAGCATCTCGCTGGGCAGGACGGCCAGCGCCGGGCCGGCGAGAACGCACAAGGCCAGCACGAAGAGGACAGCGGCAAGCCGGGGCCGCCTCATTTCGCGAGCTGCCCGATCAGCGGCAGGATGGTGTCCTGCAGCGATTGCGGCGTGATCGGGCCGACCTGCTTGTGGCGGATGCGACCGTCGCGGTCGATGACGAACGTCTCCGGCACGCCGTAGACGCCAAAGTCGATGCCAACGCGGCCGTCGGCATCGGCGCCGATCGCCTTATAGGGGTTGCCGAACTCCGACAGGAACTTGGCTCCGTCGGCCGGCTGGTCCTTGTAGTCGATCCCGTAGATCACGATCCGCGGGTCCTGGGCGAGCCGCATCAGGATCGGGTGCTCGGAGCGGCACGGCACGCACCACGAGGCGAAGACATTCACCAGTGCCACCTTGCCGCGGATATCGGCGGTGGCCAGGCCGGGTGTTCCGGCCTCG
>DASWFO010000342.1:0-17294 GCA_036394195.1 Alphaproteobacteria bacterium | reverse complement strand
GCCAGTTGCTTCTGCATCGGTTCGAGCCGCTCTTGCATCCGCGGGATCGTCTTCAGGGGAATGCCGCGGCACGTGATCCGGTGAGCGATGATCTGCACCTGCGGAAATTCCTGCTTGAAGGCCGCGTTGCCGCCGACATGGTCCTGGTGAATGTGGGTGTTGACCAGATATCGGACCGGGCCGGGTGCCACCTCCTTCGCTTTCTGGATGATTTCGCGCGCGAGGAAATTCGAGAGCTCAGAATCGACGACCAGCGATCCTCCGCTCGGGAGCGCAACGATGACGGTGTTCCCCGTCTGGAACGAATTCGGAAGCGTCGTGCCGAACCACACGCCGTCGGCAACGTTCTGCCAGGCGAAATGCCGGTAATCCGCAGCCGACCCGATGGCTGGTGCCAAGCCGATGGCGCATAAGAACAACGGGACTGCCAGCCATCGCGTCAGACCGGCTTTGCGGCGTTTCACCATGTGAGTCTGCTCCTCCCGGTCGTGCCGATGCGCGTGGCAGGGCCCCTTTTCGAGGTCCGCCCTTGGGTCGCCTCCATACCACAGAGAGAGATTGTCAGACAATCGTTGACGCGCGATTTTATGCGGCTATCATCCGCCGCAATGAAAACCTCCCGCGCATCAACGATCGTGGCATCGCGGGCGGCAGTCGCTTTTCTTGCCTGTGTTTGTCTGGCCGGACCGGCGGCGGCGCAGCGATCCAACTCGAGCCGCCCGATCGAGATCGTCGTGCCGTTTTCGGCCGGAGGGTCCGTCGACACCACCTTGCGGGTGATCGCCCCGCTTCTGTCCACCCGGCTCGGCCAACCCATCGTGGTCGTCAACAAGCCGGGGGGCGGCGCCACGATCGGAATGTCCGCCGTCGCCAAGGCAGCGCCCGACGGACTGACGCTCGGGGTGGCGAGCTTTGCGTTCACCGCAAATCCAACTCTGATCGAGAAGATGGGCTACGATCCGTTGAAGGACTTCGAGCCCGTGACGCTGGTCGCGCGCACACCCATGCTGCTGATCGTCAATCCGAAGACGCCGGCGCGCACGATGCGGGAGTTCATTGATTGGGCCAAGTCGCAGCCTCCCGGGGCGCTGAACTACGGGTCCGCCGGCATCGGCAGCTCCGGGCACCTGATGACAGAGATGTTCCTTTCGCGCGCCGGCCTCAAGATGACGCACGTTCCGTTTACGCGAGGTGCGACTCAGGCGCTCGCCCGAGGCGACCTCGACCTCCAGGTCACCTCCCTCCCGACGGCGGCCCCCTGGCTCCAAGACGCGCAGGTCCGTGCCATTGGCGTGACCTCGTTGGCGTCCGATCCCGCCGTGCCCGATGTGCCGCCAGTCAGTCAGACGTTGCCCGGCTTCGACATCTACGAATGGGCCGGTCTGGTGGCACCGGCGGGAACTCCGCGCCCGATCATCGATCGCGTACAGCGGGAGGTCGCGCTCACGATCGCCGAGCCGGACGTGACGCAGCGGCTTGCGGCTGTCGGATCGGAGCCGGTCGGGAGCACGCCCGAGGCGTTCGGTGCATATCTCAAGGAGCAGACGACGCTGTGGGCGGATCTCATCCACCAGTTGGGCCCCATAAAGGCGACGCAGTGACCGTCAGCGACGGGTGAGTTGCGGCGGCCGCGAATCTCTCGTAGCCTCCGAACATGCACGCCTTGCGACGACGATCGATCGAGACCTGACGCTTTGCGGCGCCGCCGGCCTTCGTGCCGGCGCAAGATCGATCCGACCAAGGAGACCCGTGCCATGAAACCGTTTGCGTTTCTGCTGAGATTTGCGTCCCGGTGGCTGAGCCCGCCGTCGTCCACCGATCTGCCGCTGCAGCTCATGCGCGATGTCGGGGTCTGGCTTCGACGGCAATCCCGATTGGGTGCGTGAACGGCATCTGCTCGAAACCGAGCGGCTGCGCCTGTGGGGCGGGTGAAGGTGTCAGCTTTCAGCTGACAGCCGTCAGCCAGGCCAGCCCTACTTCGTCGTTCCCGCGAAAGCGGGAATCCATGGTTCCGCGGCACAATGGATGCCTGCGCGGGCATGACGAAATGGAGGCATAGGCCCCTTCGGCTGATGGCTGACGGCTGATCGCTGACAGCTCTCCTTACGTCTGCCCGAGCTTCATCTGCTGGAGCGCGGCGTGGCCCATGAACAGATATGGATTCGCCAGCGTCTCCATCACCTCGAAATGGTTGTAGCCCTGGGCGACGACGAGCTCGACCGGCTTTCCGGCGGCTTTGACCGCGGCGGCGAATTCGCGGTTTTGGCGCTGGAATTCCGGGGTCTCGAAGGTGCCGTACACGATCGTGACCGGGCAATTCAGCTTGTCGATGTGGCGCTGCGAGCTGAACGCCTGCACGCTGTCGTCGGTGAAGCTCACGTACTTGCTGCGGGCGCTGAGCCGCACCGGGGACAGCTCGTACATGCCGCTGCCGCACATGCCGCCTTTGATCATGTCCGGCGGCAGGCCGAAGTCCTTTTGCCAGTCGGTCGTCAGCACGACACCGGCGAGATGCCCGCCGGATGAATGGCCGGACACGTAAAGCCGGTTGGCATCGCCGCCGAAGCTGCCGGCGTTCTTGTAGGCCCAGGCGACGGCCCGCCGCACCTGGTCCACCACGACGCCGAGATCGCCGCCGGCGTCCTGCACCCACACGAAGTCCGGCACCACATAGGTGGCGCCGGCCGTCACGAACATGTCCGCCGGGTACGCGTAGTCCTTGGCCTTGCCGCCGCGCCACGCCCCGCCGTGGATGAACACGTGGATCGGCGCATTCGCACGCTTGGCCGGGTAGACGTCGAGCGTCTCGACCGCGGTCGGGCCGTAGGCAAACTGCTTCGGCGCTCCGAGACGGGCGCGCGTGGCGTCGCTGTTCGTCGCATAGCGGCCGGTGATCTGCGGCTGATTGGGCGCGTAGACCGACTGGTCGTACGCGGCATCGAGCTCGGCCTGGTCGTAGTCGAGAAAGACGCGCGGGCCCTTCACGTGATTCGGCTCACCCGGGATCTGCGCCAATGCCGGTCCCGCCGCCACGGCCGCGGCGGTGCCGGCCAGCACGCTCCGCCGGGTGATGAATGGTCCAGCCCTTTTCATGAGCCCCTCCCTCACGCCGGATGGCGCGTCGACCGCATCCTGCGCCCGCCGGCCCGCCCGATCAACCGGCGGGGTCGAGCACCACGACGTCGCGGGCGAGCCAGCCGCCGCCGCCCTGCATGAACCGGCCCTGGATGTTCTGCAGCACCGGCGCCCGCCCCGCGATCGACGCACCGATGACGGCGCGACAGACATAGCCGAGCTCGCCGCCCGGCGGACGCTTGCAGTCGATCTTTCGAACCGAGGTGATGCGCAGCGCCAGGTCCGCCTCGAAGGCGAGGTTGACGTTCGGCAGACGGCGAAAGAGATCCGGCGTCTGCGCCTTCTGGTCCTTCCGACGCTGGGCCGCCCAGTCCTGATGCAACCGCTCGATCGCTTCGCGGATGGCGGCCTCGTCGGGCTCTTTCTCCGCCGAGCATCCGGCGGCAAGCAGCGCCAGCACGGCGCCCAGGACACGCCGCCGTTCCGGCTGCATCAGAGCAGGCCTAGCTCGCGCAGCTCTTCGACCATTTTCGGGGGCATGTTCGCTGCACCTTTGCCGAGCGAATCGAGATCGGGCGGCGCGTCCGCCGCCTCGAGATAGCGCCAGCCCTGGAAGGCGCGCATCGGCCGCGGCGCCACGCGTACGAGCTTGCGCTCGAGCAGCAGCTTGCAGCGCGGCGCGCCGTCCATGACCATAGGCTTGATGCCGATGATGCGCTGCCGCACGCGGATCACGCCCTTGATCACCCAGTAGAGCGATCCGCCGCCCAGAATCTCATCGCCGCGCTTGGGCGTGTTGCGCGTGAGGTGGCGGCATTCGGGCTTGCGGCCCGCCTTCTTGGCGTCGTCCCAGCGCTTCTTCTGCCAGGCGGCGAGCTCATGCGGTTCGGACACGCCAACGCAAAGCTTGATGAGATGCAGGGTCATCTTGGTCTTGAAAGACGTTGTTTTCTCGTCGCCGCGAGGCCGACGCGTGCTCCCGGTTTCGCGGACACGGCCGCAGCGGGAGCGAGAGGGCTCTTACGTCGGCCGGCCGACCACTTTCTCGAGCTCCGCCGCTATGGCGAGGCCGATCGGATTCTGATCCCCCTGGATGCCCCTTCCCATGATGGCGGCGATCGAATCGACATGCGCCTTCACGATGGCCAGCTCCTTGGCGCCAGGAGTTTTGTTCGCCTCGATGTAGCGGCACAGGGAGTCGCCAAAGCGCGTGATCAGGTTGAACCCGGCGCTGGTGCCCTGCCCCTTCAACTCGAACCCGACCCGGAACATCTCCTGGAGCGCCGCCTGATCCTGGCCCTGGCTGGCGCTCACTTTCGCCATCAGCGCCTGCAGCCGCCCGACCTCGCCTTTGACGTGCTCCTGCACCTGCGGCTTCACGTCGTCCATGGCCTTCTCGGCCTTGGCCAGCAGGCTTGGGTCGAGACCCTTGCTGCCCTTTCCGTCATCGACGCGCGAGCGCAGGCTGTTGGGCGGGTTGATGATCTGAACCTTGGTTTCCTGCTCGCTCATCGCTGCCTTACTCCGGAATACGAATCACGCTTGAACGGGTTTCGGGTCGGAGGCCGCCGTGGGTGATGCACCACCCTCGGCCGGCTTGCCGGTGCCGCGCCGCTCGGGGCCCTGGTAATCCTCGTTGCGGCGGCGGCGGTCGGGGCCGAAATAGCCCCTCGCCCGCACGAACGGCCGCGGATGCTCGATGATATTGCTGATGCGCAACAGCAGCGTCTTGGCGGTGATCGGCTTGGCCAGGAATTCAGTGACGCCGGCGTCGCGCGCCTTGAAGATGCGGTGACGCTCCGTGTGCCCGGTCATCATGATCATCGGCAAGAATGGATTGGGGCTGTCGTCGGCGGTGCGCACCTGGCGGACGAATTCCAGCCCGTCCATCGGCTCCATGACCCAGTCGACGATGGTGATGTCGACCGGCCCCGAGCGAAGCTCCTGCAGGCCCGCCTGACCGTCGCCGGCCTCGCGCACGACCTGCACGCCCAGCGCGTTCAGCACCGTCTTGACGAGCATGCGCATGTTCTTGCTGTCGTCGACAATCAGAACACGGAGCTTGGAAAGATTGTAACCCATGAAGCTGCTGGTGTTCCCCGCCGCGCCGTCAGCCCGAATCCGGGCCGGCTCCCCCTGAGAGGCGCTATCGACTCAACGTCGTCCTGGCTGTCCCCACCTGCTCTCGGCCACCCTGAGTTGCTGTTTCTACAACGACTTAGGCGTCTGTTTGCGGCCTCTCAAGGCGACCGACACCTTGGACGAGGGCGTGCGGCCGAGATATTCGCAAATTCGCCACCCGGAGTCAGCAAGTTTGTCCAGATCGACGCCGGTCCTAACGCCGAGCCCGTCCAGCATGTAGACGACGTCCTCGGACGCGACGTTCCCCGTGGCTCCCTTGGCATAGGGACAGCCGCCGAGACCGGCGACGGACGAATCGACGACCGCGACGCCGGCCTCGAGGCAGGCGAGGATATTCGCCAGCGCCTGGCCGTAGGTGTCATGGAAATGCACGGCGAGCCGCTCGCGCGGCACCCGCCCCGCGACGCGCTCGACCATCGCCGCGGCCTGTACCGGGGTGCCGACGCCGATCGTATCGGCCAGCGAGATCTCGTAGCAGCCGAGGTCCAGGAGCCCCGCCGCCACGTCGGCCACGGCATCCGGTGCAACCTCTCCTTCATACGGACAGCCGAGGGCGCAGGAGATGTAGCCGCGGACCGGCACGCCGGCCTGCTGCGCCGCCGCCGCCACCGGCGCGAACCGGCCCAGGCTTTCGGCGATCGAACAGTTGATGTTCTTGCGCGAAAACGTCTCGGATGCGGCGCCGAAGATGGCGACTTCGGCGGCGCCGGCGGCCATCGCCGCCGTGAACCCTTGCAGGTTCGGCACCAGCACCGAATAGCGCACGCCAGGCCGCTTCTTCAGGCCCGCCAGAACCTCCCCGCTGTCGGCCATCTGCGGCACCCATTTGGGCGACACGAAGGCGGCGGCCTCGATCGAAGTCAGCCCGGCATCGGCGAGGCCTTCGATGAGCCGGATCTTGGTTGCCGCCGGGACGGTCTTCGACTCGTTCTGCAGCCCATCGCGCGGGCCCACCTCGACGATCTTCACCGATTTCGGGAGGCGCATGTCACCCGCCTGCGGCGGGAACCGCCGCCTTCAGGCCGACCAGCTCGGCACCTTCCTCGACCTGGTCGCCGACCTTGTAGCGCAGGCGCTCGATGACACCGTCGGCGGGGGCCGTGATCGTGTGCTCCATCTTCATCGCCTCCAGGACCAGCAAGGCGGCGCCGCGCTTCACGGCGTCGCCCTCCTTCACGTGAACGGCCACGATCTTGCCCGGCATCGGTGCGGTGAGGCGGCCGGCGTCCACCGCCGCCGTGTCCGCGGCCAGCATCGGATCGACGATCGTGAACACGTGGTTCCGCCCGTCGACGACGACCGTCAACTCGTCGCCGCGCCGCACCACCGCCGCGGTGCATCGCACCCCGCCGAGATCGGCGACCAGGTGCCCGTCGGCGTGCAGCTCGCCGCTGACCGCGAGCGCCCCACCGGGCAGATCGATCGCGAAGCCGCGGCGCTTGAAATGGATGGTGAGCGCCGTCTCCGCCGGCGTGCCGCCCACGGACTCCCGCAGCCGCAGCACGTGCCAGGCATCGTCGTTCAGCCGCCAGCCGTCGGCCGGATGCCAGGGGCTGTAGGGATCGGCGGAGCTGGTCGCCGCGGCCTCACCTTGCAGGCGGAGCATCACCGCAAGCGCGGCCAGCGCCAGCACGGGAGCGGGCGCTGGCGACGCCGGCGGCACGAGCGTCTTCAGGTGGCGTGCGATGAAGCCGGTCTCGACCTCGCCGGCGGCGAACGCCGGATGGGCCGCCAGTGCCGACAGGAACGAGAGATTGGTCGGAACCCCGACGATTTCGCACCCGGCCAGCACCTGGCGCAGCCGCGCCAGGGCCGCGTCACGGTCGCGGTCCCACACGACCAGCTTCGCGATCATCGGATCGTAATGGATGGTGACCGCGTCGCCGGCGGCGACGCCGGTCTCGACCCGCACGTGCTCGCCTTCCGGGGGAAAGACGAGGTGCTGCAGCCGGCCGGTGGCGGGTAGGAAGTCGCGCGCGGGATCCTCGGCGTAGAGGCGCGCTTCGAACGCGTGACCGGAGATCGCGAGCCGGTCCTGCAGCTTCGGCAGGGCGCCACCGTCGGCCACGATCAATTGCCACTCCACCAGGTCTTCGCCGGTGATGTTCTCGGTGACCGGGTGCTCCACCTGGAGACGCGTGTTCATCTCCATGAAATAGAAAGCTCCCTGCCGGTCGACAATGAACTCGACCGTCCCGGCGCCGCGGTAGCCGACGGCGCGGGCGCAGCGGATTGCCGCCTCGCCCATGCTCCGCCGCAGCTCCGCGGTCATCCCGGGGGCGGGCGCCTCCTCGACGATCTTCTGATGGCGGCGCTGAATCGAGCAGTCGCGCTCGAACAGGTGCACCACGTTGTCGTGGCTGTCGGCAAAGACCTGGATCTCGATGTGCCGCGGCGAGACGAGATATTTCTCGATCAGGATCCGGTCGTCGCCGAACGCGGACGCCGCCTCGCGCCGGGCTCCGGCGAAGGCGTCGGCGAGATCGGCCTCGCGTTCGACCACCCGCATGCCCTTGCCGCCGCCGCCAGCCGAGGCCTTCAGCAGCACCGGATAGCCGATCTTCTTCGCCGCGGCCGCCAGCGCCTTCACATCGGCGATGGCCCCGGGAGCGCCGGGCACGACCGCCACCCCGGCTTCTCCCATCAGCTTTTTTGCCGCGATCTTGTCGCCCATGGCGCGGATCGCGGCCGCCGGCGGACCGACGAACACCAGGCCGGAAGCGGCGCACGCCTCGGCGAACCTCGCGTTTTCCGAGAGGAACCCGTAGCCCGGATGGATCGCGTCGGCCCCGCTCCGCTTCGCCGCCGCGATGATGGCGTCGATGTCGAGATAGCTCGCGCGCGCCGGCGCGGGGCCGATCAGGTACGCCTCGTCGGCCAGTGCAACGTGCCGCGCCGCCGCGTCGGCCTCGGAATACACGGCGACGCTCTGCAGGCCCAGCCGGCGCGCGGTGCGGATCACCCTGCAGGCGATCTCGCCGCGATTGGCGATCAGGAGCTTGCGCAGCATGACACGCTCGGGCCGGCCCTATTTCTTAGCGTGGTTCTTCCGCCACGCCGGCAGCCGCTTCTCGAGGAAGGCCGTCATCCCCTCGTGCCCTTCCGGCGACACCCGGATCGTGGCAATGCGGCGCGCCGTCTCGGCGATCAATTCCGAGTCGATCTGGCTGCGCGCCACCCGGCGGATCAGCTTCTTCGCTTCCTTCTGCGCGACCGGTCCGCCCGTGATCAGCGTATCGACGGTCTGGTTCACCAGCGGCAGGAGGTCGGGAAGCTTGCAAACCTGGTGGACGAGGCCGATCCGGCAGGCCTCGTGCGCCGTGAAGCTCTCCCCGGTCAGGAAATAGCGCCGGGCGTGCCGCTCGCCCATCGCCGCGATCACGTAGGGGCTGATCGTGGCCGGCGTCAGGCCGAGCCGCGCCTCCGTGAACGCGAAGTGCACATGGTCGGCGGCGAAGGCGATGTCGCAGCAGGCGACGAGGCCGACGCCGCCGCCATAGGCGTTGCCTTGCACGGCAGCGATGGTCGGCTTCTTCAGCCGGTTGAGCGTCTTCAGCAGGTTGGCGAGCGCCTCGGCGTCGCGGATGTTTTCGGCCTCGGTGTAGGTCACCGTGCGCTTCATCCAGTTGAAATCGGCGCCGGCGGAAAAGCTCTTGCCGCGGCCCTCCAGGATGACGACGCGCACCGTCCCGTCGGCTTCCAGCTTCTTGAGCTCCGCGGTCAACGTGGCAATGAGCTCGTCGTTGAACGCGTTGTGCACTTCGGGACGATTGAGCCAGACGGTGGCGGCGCCGCGGTCGTCGATGTTGGTCTGGATCGTATCGACCATATCACCTCACATACGGAACACGCCGAATCGGGTCGACTCGATGGGAGCGTTCAGCGCCGCCGCGATCGACAGCGCCAGCACCCGGCGAGTCTCTGCCGGATCAATGATGCCATCATCCCACAGCCGCGCCGAGGCATAATAGGGATGACCTTGCGTTTCATACTGGGCGCGCAGCGGCGCCTTGAACGCCTCCTCGTCCGCGGGCGACCATGCTTTGCCCTGGGCCTCCAGGTTGTCGCGGCGCACGGTCGCCAGCACGCTCGCCGCCTGCTCGCCGCCCATCACCGAGATGCGGGCGTTCGGCCACATCCACAGGAACCGCGGCTCGAACGCGCGGCCGCACATTCCGTAATTGCCGGCGCCGAAGCTGCCGCCGATGATCACCGTGAACTTGGGGACCCTGGCGGACGACACCGCCGTCACCATCTTCGCCCCGTCGCGGGCGATGCCGCCGGCCTCGTATTTCCGCCCGACCATGAAACCGGCGATGTTCTGCAGAAAGACCAGCGGGATGCCGCGCTGGCAGCACAGCTCGATGAAATGCGCACCCTTGAGCGCCGATTCCGAAAACAGAATGCCGTTGTTCGCGACGACGCCGACCGGATAGCCCCAGATCCGCGCGAAGCCGGTCACCAGCGTCGTGCCGTAAAGAGGCTTGAACTCGTCGAGCTCGCTGCCATCCACGATGCGCGCGATCACGTCGCGCACCTCGTAGGGCTTGCGCACGTCCTGGGGCACGATGCCGTAGATCTCCTCCGGGTGGTACAGCGGCTCGGCCGGCGGCCGCAGGTCGAGCGTCGCCGACTTGACACGGTTGAGCCGCGACACGATCTGGCGGGCGAGGCCGAGCGCGTGCTCGTCGCTGAGCGCATAGTGGTCGGCGACGCCGGAGACCCGGGCATGCACGTCCGCCCCACCCAGCTCCTCGGCGGTGACGACCTCGCCCGTCGCCGCCTTCACCAGCGGCGGCCCGCCGAGGAAGATCGTGCCCTGGTTCTTGACGATGATCGCCTCGTCCGCCATCGCCGGCACGTAGGCGCCGCCGGCCGTGCACGATCCCAGGACGGCGGCGATCTGCGGGATGCCGGCGCCGGACATCGTCGCCTGGTTGTAGAAGATGCGGCCGAAATGCTCGCGGTCCGGAAAGACCTCGTCCTGGTTGGGCAGGTTGGCGCCGCCGGAATCGACGAGGTAGATGCATGGCAGGTTGTTCTGCCGGGCGATCTCCTGGGCGCGGATATGCTTCTTCACGGTCATCGGAAAATACGTGCCGCCTTTGACCGTCGCATCGTTGCAGACGACCATGCATTCGCGGCCCATGATCCGGCCGATACCGGTGATCAGCCCGGCCGCCGGAACCTCCCCGCCGTAGAGCCCGTACGCGGCGAACTGCGACAGCTCGAGAAAGGGTGAGCCGACGTCGAGCAGGAGACGGACGCGCTCGCGCGGCAGGAGCTTGCCGCGCGCCGTGTGCTTGTCGCGCGCCGCCTGACCGCCGCCCTGCTTGATCCGGGCGAGTTTCTCACGCAGGTCGGCGACCATGTCGCGCAGCGCGGCCTCGTTCGAGCGGAACGGCTCGGCGCGGGCATCGAGGGCGGACTTCAGGACGGCCATGTTCGGGCTTACCAGCCTCCCGTCGCCAGCCAGCCATCCACCTGGTCGAGGCGGTCCGCCCCCCAGAACGGCTCGCCGTCGACCACGACGAACGGCGAGCCGAACACGCCGCGGGCGATCGCCGCGTCGATTTCCTGGCGCAGCAAGTCCTTGATCGCCTGATCGTTGCTGGCGGCGACCATGTCGCCGGCGGCGATTCCGAGCGGCTCGCCGATCGCCGTGAGGGCGCCGATGGCTGCGATATCGCGGCCTTCGCCGAACGCGGCCTGGTACACGGCCTTGGCGAATTTTCGCGCGAGCTCGGGATCCTTCGTGTTCAGCCAGTAAAACAGCCGGCTTGCCGTCAGCGCCGAGAACGGAAACACCTCCGGGGGCTTGAATTTCACCCCGACCAGGCGCGCAAAGCGCTGCCAGTCGCGCTTCATGTAGTCGCCCTTGAGCGGGTAGTCGACCAGCGGCTGCATCTTGGTGATCTTGAACACCGCCCCCAGCAGGAACGGCCGCCAGTTGACGCCGCGTTTGTGACGGGCCGCGATCTCGTCGATCTTCGCCGCGGCGAAGTAGCCGTAGGGGCTCGAGAAATCGAAATAGAAGTCGATCGGTGTGGCCATGTCATCCCCCCGCGATCGCGCGGCTGATCACCAGCCGCTGGATGTCGGATGTTCCCTCGTAGATCTGGCAGACCCGCACGTCGCGATAGATCCGCTCGACGGGAAAATCGTTGAGGTAGCCGTAGCCGCCGTGGATCTGGATCGCGTCCGAGCACACGCGCTCGGCCATCTCCGAGGCGAACAGCTTCGCCATGGCGGCCTCGGTCAGACAGGGCTGTCCCGCATCGCGCAACTGCGCGGCGTTCAGCACCAGAAGCCGCGCCGCCTCGATTCCCGTCGCCATGTCGGCGAGCCGGAACGCCACCGCCTGGTGTTCGATGATCTTCTTGCCGAAGGTCTCGCGCTGCTTGGCGTAGGTGACCGCCGCCTCGTACGCGGCCCGCGCCATGCCGACCGATTGCGCCGCGATGCCGATCCGCCCGCCCTCGAGATTGCCGAGCGCGATCTTGTAACCCTCGCCTTCCTGGCCCAGCATGTGGTCGGGCGTCAGCCGCAGATTATCGAGGACGATCTGGCAGGAGTCGGTCGCGTTCTGGCCGAGCTTGTGCTCGACCCGCGCCACGGTCCAGCCGGCGGTCTTGGTCGGCACGATGAAGGCGCTGATCCCCTTCTTGCCGCGCGCCGGATCGGTGACTGCAAACACGATCGCGACGTCGGCGCTCTTCCCCGAGGTGATGAACTGCTTTGTGCCGTTCAGCACCCAATGATTGCCGTCGCGCTTCGCCCGCGTCTTGATCGACGAGGCGTCCGACCCCGCCTGCGGCTCGGTGAGGCAGAAGGCGCCCAGCATGTCGCCGCGGGCCAGCAGCTTCAGGAACCGCTCCTTCTGCTCGGGGGTGCCGAACTTCAGGATCGGCATGCACACCACGGAGTTATGCACGCTCATCACCGTCGAGCACGAGCCGTCGCCGGCTGCGATCTCCTCGACCGCCAGCGCGTAGGCGACGTGATCCACACCCGCCCCGCCCCACTCCTCGGGCACCTGCATGCCCATGAAGCCGAGGCGGCCCATCTCGGCGATCGCCTCCTTGGGAAAGCTGTGCGCGCGGTCCCACTCGGCGGCGAACGGCGCCAGCTTCTCCTGGGCGAAGCTGCGCGCCGCATCGCGGATCATGGTCTGGGTTTCGGTAAGTTGCATCGGAGCTACCAAGGGTTTTCCGAGCCGTCGTAATGGATGAACTTGCCGGTGTCCTTGCGGCTGAGCCCCGCGATCACCCGGCGGAGGCCCGCGATGGACGTCTCGGGCGTCAGGGGTGCGCCGGAGCCGCCCATGTCGGTCTTGACCCAGCCCGGGCTGACCGAGATCACGGTGATGCCGCGCTTCTCGAGCTCGACGGCAAGGCACTTGGTGACCTGGTTGAGCGCCGTCTTGCTGGAGCGATAGATGGTCTCGCCGCCCTCGAACACGCCGAGGCAGGCGAGCCGGCTCGACATCATGACGATGCGCTTCAGATCGCTCTCCGCCACGTTGTCGACCAGTGCCTCGACGACCGCCATCGGCGCCAGCACGTTCACCCGCATCACCTCTTCCCAGGCCGCGTAATCGGTCTTCCCGAACGGTTGGCCCTTCGGGCCATAGATGCCGGCGTTGCAGATGAGGACGTCGATGGCCGCCGCTTTCAGGTCCTTGGCCAGGCGCGCGATCGCCGCCCGGTCGGTGACGTCGGCGAGATGCACCTCAACCCCCTTGCCAAGAGCCGAGAGCCTGGCGCCGGCCTTCGGGTCGCGCACGGTGCCGATCACCTTCCAGCCGTCGGCGGCGTATTGCCGCGCCAGCTCGAACCCAAGGCCGCGGCCGGCACCCGTGATGAGAACAGTCGGCATATCAGCTCCTTCGCCGCGCGGTGACTTCGATCTCGATCTTCATCCGAGGATCGGCGAGGCCGCAGAAGACGACCGTCGCCGCCGGGCGGATATCCCCGAACGCGTCTCCGAGCACGGCGCCGCAGGCCTCCCAATCCTGGCGGTCGGGCAGGTAATAGCGCGCACGCACGATATCGGCGAGCGACGAGCCGCCGTCAGCCAGCGCCTTGGCGATGGCGCGCAGGCACTGGCGCGTCTGCTCGGCGGCGTCCGGCGAAATGGTCATGGTCGCGTAGTCGAAACCGGTGGTGCCGGCGACGAAGACGAAATCGCCGTCGACCACGGCGCGGCTGTAGCCCCATTTCGCCTCGTAAGCCGACCCGCCGGAGATGAGGCGACGGGTCACAGTTTCTTCTCCGCCGCGAGCACCGACATCATCTCGCGATGGCGGCGCTCGGCCCGATGGCTGTTGATCGCAAGCACGGCGTGGAGCACGCCGAGGGCCCAACAGATGAACCCGCCGGCGTGGAAGACAATGGTCAACGTGAGAATCCACGCCGCGACGTACAGCACCAGATTGAGGATCGCCTGGAACCACTTGCCGATCAGCAGCAGCGCCAGCGGCGAGATGAAAATGGCGACGAGATAGATCATGCCTACGCCGTCTCGCTGAACAGCTCGCGACCGATCAGCCAGCGGCGGATCTCCGAGGTGCCGGCGCCGATCTCGTACAGCTTGGCGTCGCGCAGCAGCCGTCCGGTCGGATAGTCGTTGATATAGCCATTGCCGCCGAGGAGCTGGATCGCATCGAGCGCCACCTGAGTCGCCTTCTCGGCGGCATACAGGATGGCGCCGGCGGCGTCCTTGCGCGACGTGCGGCCGGCATCGCAGGCGCGCGCCACCGCATAGACATAGGACTTGCAGGCGTTGGTGCTGGTGTACATATCCGCGAGTTTGCCCTGGACCAGCTGGAACTCGCCAATCGCCTGGCCGAACTGCTTGCGCTCGTGGACATAGGGAACCACGACGTCCAGGCAGGCCTGCATGATGCCGCACGGGCCGGCGGCGAGCACGGCGCGCTCGTAGTCGAGACCGCTCATCAGCACGTTCACGCCCTTGCCCAGCGAGCCGAGCACGTTCTCCTCCGGTACCTCGCAGTCCTGGAACACGAGCTCGCAGGTGTTGGAGCCGCGCATGCCGAGCTTGTCGAGCTTCTGCGCGGTCGAGAAGCCCTTGAAGCCCTTCTCGATGAGAAACGCGGTGATACCCCGCGGGCCGGCGTTCGGGTCGGTCTTGGCGTAAACGACCAGCGTATCGGCGTCCGGCCCGTTGGTGATCCACATCTTGCTGCCGTTCAGGACGTAGCGGTCGCCCTTCTTATCGGCGCGCGTGCGCATGCCGACAACGTCGGAGCCGGCCCCGGGCTCGGACATGGCCAGGGCACCCACATGCTCGCCGGAGATCAGCTTCGGGAGATATTTGCGCCTCTGCGCCTCGCTGCCGTTGCGGCGGATCTGGTTGACGCAGAGATTGGAATGGGCGCCGTAGGACAATCCCACCGAGGCGGAGGCGCGGCTCACCTCCTCCATCGCGACGCAATGCTCGAGATAGCCCATCCCCGCACCGCCATACTCCTCCTCGGCGGTGACCCCGAGGATGCCGAGCGCCCCCATCTTCCGCCACAGATCGGCGGGAAATTCATTGTCGCGGTCGATCGCCGCGGCGCGCGGCGCGATCTCGGCGGCCGAGAAGTCGCGCACGCTCTCGCGCAGCATGTCGGCGTCCCCGCCGAGGCCGAAGTCGAATTCCGGCAGCCGATTGGGAAGCATGCGCCGTCTCCTCCTCGTGAAACTCTAGCTCCCCGGCGTGGTGCGCGCCACCGCCTCGCCGGCACTCATCGGCTCAGGGCCCGTGTCCATCGGATTTGCCGGCCATGGCCATCAGGGTCTGCAGCGCGGTGGCGCACGTCGTCTCCCGGCCCTCGCGGATCACCACCACGTCGACATGGCAGACGGTGAGCGTGCGGCCGGGCTTCGCCACCCGGCCACGGGCAATGAGCCGCTCGCCATGCGCCGGCGCCAGCAGATTGATCTTGTATTCGACGGTCAGCACCGAGGCACCCGCCGGCATCAGGCTGAACGCCGCATAGCCGCCGGCCGAATCGGCGATCATCCCGACAATGCCGCCGTGAAAATAGCCGTGCTGCTGCGCCAGATCGGGCCGGAAGGCGACCGCGACGTCGGCCGCGCCCGCGTCGAGATGCACGAGCTCGGCGCCAATCAGGGCCATCGCCCCCTGGCGGCCGAAGCTGTCGCGCACGCGGGTGGCAAAAGCCGGATTCGCCGCCATGAAGCGGGCGCTCATCCCGTGACCGGGTCGCACATGGCCGGTCCTCCCATGCCGCCATCATAGTTGACGTTTACGTAAACGTCAACTACTCGCCCCCTCAATCAGCGGCGGGCGCGCTCCAGCCGCCGCAGCTGCTCGAGGCAGCGGGTTTCGACGTCCGCCAGCTCGTGCAGCGCGTCCGCGAGGTCGCGGCGCTGGCGGTCGAGCTCGGCCCGGCGGACGCGGATCTTTTCGATGAAGAAGCGGAGCTGCCCGAGTTCGCCCGGCGCGCGGTCATAGAGGTCGATGATCTCGCTGATCTCGCCGAGCGAGAAGCCGAGCCGCTTGCCGCGCAGGATCAGCTTCAGCCGCACCCGGTCGCGTGGGCCGAAGATGCGGCGCTGACCCTGCCGCGTCGGCGCGATCAGGCCTTCGGCTTCGTAGAAGCGGATAGTGCGCGTGGTGACGTCGAATTCGCGCGCGAGCTCCGCGATGCCGTAGCTCGCCTGAGGCGATGCCGCGCGCCCGTCAGCTGGTGGCGGGCGGCGACGCGGCATGGACCTGGGCATCGACCACGGCGAGCGCGCTCATGTTGAGGATCCCGCGCACCGTGACCGACGAGGTCAGGATATGCGCGGGCTTGGTCAGGCCGAGCAGTATGGGCCCGACCGAGATGCCCTCGCCGAGCTGCTTCAGCAGATTGAACGAGATGTTGGCGGCATCGAGGTTCGGCATGATCAGCAGGTTGGCCTGCCCCTTCAGGCGCGAGTTCGGGAAGATGCGCTCGCGGATCGCTTCCGACACGGCAGCGTCGCCCTGCATCTCGCCCTCGACTTCGAGCTCAGGCGCCAGCTTTTCGATCAGGGCGCGGGCGTCGCGCATCTTGCGCGACGTCGCGGTGTCGCGGCTGCCGAAATTGGTGTGCGAGAGCAGCGCGATCTTCGGCTCGATGCCGAAGCGGCGCACCTCGCGCGCGGCCAGAATCGCCACCTCGGCGACGTCTTCCGCCGAGGGATCGAAGGCGACGTGCGTATCGGCGATGAAATAGATGCCCTTCGAAAGGATCAGCATGGTCAGCGCCGCCGCCGCATGCACGCCCGGGGCGAGGCCGAGGATGTCGCAGAGCTCGCGGAAATGGTTCGAGTAGCCGCCGTTGGTGCCGCACAGCATCGCCTCCGCCTCGCCGCGATGCAGCATGAGCGCCCCGATGAGGGTCGGCCGGGTGCGCACGAGCTCGCGCGCCCCTTCGGGAGTCACGCCGCGGCGCTCCAGCAGCTTGTGAAGGAGGCGCCAGTACTCCGGATAGCGCGGATCGTTCTCAGGGTTGCAGATCTCGAAATCGCGTTCGGCCTTGAGGCGCAGGCCGAGATGCTGGATGCGCCGGACGACGACATCGGTGCGGCCGACCAGGATCGGGCGCGCCACGCCTTCATCGACCACCGCCTGGACGGCGCGGAGCACGCGCTCGTCCTCGCCTTCGCAGTACACGACGCGGCGCGGATCCGCTTTGGCGCGGTCGAAGACGGGCTTGATCGAAATACCGGACCGGAACACGAACTCGGTCAGGCGCTGGCGATATTCCTTGAAGTCGGCGATCGGCCTGGTCGCGACGCCGGAGTCCATCGCCGCCTTCGCCACCGCCGGAGCGAGCTCGATGATCAGCCGCGGATCGAATGGCTTGGGGATCAGGTTCTCCGGGCCGAACGCCGGCGGCTGCCCGCCATAGGCCTGAACGACGATCTCGGACGGCTCGGCCAGGGCCAGGTCCGCCAGTGCGCGCACGCAGGCGACCTTCATCGCCTCGTTGATGGTGGTGGCACCGACGTCGAGCGCGCCGCGAAAGATGAACGGGAAGCACAGGACGTTGTTGACCTGGTTCGGATAATCGGAGC
>DASWFO010000341.1:0-6571 GCA_036394195.1 Alphaproteobacteria bacterium | reverse complement strand
GAACTCCCACAGCGGCGAGGCTGGCGGCAGCGGCTCCTCGGTGAAGCAGTCGAGCCCGGCGCCGGAGATCCGGCCCGTCGCCAGGGCCTCTATCAGCGCCGGCTCGTCGACGCAGCGCCCGCGCGCGACATTGATCAGGACCGCCGAGGGCTTCATCGCGGCCAGCGCCTTGGTCCCGATGATGCCCGTCGTTTCGGGGGTGAGGGGGCAGGTGAGGGCCACGATGTCCGCCTGGGACAGCAGCTCGGGAAGCTCGGCCATGGTGTGCATCGAATCCGCACCGTTGTTGTCGGCGCTGACGTCGCGGCGGATACCCTGGACGCGGAGGTCGAAGCCCTTGGCGATGCGGGCCAGCCGCCCGCCGATGCGCCCAAGCCCGACGATCAGCAGAGTCTTGCCCGCAAGCTCGTCCTCGCGCTGGTCGAGTTCGGCGATCATCTGTCGCCAGGCGCGCCGCTTCTGATTGTCCCGCGCCTCCGGCAGGCGACGGGCCAGCGCCAGGATCAGCGCCATCGCGTGCTCGGCGACCGCGCGCTCGTTCACGCCGCGGGCACTCGCCAAGCGAATGCCGCGGGCCTTCAGCACGTCCTGCGGGAACTGGTCGACGCCGGCGCCGATCGACTGGATGAAGCGGAGCTTTGTGGCCGGCTCCAGCACGGTGTTGTGCCATAGGCCGGAAATCACCAGCACGTCGGCCTCCGGGATGGCGCGCAGAAGCTCGTCGCGCGAGCGCACTTCGATGCTCTTGATGCCCGTTCCGCGCGCGGCGAACCGGCTTTGCAGCTGATAGGCGACGTGGGCGAAGCAGATCGTCAGGCGGTCTTTGGACGGCAGCATGATCCCGTTGTTACTCCGCTTTTGCCCCGGTGGCGCGGATCACGCCGCCCCAGCGGTCGCGCTCGCGCCGGAGGAACGACCGCATGTCGGCCGGGGTGCCGCCGACCGGGTCGGCGCTCATGTCCGTCAGCCGTTGGGCGGCGTCAGGCTCGCGAATGGCGTCGGCCATCGCGGCGGACAGCCGGTCGACAATGGCTTGCGGCGTGTGCGCCGGCGCCACCATGCCGAACCATGTCGAGGCCGCGAAGTTCGGCAGCACTTCGGAGACGGCGGGGATATCGGGAAGGAAGTGGTTGCGGTGCTCGCTGCCGACCGCCAGCGCACGCAACGCGCCGGCGTTGATGTTCGACAGCACGGTCGAGAGCTCGATGAACATCATCTGGACCTGGCCGCCGAGCAGATCGGTGAGGGCGGGGGCGCTGCCCTTGTACGGCACGTGGACGATCTCGATGTGGGCCATCGATTTGAACAGCTCGGCGGCCAGATGCCCGGTGGTGCCGTAGCCCTGCGAGGCGTAGTTCAGCTTGTTGGGATGGGCCTTGGCGAACGCGATCAGGTCCCGGACGCTCCGCGCGTCCACGCTGGGATGCACCACCAGCACCAGCGGCACGATCGCGGCCAGTCCGATCGGCTCGAACGCGTCCGGGTCGTACGCGAGCTTGGCGTAGAGGCTCTTGTTGACCACCAACGGTGCCGGATAGGAGAACAGAAGCGTGTAGCCGTCCGGTGCCGCTTTCGCGGCCTCCTCGCCGCCGATATTGCCGCCGGCCCCGCCACGGTCGTCGATAATGATCGGCTGGCCCCATTTCTTCTGCAGCTTGTCGGCGATGATCCGCGCCAGCGCATCGGTCGTGGCGCCGGGCGGCGAGGGGACGACGATCTTGATCGGCTTGGTCGGGTACTCCTGCGCCCCGGCCGGGAGAGCGAGCGCCAGCGCCGCCGCAAACAACATTCCGACCGCCGCTCTCATGCGCCTCCCCGTTCGCCCGTTCTTCCGCTCACCTTTCGCCGGTCGCAATGTTATCGTTCCTCGGCGGCTTTGGCCAATCGCAAGTGCCGCAAGACGGGGAGGACCATGTCGGACAGCACGTCAGCGAAAGAGCATATCGGCATCGTCGGCGTCGGGCGCATGGGGCTCGCCATGCTGAAGCACCTCAAAAAGGCCGGTTACGCCGTGACCGTCTGCGACACGGCCTCGATACAGCTGGATAAGGCGCGGCAGATGGGCGGGGCCGCGGCCGAGACGCCGGCGGCCGTCGGCAAGGCCGCGAGCTTCGTCATCGTCGGCGTCGGCTACGATGACGAGGTGAACCAGGTCGTGCTGGGCCCCGACGGCCTGCTCGCGACGTTGAGTGCCGGCGCGGTCATCGCGATCTCCTCGACCGCCGCCCCCGACACCGTGAAGGCGCTCGCGGTGCTAGCGCGCGAGAAGCGGATCGAGGTGCTGGATGCGCCGATCTGCCGCGGCCGCTGGTATGCCGATGAGGGCAAGCTGCTGGCGCTGTTCGGCGGTACGGCCGAGGTCGTCGCGCGCGCCCGGCCGATCTATGGCACGTTTTGCTCCGACGTGGCGCATTTGGGCGAGGTCGGTCACGGGCAGGCCGGCAAGGCGATCAATAATCTCCTGCTGTGGGTGACCAGCATCGGCCTGATCGAAGCCGGCCGGCTGGCGGAAAGTGCGGGGATGGACCTCGCGAAACTGCGCGATGCCTTGATGGTGAGCTCCGCCAAGTCGCAGGCGCTCGAGGATTGGGATCAGACCAGCTTCACCTGGGCGCTGAAGGACATGCAGATCGTCGCCAAGATGACCGACCAGGCCGGTCTGTCGCTGCCCCTGACCGGTGCCGTGCGCGAGATGGTCAAGGAGGCGCGGCGGATCAAGGCGGCGAACCCGCCGCCGTGGACGGGGCGCAAGCCGGCGTGACGCAGAACGACAAGACAGAGGGAGGACCTGAGCATGCGATGGATGCTGAGTGTGCTGGCCGCGCTGATCTCGGTGGGCGCCCTGCCGGGACTTGCCGCTGAGCCGGTGGCCTTCAACGTCGGGATTTCCGATCCCGTGAACACGGTGCTGCCGCTGTGGATGGCCGAGGCGCGCGGCCTTTACAAGGCGGAAGACCTCGCCGTCGAGATCATCAACATGAGCGGCGGCAGCCGCGGATCGCGCGAGCTTCAGGCCGGCAACATCCAGGCAATGCATGTCGGCCTGTCGTCGGTGGTCGCGCGCAATCAGGAGGGCGGCGACCTTCGGTTCGTCGAGTCCTTGAGCAACATCATTCGCTTCACGTTCTTCTCGGCCCCCGCAGTCAGGACCGCAGCCGACCTGAAAGGCGGCGTCGTCGGCGTGTCGACCTTCGGGTCGGAGAGCGACGCGACGGTGACGCTCGCGCTTCAGCGGCTCGGGCTGACGCGCGGGGACGTGACGCTCAGGGAATACGGCGGGGCGGTGCGGCGGCTGGAGGCGCTGACGTCGGGCGAGATCAAGGCGACCGCCCTCAACGAGCCGGTGTCGAGCACCGCGCGCGAGCAGGGCATCAATGTCATGGTCGACCTCGTGACCGAGAACATCCCGTGGCTGTTCAGCGGCATCGTGGTCCGGCGCGCCGATATCGCCGCCCGGCGCCCGCTGCTGACGCGCTTCGTCAAGGCGACGATCGAGGGCGGCTACGCAGCCCTGACGGACGAGGCGGCGGCCAAGGCGGTGCTCGCCCGCGAGACCAAGGTCAACGATCCGAAGGTGCTGGCCATTGGCTACGATGATTTCAAAAAGCAGCTGCCGGTCACCGGCGAGCCGTTGCGCGCCGGGGCCGACAACGTGATCGCACAGATGAAGACCGCGGGTGTGCGGCTGAACAGCACCAACCCGGACGACTATGTCGACACCGGCATCCTCGAGGACCTGAAGAAGCAGGGCGTGTTCACCGCGTTGGAACAGAAATACGGGAGGCGGTGACTCGCACCCCCCACCCTAACCCTCCCCCGCAAGGGGGGAGGGAACTCGCCGGTGCTTCTCACCCCCTCCCCCGAGCCAATTCTTTTCAGGATCGGGGGGAGGGATGGGGTGGGGGTGAGCCCCAGGCCCCAGCGCCTACGGCACTTCCATCGCCATGACGCCGCCGTCGACGAAGATGTTCTCGCCGAAGATGAACGAGGAGTCGTCCGAGCACAGGAACAGCACGGCGCGCGCGGTCTCCATCGGCTGGCCCGGGCGCTTGACCAGGTTGGTGATCGGCCGCGTCTGGTCGAACTCGTCCCTGCCGACCGGCGAGCCGGTCTTGTTCGGCGAGATCTGGTTGACCCGGATGTTGTGTGGCGCCAGCTGCACCGCCAGCGCGCGCGTCAGGTTGCGCACCCCGCCCTTGGCGGCGGAGTAGGCGACGGCGCGGCCGCGGCCGCGGAATCCCGACGTCGAGCCGAGATTGACGATCTTGCCGCCCGAGCCTTGCGCGATCATCTGGTGGGCGACGTGCTTCGCCATCAGGAACTGCGATTTCAGGGTTACCGTGATGACGCGGTCCCATTCGGCCTCGGTGATCTCGAGGATCGACTTGTTGTCGGAGATCGCGACGTTGTTGACCAGGATGTCGACGCGGCCGAAGCGGCCGACCACCGCCTGCACCAGCGCCTCGACATCGGCGCCCTTCGACACGTCGGCGGCGAAATAGGTGGCCTCGCCGCCCGCGTCCGAGATCTCGCCGGCCACCTTCTCGCCGCGGGCGCGGTCGAGGTCGACGACGGCGATCTTCGCTCCTTCGCCGGCCAGCAAGGTGGCGACGGACTCGCCGATATTGCGGCCGGCCCCGGTGACGATGGCCACCTGATTCTTCAGCTTCATCGTGTTTCCTTCTTGTCCGCAGCGGTGTCATAGTCGCGGCCCGCTGCCTGTTCCGTCACATAGCCTTCGGCGAGGTCGCGCAGGGTCGCCGCCCGATGGCGCAGCTGCGGCGGCCCGTAGCCGCCGCCGCCGGCCTTCTCGAGATAGAATCCTTCGCCCGCCTTGAGCTCGAAGCGCCCGGACGACGGGGCCTCCCGCTCGCTGCCGTCGGCGCGCACGAGCACGAAGCGGCTCGGCCGCCCGTCGCGGCCGCCCTCGATGCCGGTCGCCGGGAATTTCGCCCGGTCGTAGCGCCGCACCACCGTCGCGTCCTGGAGCAGGTGATAGCGGCGGCGAAAGCCGAGCCCGCCGCGATAGGTACCTGCGCCGCCGGAATCCGGGATGAAGGTGAACTCGGTGATGCGGCACGGAAATTCCGATTCGAGGATCTCGATCGGCGTGATGTGCAGGTTGGACAGGTGCGTCGCCACCATCGACGTGCCGTCGTGGCCGCGCCCGCCGCCATAGGCCGAGGCGAATATCTCGTATTGCAGGGTCGAGTGGCCGGGCCGTCCGCCGCCCTGCCAGTTGATCAGCAGCGAGCCTGACGAGCCGGAGCCGGCGATGCCGCGCTCGGGCCTGAAGCGGGCCAGTGCCTCGAGGATCACGTCGACCAGCTTCAGGTTCGCCTTCTGATAGCTCGACACCGGCGCTGGGGGTGCCGCGTTCGTCACCGTGCGCGGCGCGAAGCGGAATTTCACCACGTCGCGCATGCCGTCGTTGAAGCGCAAATCCGGGCCGAGGGCTCCGATCAGCGAGTAGAAGACGCACGCCTCGACCATCGAAGGCCGCAGATTCACCGGCCCGCGCGCCTGCGGCCCGCTGTCGCTGAAATCGAACGCGATGTCGCCCTTGCTCACGGAGATGGTCACCGCGAACTTGACCGGCTTGTCGAGATCGACACCGTCGTCGTCCATGTATCCCACCGCCGACGCGGTGCCGTCCGGCAGCGCTTTCAGGGCGGCGGCCAGCTCGTCGGCGGTGCCGCGGAGGATGGCCGCAAAGGCCGCGGTGATCGTGTCGGCACCAAACCGCCGGCCGAGCTCGGCCATGCGCACGGCTCCCATGCGCGTCGCGGCGATCTGTGCCCGGATGTCGCCGCGCACCAGGTCGGGCTGCCGGCTATTGGTCAGGATGACTCGCTCCAGGTCGTGATCGTAGGCGCCACCGCTGCAGATCTTCACCGGCGGCAGCAACAGCCCTTCGTGAAACATCTCGGTCGCGTTGGCGGAGGTGCTGCCGGGGTTGGTGCCGCCGATATCGGCTTTGTGGGCCAGCGAGCCGCTGAACCCGATCAGCCGCCCGGCGGCGAAGATCGGCGCCACGAAGCCCATGTCGGAGAGATGCGGCACGCCGGCTTCGTAGGGGTGGTTGGAGACGAACACGTCGCCGTCGCGGATGTCGGACGCCTTGTAGAGCTCCAGGATGCGTCCGCAAAAATGCCGGTAGACGGGCGCGTGGAAGAACATTGGCGGCGGCGTGATCAGCCGCCCGGTCGCGTCGAGGATCACGCAACTGAAGTCGCGCGACTCGCGGATGATGGTCGAATAGCCGGAGCGGTAGAAGTGGTAGTGCATCTCGTCGACAAGGCTCGCCACCTTGTTGCGGATGATCTGCACCGTCACCGGATCGAGCGAAGCGGTCCGCCGCGTGGCCTTGCGCCTGGCAGTGGTCGCGGAAGCGGCGTCAGCCATGGCGGGTTTTCCGGGTAAGAATGAGGTTGTGGAACCGGTCGACCGCCGCCGACCAACCCGGCGGGACCACCGTCGTGGCGTCGAACTGCTCGACGATCGCCGGCCCGTCGAGCCGCGCCCCCGGCGGCAGGCGGTCGCGCTCGTACAGCGTCGTACGCGTCTCGCG
>DASWFO010000340.1:0-57878 GCA_036394195.1 Alphaproteobacteria bacterium | reverse complement strand
CGACATGGGGCAGGGCTCCGACACCGCCATCACCCAGATCGTCGCCGAGATGCTGAACCTGCCGCTGGAGGCGGTGACGGTCGTGCATCCGGACACCGACGTGACGCCCTACGACATGGGCACGCTCGGCTCGCGCGGGCTGTACCATATGGGGAACGCCGTCCGCCTCGCGGCGGAAGAGGTCAAGGCCAAGATCCAGGCGCTGGCGGCCGAGCTCGGCCTGCCGCCGGGGACCAACGTGCCGGTGACGGAGCTGTTCAAGAAGAAGTACGGCATGCAGGCCGGCAACATCGTCGGCACCGGCAGCTTCGTCCCGAAATATACCTCGCCCGACCACGAGACCGGGCTGACGCCGGACGCCACCCCGTATTGGATGACGGCCGGCACGGGCGTCGAGATCGAGGTCGATATCGAGACCGGCCAGGTGCGGATCCTGAAGCTGATCAACGTCGCCGACGTCGGCAAGCCGGTCAACCCGAAGATCGTGGAGGCCCAGCTCTCCGGGGCGGCGATCATGCAGCTCGGCTTCACCATGTTCGAGGAGATGCATCTCGACGGCGGTCAGGTGACCAACGCCTCGCTGGCCGACTACAAGATCCCGGGCCTGCGCGACCTGCCCCCGATGGAGAACGAGGCTGTGCCCGCCGAGCAGCACGACGGCCCGTTCGGCGCCAAGGGTGTGGGCGAGTCCGGCACGTTCGGCGTGTCGCCGGCGATCGCCAACGCGATCGAAGATGCCGTCGGCGTGCGCCTGACCGAGCTGCCGCTGACCGCGGAGGCGGTCTACCGGGCGATCCGGCGGAAGCAGAACAAGCCGCTCGAGGTGGATTGAGATGGCCCCCGCCAAGCGCACGGTCCGGTTCACGCTGAACGGCCGGAAAGTCGCGGCCGAGGTGGCGGCGCACCAGACTCTCATCGAGCTGCTGCAGGACGAGTTTGCGCTGTTCGGGGCGCGCGAGAGCTGCGGCCAGGGCTTGTGCGGCTGCTGCACCGTGCTGGTCAACGGCAGCGCCGTGTCGGGCTGCCTCTACCTCGCCGCCTTCGTCGATGGCGCCGAGGTCAGTACCATCGAGAGCCTGGCCTCGGGCGACCGGCTGCATCCGGTGCAGGAAGCGTTCATCGAGACCAACGCGTTTCAATGCGGGTTCTGCACGCCGGGATTCATCCTGATGACGGCCCAGCTGCTCGCGGCGCATCCGGACCCCGACGACGATCAGATCCGGCATTACCTCTCGGGAAATCTCTGCCGCTGCGCCGCCTATCCGGAGATCATCCAGGCGGTCAAGCTGGCGGCGCGCAAGCAGCGCGAAGCGTCCGCCTGAGCTGACTGCAATCATCCGAAAATCCTGCGGCCGGCTGCTCCGCAAAAAGCTCCAAAACGCTCAGATAGCGCGCGCCGCAGCCCACTTGAGTGCGCACCGGCTTATTCGCTCTGGCGGATCGCATGTGACCGGTTTTGCCATGTCTTCCACACGTCACAAGGCGCGTATGATGGGGTTGTGACACGTAACGGGGTGCGGCCGTGGACTCAACCGTCAGTCCCGCCGCTAACCGAACGGCCACGATCTCCATGATGCGGCGCAGTCCTCCTCGCTCGGCGGCCGACTTGATTCCTCCGCATGTCGGGCTTGATGAGCTTCGGGCGCGCGCCGCGAAATGCACGGCGTGCCCCCTCTATGCCAACGCGACGCAGACCGTGTTCGGCGAAGGCCCGGCGACCGCCGAGATGATGCTGGTCGGGGAAACACCGGGCGATCAGGAGGACCTCACCGGCCGACCGTTCGTGGGACCGGCCGGCCGCCTCCTCGACCGATGCCTGGCGGAGGCCGGCATCGAGCGCCAGAAGATCTACGTCACCAACGTGGTGAAGCACTTCAAGTGGACGCCGCGCGGCAAGCGCCGCATGCATGTCAAGCCGAACGCCATGGAAATCCGCGCCTGCCGGCCGTGGATGGACGCCGAGATCGCCGTGGTGAAGCCGCAGGTCCTGGTCTGCCTGGGGGCCACGGCGGCGCGCGCCCTGCTGGGCGCGACCTTCCGGGTCACCCAACGCCGCGGTCAGCTCGTGCGCTCCAACCTCGCCCCGCATGTGATGGCCACCGTCCATCCGTCGTCGATCTTGCGCGCCGCCGACGACGTCCGGGAGGTCGAGATCACGCGCTTGATCGCCGACCTCAGGAAAGCAGCCAAGCTGCTTGGGTAGGCATGTCGCAAAAGTGGCGGGCTGAGCACGGGGCCGGCGTCGCCGCTTTTTGGGCTGTCCTGCGGAACCGCCATCGCCGGTCAATGTTGATTTCTACGGCGGTAGCGAGAAGGCGAGGGCAGGACCATGCGGCGGTTTTTCAAATGGACGGGCATCGTCGTCGGCTCGCTCGCGGCACTGCTCGTCGTATTTGCCGGCGCGCTTTACTTCTTCAACTGGAACCTGCTGCGCGGAACGATCAACGCGCGCGGCAGCCAGACCATCGGCCGCGCCTTCGCCATCGACGGCGATCTCAAGGTCGATCTCGACAGCTGGAGCCCGCGCGTCCACGCCGAGGGCATCCGGCTGGACAATCCGGACTGGGCCAAAGAGCGGCACATGGTCGAGATCAAGACACTCGACTTCCGGATCGATCTGCGTCAGCTCCTGATCGGCCGGATCGTCCTACCCGAACTTACGCTTGATGAGCCGAAGATCGATCTGGAGAAGCCCGACAAGGATCGCAAGAACTGGGATCTGTCGTCGGCGTCGCCGGGCGGGGCCGTGGTCAACACCACTGTCCCGAAGAAGCGCACGCAGATTCCGGTCATTGGCGAGCTCGTGGTCAATCGAGGCGTCATCAAATACGAAGACGCGCCCTCGAAACTGTCGGTGACGAGCGAGATCACGACGGCGGTCGGCACCGGTGGCGACGATCGCCGGAAGATGATCCGCTTTCAAAGCAAGGGCACGGTCGAGAACCAGCCGTTCACGATCGACGCCGCCGGCGGCTCCTTGCTGATCCTCCGCGATCCCAGCACGAAATATCCTCTCGATTTCGAGCTGCGCGCCGGCGCGACGGTGTTCTCCGCCAAGGGTACCATGACCGACCCGGTCCAGATGGCCGGGATCGACATGCAGCTCGACGTCAAGGGCGATAACCTGGCGCATATCTTCCCGTTCACCGCCATCCCGCTGCCGCCGACGCCGGACTACGAAATCAGCGGCCGGCTGAAGAAAGAAGGCGACGTCTGGGCGTTCGAGCAGTTCAAGGGGGCCGTCGGGCACAGCGACCTCAACGGTGACATGCAGTACGATTCGCGCCGCGAGCGGCCGGACATCAAGGCCGACCTGACGTCGAAGCTGCTCGATTTCAAGGATCTCGCGGGCTTCATCGGCGCCGGTCCGGCGAAACAGGATCACCCCGAGGCGGACCAGTCCGAGCGCGTCGTCCCGCGGGTCCCGATCGATATCGAGCGCCTGCGCGCCGCCGATCTCGACGTGCGCTTTCGCGCCCATCAGATCAACGCGCCCGGCGCGCCGCTCGACGACATGGACACGCGCTTCCTCCTGAAAGACGGCCTCCTGACCGTCGATCCGCTGAAGTTCGGCGTCGCCGACGGCACGATCGACGGCAAGCTGGGCCTGGACGGCCGCAAGGACGTTCCGCAGGTCACCACCGACCTGGCGATCCGGCAGCTGAGCCTCAAGCGGTTTCTTGAGAACACGCGGTTCGAGTCGCTGTCGTCGGGGCGGTTCGGCGGGCGCTTCCAGGTCGCGGGGTCGGGGAAATCCCTGGGCGACGTCCTGGGGGCAGGCGACGGCCGCGTCACCGTCAGCATGTCCGGCGGCCAGATCAGCGCTTTGATGATCCACGCCGCGGGCCTCGACGTGGCGAAGGCGCTGGTGCGGGCGCTGGGCACCGACAAGGCCACAGCACTGCGCTGCGCCGCGGCCGATTTCAGGCTCGAGCGCGGCCTGATGACGTCCGATATCTTCGACATCGACACCGAGCTGTCGAACATCTACGGCACCGCCAACATCGACTTCGCCACCGAGGGCCTCGATGTCCGCATCGAAGGCCATCCGAAGAAGCCGAGCCCGTTCGTGGCGCGCACGCCGATCACCGTCACCGGCACGCTGAAGCACCCGAAGGTCGGGCTCGCGGCCGGCGAGATCGGTGTGCGGGGAGCCGCGGCCGCGGCCCTTGCCGCCGCCCTGCCGCCGCTCGCCATCATCCCGTTCATCGAGCTGGGTGTCGGCAAGGACAGCGACTGCGCGGAGTTGATCCGCCAGGCGCAGGCGCACAGCGCCCAGGAAGCGCAATCCCCCGAACAGAAGCAGCTGGATGAACAGCAGGCGGAGGCGCCGCGGCAACAGACACCGCCGGCGAAACCGCCTGAGCCCGACCGCGACCGCCCGCGGTGATCGGCGCGACTCAGCCCGCCCGGCGCGCCAGCGGCAGCGCGAACCACGCCGCCAGCATCAGGGCGGCACTGACTGCGGCGGCGGCGGCCGCGGTGCCGGGATTCTCCAGAACCTTGTCGAGGACGATGTAAAAATCCGCGGCCAGGCTGAAGGCCAGCGGCACCATCGACGCGAGCAGCGCGTAATGCGCGAACTGGAGGACGTCGCTCGTGGCCTCGCCGCCCGTCACCAGCCGGTGGTAGGCGGCGGGCGCCATCAGCAGGATCACCGACAGGCCCACCGCCGCCAGGCCCGCGACGTGGACCAGTTTGTCGGACTCCGGGAGACGCTCGAAGGCATCGGTCAGCACCGCCGCGAACTGGAACCCAAGCAGGGCCTGCACGCCCGGCAGGATGATGCGCGTCTCGCTCATCACGCGTTCGATGCGCTCCCTGAGCGGGGTCGGCTCGGATTTCGGCTGCTGTCGTTCCATGGCGGACATCCATTGTTCGGGTTTGCGCTTGGCCAAGCCGGCGGCATACCAGACGCCCAGCGCCAGCAGCGTGAAGGCTCCGCCGAGCGCCGTGGCTGCGGCATCGCCGGCGGCGCGGCCGATGACGACATACATGCTCAGGCCGATCGCGAGCGCGAAGGGGAGCAACGCCGCCGCCGCCATCCGGTTGGCGAAGATATAGACATGAGCATCGTCGTAGCCCGCATAGGCCAGCCGGTGAAACATGGTCGGCGCCAGGAGCAGCGTCAGCACCAGGATCAGCAGCGCCAGCCCGATCAGGAGCAGCGCCCTCTGCGTTTCGGTTAGCTTGTCGAAGGCCGGATAGAAGAAGGCCTGATACGCGAAGCCGAGCAACACCTGCGTGCCGAGCACGAGGATGCGGGTCTCTTGCAGCGCCAGCTTGACCTTCTGCGGCGTGCCGACGGCTTCGGCTTCGGACGTCTCGCCCGCCTTCACGGCATGCAATGTCTTGAGCACGGCGGACATGGCCGGATGCGGGCCCGCCGTCACGCCGCCCGGCTCAGCGCGCCCGCCGTCGCCGCCGGCGCGCCGGGTAGGCCTGCTCTTCGCCTTGGTCGGTGAGGGTGGGAAATTTGCCCTGGTTCTCGACGGCTTCGATCGGCTCGACCGGCTGGGTACCGGTGACAGCGCGGTCGCGGTCTGCGGTGGCGGGGTTGGACTTCGTCGCGCGGCCCTGATTGTCCTCGATCGCGACCAGTTCACGCGCCATGTCCCAGTGGGCGCTCGCGCGCCCCGCGGGACGGCCCTCGGATACCCAGATGCGGTAGGCGTGGTCGCGAATGCGCTGTTCGAGGTCTTGATCGGTCACCGGTGCCTCCGTTTCTGTCAAAAAACGGAAACAACGGCCGCGTGGTTCCGTCACCCGCCGCCGGATTCGATCATCTTGAGCAGACGCAGCATGTCTTCGGGGATCGGTTCCGAGAGCTCCGCCTCGTACAGGCGTCGCAGCTTCTGATCGAGCCAGGAATTGAAGCGCTCGTCGGGACGGCGCGGCCGTGCGGCGGCCGGATGAGTCCGCCGCGTCGGTCGCCGTCCATATCGATCCCATGAGCGCACGAGCGCCATCTCATTCAATCCATAAATCCCGTTCACGTTCTCAACCAACGAACCCTGCAGTCGGCCCCGCCGTCTGGTCGACGTCCCGCGGAACCGTGTCGAGCCGCACCGCGTTTATTCCCTGACCCTCCCTACAAGTGGAGACCCCCATGCTGAATTGGGCCCTCGTGTTCCTGGTGGTGGCGTTGATCGCCGCCGCATTGGGCTACGGCGGCGTTGCCGCGACCGCAGCCAGCATCGCGCAGACCCTGTTCTTCCTGTTCTTGATCCTGTTCCTGGTGACGCTCGTCATCGGGCTGGTCCGGCGCAATCGTCTTTAGCGCATCATCGCGGCTGGGCTAGCGCCACGACCGCTCCGGCGATCAGGGCCGCTAGCCCGCCCGCGATGTAGACGATCGTTTCATGGGTGTATTTGCCGGTCAGAATCTCCGACAGGCGTTCGATCGGCGCGTCCGTGGCGTTCAGGCCGACAGCCAGAAATACCACTCCCGCGACCGCGATTCCCAAGCCGAGCAGGCGCATCGGATTCATTTTCAAACCGGCCTCCTTCAGCGTCGTCTGACGCCAATTGCGGCGTGCAAAACTCTATGAGTCCAACGAGTTTGGCGGCACAACGGTTCCGCTTCGTGAGCTTCTTATGAAGCTCTGCCCCTTAAGCGCCGTGGCGGCCCGAATCCTTCGGGCGCGCCGCCTCTTCGTCGTGCGGCAACGCACCCTCGCGCGGTATCCCTTCGCGGCGGCTGTTCTTAGGCAAGGGCGGCGTCGCGCCGGCAGGGTCGCGGTCGCGCCGCTCGCTCGCCTTGCTCTTCCGTTTGGCGGTCCTGGTGTTGTCAGCGGTCATGTGCGCTGAGCGCCTCCTCCGAAACGAACACGAAATAGGGCACGGAGTTCCGGACGAGGCATTCGGCGGTACGTAAGTGTCGCGGGAGGAACCTTCGGTCCCTGCGTCCATTTACTCGGGAATGGCCATCCCCAAGCGGTTGCTCGCACCCCGGCGCGTGCGCTCCACCGATGCGCGCGCCCGCGGCGCGGCAGGGCGCCGCGCCGGCGTCCGGTACGGCGGAGCGCGCCTGCGCGCTCGGGCACCGGCCGAGGCCAACATCGAACCCCTGCGCCGGCGATCCCGCTCCGCAAAACGCACGCCGCTGCCGGAGTTCATTCCGCCGCAACTGGCCATCTCGGTGGACCAGCCACCGGTCGGCTCCGGCTGGGCGCATGAGGTGAAGTTCGACGGCTACCGGCTGCAGCTCCATCACCATGACGGCCGCGTCACCGTCATGAGCCGCTCTGGCCTCGATTGGACGGCGCGCTTCCCGGAGATCGCCGCGGCGATGGAGCCGTTTGAGGACACGATCATCGATGGCGAAGCGGTGGCGTTCGCCCATGGCAACGTGCCGGACTTCTCGGCGCTGCAGGTCGCTCTACGGGATGGCCGGACCGAGCGCATCGTCTTTTATGCGTTCGATGTGCTGTTCGTTGACGGCGTCGATCTGCGGCCGCGCGCGCTCGTCGAGCGCAAGGCTGAATTGCACCGCCTGCTCGCTGCGGCGTCCGGGCCGATTTCCTATGTCGAGCACTTCACCACGCCGGGCGACGCGGTGCTTCGGTCGGCCTGCAAGATGGCCCTCGAGGGCGTGGTATCGAAGCTTCTGGATGCGCCGTACCGGTCCGGCCGCAGCCCGGCCTGGCAGAAGACCAAATGCCGCGGCCGCCAGGAATTCGTCGTCGGCGGGTTCGCGCCGGGCAAGCACAAGCACGGCCTGGGGGCTCTGCTCGTCGGCACCATTCACGACGGCAAGCTGGAATATTCCGGGAAAGTGGGGACCGGCTATAACGAGGCGACCGCCTCGGATCTGCTGCCGAAGCTTCAGCGCTCCAGGATCGCGGCGAGCCCGTTCATCGGCCGGCAGCCGGAGAAGGTCAAGGACGTCCAATGGGTCGAGCCGAAGCTGATCGCCGAAGTGGCGTTCGCCGGTTGGACGCATGACGGTCTTCTGCGCCAGGCGTCGTTCAAGGGACTGCGTGACGACAAAACTCCCGCGGAGGTGACCGTGCGACAGGACCCGATTGCGCGCCGCCCGTCCAGTGCCGCCGCCGCTCCCTCCGGTCCTGTCCAGGTGCTCGGCGTCACCATCTCCAACCCCAATAAGGTGCTGTGGCCCCGCGACGGGATCACCAAGCTGCAGCTGGCCGAGTACTTGGCGACGGTGAGCGACCGCATGGTGCGGTTCCTCAAGCAGCGCCCGGTGACCATCATCCGCGCGCCGGACGGCATCAGCACGGCGGGCGACAAGCGCGAGACATTCTATCAGCGGCATGCCGGCCCCGGGACATCGGCGCTGATCCATCGCATCAAGCTGCCCGGCGAGCCGAAGCCCTTTATCTCGATCGATGATCCCCCGGGGCTGATCGCCGCGGCGCAGATGGGGGCGGTCGAGTTCCATCCCTGGGGCTGCACGGCGCGGGACTTGATGCATCCGGACCAGCTCACCTTCGATCTGGATCCGGCCCCCGATGTCGAGTTTGGGCGCGTGATCGAGGCGGCCAAGGAGCTGCGCGGGCGGCTCGAGGCGCTCGGCTTCGCAACCTATCTGAAGACCACCGGCGGCAAAGGCGTGCATGTCGTCGTCCCGCTCAAGCCGAGGGCGGATTGGACGGAGGCGAAGGCGTTCGCCAAGGCGGTCTGCCAGGCCATGGCCGCCGACTCACCGGACCGTTACCTGCTCAACATGGCGAAGAAGCTGCGCCACGGCCGCATCTTCCTCGATTATCTGCGCAACGACCTCACCGCCTCGGCGGTCTCGGCGTGGTCGCCGCGGGCGCGCGACGGCGCTCCAATCGCGGTGCCGCTGGCGTGGGGGGCGATGACGCGGGCATTGGATCCGACGGCATTCGCGATCAAGACGGTGAAGGCGGCGCTGAAGCGCGTCGATCCGTGGGCGGATTTCGACAAGACCCGCGTGCCGATCTCGTCGGCGTTGATGAAAAAAGTCGCGGCCTGATCCTACTCCCTCTCCGCCCTCGGGGGCGGAGAGGCGCGTAGGGCGCCCGCGAAAGCTCCAAAAGCTCCAGTGGAGCTTTCGCAGCCCACGCGGGGTGAGGGTGGGGGGAGCCATCGGCATGCAGGTGGCGTAGGACTTTTGCGCCGCTCACCTCTGATGGGCGTATTTCTTGGCGCGGGCGGGACGGCGCCGGGAGCGGCCGCCCCGGGCGTCGATGAAGCGGCGCGCCCGCGACTCCTGTCCCGCGTCCGCACCCTTGAGGCTCTTGCGCAACGCATCCATGAGATCGACCACGCGCGTGTCCTCGGGCGGCGGCGGTGCGGTGACCGGCTTGTGCCCCTTGCGCTTCTCCTCGATCAGCTGACGCAAAGCGTCCTCGTAGCGGTCGCGGAACAGGCTCGGATCGAACTTGCCCTCCAGCTGCTCGATGATCTTGGTGGCGATCTCGATCATCTTCTTGTCGGGCTTGATGTCGGGGATGTCGCGGAAGAGCGCCGTCCCCTCGCGGATCTCGTCCTGGGTTCTGAGCGTGGTCAGGAGGAAGCCCTTGTGCCGCGGCTCGAGCGCCACGATGCGCTCATGCCAATGCAGCACCAGTCGGCCGAGGGCGATCTTGCCGACGCTCCGCATGGCCTCGCGGATCACCACATAGGCGTCGAGGCCGGCTTTGCCGCTCGGTGTCACGTAGTACGGCGTGTCCCAGTAAATCCGGTCGATCTCCTTCAGATCGACGAACCGCTCGATATCGATCATGCGGGTCGATTCGAGCTTGACCGCATTGATCTCGTCGTTCGAGACCACGACGTACTTGTCCTTGTCGATCTCGAAACCGCGGACGAGATCCTTGCGCTCGACCGGTCCCCGCTCGGGGTCATGGGGGACCATCCGGATGCGGTTGTGCGTGTCCTTGTGCAGCATGTGGAAATGGACGTCGCGTGCCGTCGTCGTGGCGCTGTACAGCGCCACCGGGCAGGTGACCAGGGAGAGGCGCAGATGCCCCTCCCAGATCGGACGCTGAGCCATGCGAGTCCTCCGCCGCTACGGCGCCTTCGCCGCGGCTTCCATCCGGTCCGCCTAGCGCGGTGAGCCGGCCGGCGCCGTCGGAGCGGGCTCGATGCCCATCTGCCCCGGCGCCGGCTGGGTCGGCGACATCGGCTGCCCCGGGGTCAGCGGCTGACCGAGTTGGCCCGGCACCTGGGCCTCGCTGGGGCTGCCGTCGGGCCGCGCGACGTGCCCGGGTCCTGCATTGTCAGGCTCCACCTTCTCAGGCGGCATCTGGGTTGGCGGCACGGTCTGGGCCGGACTGGGCTGCGACGGCGGCATCTGCGCGAACGCGGGTACGGCCGCCAGCAACGCCACGGCAGTGAGCTTCAAACGCATGGAATCCTCCCGTGTGTTTGCTCTCGTCAGTCCAACGGTGCGCGAGAGCGAATTGTTCCGTTCGGCGCGGTGCCATGCGGCGTTGCCAGTTAATGTCCCGTCGCGGGCTCAGCCTGTCGGGCGTGATGCACGCGCACCTCTTCGGCCCCATGCTTCACGAGGATGTCGCGGGCGATCTGCTCCTGGTCGGGACGGCGCAGCATGACAAACAGGAGAATGCCGCCGCGCTTGACCTGTTCGTGCAGGAAATCGTCGCGACTGTGCCCCGCCCACTGGCCGAGCGCCTCGACGGCGGCGGCAGCCCCGCCACCGGCTGCGGCTGCACCGATGATCGCGGCGAGTGCCGAGCCGCCGGTGAGGATCGTCGCTCCGGAGGCGATGAACGCCGCGATCACGCCGGCAAGACTGGTGGCGAGCGTCCGACCTTGGCGCACGTCGGTGCCCGATACCACGGGGGCCCGTTGGGTGTTCGGATCGTCCGCGGCGCGCTCGGCGTCGCCCATCGGCGGATTGGCGTCGAAGGCGCTCTTCTGCGCCAAGAGGCTGAGCTCGGACCGGTCCCACCCGGCGCTGGTCAAGGCGCTGATCGCGGCCTCCACCGCGTCGGCGGAACGGAACAGGCCAACGACTTCGTCCGCCTGCTCGGTTCTTGCGTCCTGTCGGGGAGATGCCATGGTGCGCCCCTTCTCAAAACATGTGTAGGCACAACGCCCTGTGTTGCGGCGAGTTCCTGGCCGCCATCACCGCGATGTCGTACCCCGCGATGGAACCGTATCGGTTCCCTGCTGTTGTTAAATGCGAGCCGGGTCCCCCCGGACCCTTGGCATGCGTTCACAGCGCAACGAGGAGATCGAACAATGGCGAGGAGAAGTGGCCGCAACGGCCTCGGCGCGGTCCAGCAGGATCTCGCGCGGCTGCGGTCGGATGTGAATCAGCTGGTGAGCACGGTCGGCCGCATGACATTCCGCGGCAATCCCGGACGCGCCGTGGGGCAGATGCGCACCTCGGCGACGCGGACCTATGGCCAGCTGTCGCGACAGGCGCAGCGCTATGGCCGCACGGCCAGCCGCACCATTGCCGCACACCCGGTCGAGAGTGCAGCGCTTGCGGCCATGGCCGGTGCCGTGATCATCGGCGCCATGGTCGGCCGGATGATCAACCGGAACGATTAGGGGCTTGCGATTGTTGCCCCTCGCGGACCGTTGACGTCCGCGAGGAGCCGTGTGCCATGACCATCGAGACCTTGCCGCCCCAGCACCAGGATCACCAGCAGGGCCGCGAAGCGGAGATGAGTCCGCCGCCCGAGGACAAGGCGCGCAATTATCGGGGTGCCGGCAAGCTTCAGGGCAGATCGGCGATCGTGACCGGCGGCGACAGCGGCATCGGCCGCGCCGTGGCTGTCTGCTTTGCCAAAGAGGGTGCGAAGGTCGCCATCGCCTATCTCGAAGAGGACGACGACGCGGCGGAGACCGAGCGGCTCGTGCGCGCGGAGAAGACGGATTTCCTGGCGCTCCGCGGCGACCTCACCGTCGACCGGGTCCGCCGCCAGCTCGTCGACCGGGTGGTCGAGCGGTTCGGCCGCCTCGACATCCTGGTCAACAACGCGGGCGAGCAGCACCCGGAAAGCGATTTCCTCAAGATCACGCCCGAGCAGGTCGAGCGGACGTTCCAGACCAATTTCTTCTCGATGTTCTATCTGACCCGGCTCGCCGTACCGCACATGAAGAAGAAGGACGGCGGCGCCATCGTTAACAGCGCCTCGGTGACGGCCTATCGCGGCAACCCGCATCTCATCGACTACGCCTCGTCCAAGGGCGCCATCGTCTCGTTCACGCGCTCGCTCGCGCTGGCCCTCGTCGACCAGGGCATCCGGGTCAATGCCGTGGCCCCCGGCCCGATCTGGACGCCGCTCATTCCCTCGACCTTCAGCCCCGAGCACGTGGCGAAGTTCGGCAAGAACACCCCGATGAAGCGGCCCGGGCAGCCGGACGAAGTGGCACCCAGCTATGTGTTCCTGGCAAGTGCCGATTCCTCCTACATGACCGGCCAGGTCCTGCATCCCAACGGCGGCGAGCCCGTCGAGAGCTGAGGCCGCGGCCCGCCAAGACCGCAGAGGAGTACTGCGCCGGCCTGTCCCTGGAACTAGGCGGCGTCCTCGCTTGTTGTCTTCAAGGTCCGTCAAGCGGGATGCTGAGCATGCTGCCGAAATTCATGCGGCGCGGATTCATTGGAACGACGGCGAGCGCTGGCAGCGTGTCGGCCGTTGCGGGAGTTCTCGAAATGGTGGGATTGAAGCGACGCGGCGCGGTGGCCGCCGGCGGGACTGCGCCCCTCCGGGCCGAGGAGAAGCTGCGCTACACGCTGCACGTCAACGGTCGTGACTATCCGCTCACGACAGAAGCGCGGGTGACGCTGCTCGACGCCTTGCGCGAGCAGCTGGGGCTCATTGGCACGAAGAAGGGCTGCGATCACGGCCAGTGCGGCGCCTGCACCGTCCTGGTCGATGGCCGGCGCGTCCTGTCGTGCCTGAGCCTCGCCGCCATGCATCAGCACGCCGACATCACCACCATCGAGGGTCTCGCCCAACGAGGAGGCGGGCTTCATCCGGTGCAAGCGGCGTTCATCGCGCATGACGGCTTCCAGTGCGGCTATTGCACGCCCGGTCAGATCGTGTCGGCTGTCGGCCTGTTGAACGAGGAGCGGCCGGCGACCGACGAGGCGATCCGCGAAGGCATGGCCGGCAACATTTGCCGCTGCGGCGCCTATCCCGGGATCGTCGCCGCGATCCGCGAAGCCCGCGACCAGATGCCGAAGAAAGAGAGCTCGCGATGAACCCGTTCGCCTACGCCCGGGCAGGCGACATGGCCCAGGCCATCGCAACGGTGGCCGGCGACCCGGAGGCCGCGTTCCTCGCCGGCGGGACGACGCTGGTCGACCTGATGAAGGAAGGCGTCGAAACGCACCACATGGTGGTCGACATCAACGCCCTGCCGCTGGGCGAGGTCACCGCTGATCGCGACGGCGTCCATGTCGGCGCCATGGTGCGCAACTCGGATCTCGGCCGCCACCCCTTGATCCGCGACCGCTATCCGATGCTGGCCGAGGCCATGCTCGCTGGCGCCTCCGGCCAGTTGCGCAACATGGCGACCGTGGGGGGCAATCTCATGCAGCGCACGCGCTGTCCGTATTTCCGCGACCTGGCCACGCCGTGCAACAAGCGCGTGCCGAACTCCGGCTGCAGCGCCATGGAGGGGTATAACCGGGGTCACGCCGTGCTCGGCACCAGCGACGCCTGCATCGCCACGCATCCGTCCGATATGGCGGTGGCGCTCGTGGCACTCGACGCGGTGGTGCGCATGTCGGGCCCGCAGGGCGAGCGGCGCGTTCCAATCGGCGACTTTCACCGCCTGCCCGGCAAGTCGCCGCATCTCGAAACAGCGCTCGAGCATGGCGAACTGATCACCGGCATCGACCTGCCGGATGTCCCTGTGGCCGCGCATTCGCGCTACCTCAAGGTCCGCGACCGCGCCTCCTACGAATTTGCCCTGGCGTCGGCGGCGGTGGCGCTGCGCGTCGAAGACGGCAGGGTCAAGGAGGCGCGGATCGCCTTGGGCGGCATCGCCACCAAGCCTTGGCGGGCCGCCGCCGCCGAGCAGAATCTGATCGGACAGCCGCCGGACGAAGACAGCTTCCGGCGCGTGGCCCACGTCGCCTTGGCGGGGGCGCAGCCGCGCCAGTACAACGCGTTCAAAGTCGGTTTGGCGAAGCGGACGATCGTGAGCGCTCTCACCCAGGTTGTGAGGCTCGGATGAGCTTCATCTCCATAGGACAGGGTGTCGATCGCAAGGATGCGCTGAAAAAAGTCACGGGGACGGCGACCTATGCGGCCGAGCATCAGATTCCCGGCCTCGTCCATGCGGTCGCGGTGCAAAGCACAATCGCCAAGGGCCGCGTCACCGCCATCGATAGCCGGGCCGCGTTGCAGCAGCCGGGCGTGCTCGCGGTGATCACGCACGAGACGGCGCCGCGCTTGCGCAAGCCCGAGGGCGGCATGATCGGCGAGGACCGGCTGCCGCTGCAGGACGACCGGATCCATTACGACGGCCAGCATATCGCGATCGCGATGGCCGACACGTTCGAGCATGCCGTCGATGCCGCGATGCTGGTGAAGGCGACCTATCACGCCGAGCCGCCGAACGTGGAGCTAGAGAACAGCCTCGGCGAGGCGTTTGAGCCCGAGGCGTACATCAACGGGCACGAGTTGCAGATCAAGCGCGGCGATGTGGACGCGGGCCTCGGCCAGGCCGCGGTCAAGGTTGTCCAGACCTACAGCACGCCGGTCGAGCACCACAATCCGCTGGAGCCGCACGCCACCATCGCGACGTGGCGGGGCGACGAGCTGACGCTCTACGAGACGACGCAGGGCGTGATGAACATGCGCGGCGTGGTCGCCAGCGCGTTCGGGCTTCCGGCGGAAAAGGTGCGTGTGATCTCGCCGTTCGTCGGCGGCGGCTTCGGTTGCAAGGGGTTCGTGTGGCCACACACCTTGATGGCGGCGATGGCGGCGCGGCATATCGGCCGTCCGGTCAAGCTGGTCATGTCGCGCCAGCAGATGTTCTCGTCGGTCGGCCACCGTGGGCGCACCGTGCAGCACATGGCGCTGGGCGCAGCCGCGGACGGGCGGCTGGTGGCGCTTCGCCATGCCACGGACACCGAGACCTCCGAGGTCAGCAAGTTCATGGAGCCGGCCGGCATCGCGTCGTCGATGCTTTACGCCTGTCCCAACGCCGACATCACGCACAAGGTCGCGCGGATCAACGCCGGCTCGCCGACGCCGACCCGCGCCCCCGGCGAAGCCACCGGGCCGTTCGCGCTGGAATCCGCCATGGACGAGCTCGCCTACGAGCTGAAGATCGATCCCATCGAGCTCAGGATCCGCAACCACGCTGACGCGGACCCCGAGACGCGGAAGGCGTGGTCGAGCAAGAACCTGCTGGAGTGCTATCGCCGCGGCGCCGAGGCCTTCGATTGGGCGCGCCGCCGGCCGGAGCCCGGCTCGATGCGCGACGGCCGCTACCTGACCGGGCTCGGCATGGCGACCGCGACCTATCCGGCCAACCGGCGTCCGGACACCTCGGCGGACATCAAGCTGTTCAGCGACGGCCGGGTGCTCGTGCGCAGCGCCACCCAGGATATCGGCACCGGCACCTATACGATCCTGTCGCAGATTGCCGCCGACGGGCTGGGCGTTCCGGTCGGCCGGGTTCAGTGCGAGATCGGCGATTCGTCGTTTCCGAAAGCCGGCGTCTCCGGCGGCTCGAGCACGGCGGCGAGCGTGGGCTCGGCGGTGTATGCCGCGGCCGAGACGCTGCGCTCGAAGCTCATCGAGCTGGCGATCCGCGACGCGGCGTCGCCTCTGCAGGGGATGACCGAGAGCGATCTTGGTTTCGCCGACAGCCGGATTTTCCGCAAGAGCGATCGGCGGCTGGGCGAGGGCTACACCGACATCCTCCGCCGCGCGGGGCAGCCGTTCGTCGACGCCCAGGTTACGCTGGATCTGACGGGCATGGACGCGGCGAAGCCGCACGGCGCGGTGGCTCCGGGCAACGACGGCAAGCCCGAGGAGCCGTTTTCCTGGCACTCGTTCGGCGCGCAGTTCGCCGAGGTTCGCGTTGATCCGTTGACCGGCGAGGTGCGGGTTACGCGGTTCGTCAGCGTTCAGGACACCGGGCGCGTGCTGAATGCGAAGACGGCCCGCAGTCAGATCCAGGGCGGCGTGGTGTGGGGTCTCGGCATGGCGCTGATGGAGCACACCGTATTTGACAAGCGCAACGGCCGCATCGTCACGCGCAATCTCGCCGATTACCTGGTGCCGGTGAATCCCGACGTGCCGGATATCGAGGTGATCTTCATCGACAAGCCCGACCCGCATTTCAACGCGCTCGGTGCCCGCGGCATGGGCGAGATCGGGATCACCGGAGTCGCAGCCGCCGTCGCCAATGCGGTATTCCACGCCACCGGGCGGCGCATCCGCGACCTGCCGATCACGCCGGACCTGCTCGTCTAATTACCGCCTCGGCGTGGGCAGCCCCGCATGTTGTCGCTGGCGATCCCGCAAGCCACCATAGGGCTTGTGGCGACGCTGTGAAGCGCCCCACGATTTTGACATTTGGGGTCCGAGGCCCGTCGCGCGTTTAATCGACAGTATCACAGCACGTGAGGCCGAAGCGCTTCCGCAATCCGCGGGACTGCCGCCGCCAGCACTCGAGTAACGGAGACGAACTATGCAGACGCTTTC
The DNA here is from genome assembly GCA_036394195.1 of Alphaproteobacteria bacterium. Taxonomy (GTDB): domain Bacteria; phylum Pseudomonadota; class Alphaproteobacteria; order CACIAM-22H2; family CACIAM-22H2; genus DATJPD01. The sequence goes on along the minus strand of DASWFO010000340.1, from coordinate 41,238 downwards.
CGAGAGAATCGTTCGATATCTGCCGAATCTCCGCTGCTACGCGCATGGGCTGTCGGGATCGCAACAGCGGGGTGACGTCCGGCTGAAGCTGTTTTTGGAGGTGCTCCTCCAGCACCGCGACGAGATGTCATCGTCGGCGGATATCCGCAAGGATCTGTATAGGCTCTTTCATACGGTGCTGCACCGGCTCGATCTCGATTTGGAGGGGGGCGTCGAAACGGGGGCCGATCAGCGGCTGCGCTACGCCGTGGCATCGCTGCCGCCGCGCGCCCGCGAGGTCCTGTTGCTGACGTCGATGGCGAACTTCACCATGGCCGAGGTGTCGGACATCCTCGGCATTCGGCGCGCCGGGGTCGAGCATCAGCTCGCCGAAGCCCAGGGCTTGATCAAGCAGCGCATGAGCGCGCGCATCCTCATCATCGAGGACGAGGACCACAAGGGCGCGCAGATCGAACGGGCGCTGGAGAAGATGGGCCATACCGTCGTCGGCATCGCGCACTCGGACGAAAAGGCGGTCGAGCTGGCCCGCGACACACGTCCGGAGCTGGTGCTCGCCGACGTGCACGGCCTGGCCGGTGCCGAAACCGCGCGGCATATTCAATCCTCGACCGACACGCCGGTCGTCTTCCTCGGGCCGCCGCATAGCCGGCGCTTGCATGCCCGCGCCCCCGGCAGTCGAAAGGTCGCCGGCCCCAAGCAGGCCGCGCGGCGGGTCAGCACCCAGGACATCCGCAGCGCCGTCGACCAGGTGCTGCCGCGTCCGCAGCTCGTCGCGGCGAACGCGCTGCGCTGACGTTAGGCGGTGCTCGAAACTCGGGCCGGGACGGCTGTTCGCCGTTCCGGCCCGAATTCGTTTGCGCCGGGTGATAGGGCCTGAATGGCGATGGCGGTTACGCTCACCGCGGATGTCGAAGCCGCCCCCGCGGGGGTACGCCGAAAAAGCCGCCGCGGGCGCGGTGCGGATCGGTATTTCCGGCTGGCGATACAAGGGCTGGCGCGGCGTCTTCTATCCGAAGGGGCTGCCGCAGCGCGCCGAGCTCGCCTACGCTGCCGGCATTTTCAACAGCATCGAGATCAACGGGACGTTCTACCGGCTGCAGAAGCCGGAGTTCTTCCGGCAGTGGGCGGACGCGACGCCCAAGGACTTCGTGTTCGCGGTGAAGGGCAGCCGTTTCATCACCCATATGCTGAAGCTGAAGGACGCCCGGCCGGCGCTGGCGCGATATTTCGCGCAAGGCGTGCTGGAGCCGGGGCCGAAGCTCGGCCCGATCCTCTGGCAGTTCCCCGAGCAGTTCCGGTTCAATGCCGAGCGCCTGGAGGCGTTCTTCAAACTGCTGCCGCGTGACACGATCGCCGCGGCGGAGCTCGCCCGCACTGCCACCGTCCGCAAAACGGGCCGTCGCGTCGGGCGCAAAACTCCCGCGGGCGTGGTCGACCGGCCGTTGCGGCATGCCATCGAGATCCGCCATAAGAGTTTTCGCGACCCGGCGTTCATCGAGCTGCTCCGCGCGCACAACGTGGCGCTGGTCGTCGCCGACACGGTCGAGTGGCCGCTGCTCATGGACGTGACGTCGGACTTCGTCTATTGCCGCCTGCACGGCTCGGAAGTCCTCTACGCCAGCGGCTACGGCGAAGACGCGTTGCAGACCTGGGCGACGCGGATCGCGGCGTGGGCGCGGGGCGGCGAGCCCGACGACGCCATTCGCGCCAGTCCGCGGCCGGCTCCCAGGGCGCCGTCGCGCGACGTCTATGTCTATTTCGACAACGATGCGAAGGTCCGCGCTCCGTTCGACGCGCAGCGGCTGAAGGCGATCGTCGATGAGAAGCTCGGCTAAGCGCGCCCCCTGGTTCGACGCCGAAGCGGAGCCGTGGGCGACGCTTCTGGTGTTCTCGGACGCGGCCCTTCGCTGGGTGAACGACGGCGCAATGACCTCGGCGGCGGCGATCGCGTTCTACACGATTTCGTCGCTGGGGCCGATGCTGGTGATCGCCCTCGCGGTGGCCGGCGCCATCTTCGGCGAGAAGGCCGCCGACGATGCGGTCTACGGCCAGATCGCGGGCCTGGTGGGGCAGACCGGGGCGCGGGCGATCCACACCTTGATCCAGAGCGCCTGGGCGCGCCACGAGGGCTGGATCGCCAGCATCGTGGCACCCGTCGTCATCTTCATCAGCGCCACCGGCATCTTCGGCGAGATCCAGGGCGCGCTCAACCGCATCTGGCGCTACAGGGCGTCGGCCAGCGTTTTGACGCTGGTGAGCGTGCGGCTGAAGAGCTTCGCCATCATCATGGCGTCGGGGTTCGTGCTCGTGGTCTCGCTGGTGGTCAATGCGGCCATTTCCGGCTTCGGCGACCTGATTTTCGGAGATCGGCAGGTCGCGTGGTTGATGTGGACGGCGCACATGGCGCTGTCGCTGGTCATCACGACCCTGATCTTCGCCGCGATCTTCAAGATCCTCCCCGATGCGCGCATCGAGTGGCGGGATGCGCTGGTCGGCGCCGCCACCGCGGCGGTGCTGTTCGGCTTCGGCAAGTTCGGGATCGGGTTTTATCTCGCCACGACCAACGTCGCCACCAGCTATGGTGCTGCGGGCACGTTCATCCTGATCCTGATGTGGGTCTACTATTCGAGCCTGATCTTCCTCTACGGCGCCGAGGTGAGCTGGCTGTGGCGCGCCCACCGCACCGGCCAGAAGCGGGGAAGCGTCGACTAGAGTCGAATGAGCACGGTTTGATCACAGAGCAGGCAGCACGCCGCGTGATAGGGATGGCGGCCATGCCGAACCTCGAAGGCTACACCGTCAGCTACGTGCACGCGCTCGTGTTTCGCTGGGTGGCGATCGGGCTGATCGTCGCGGCACTCATTTTCGCGGCGAAATCGGTTCTCGGCTAAACCCTTGAAACGAACCCCCGGCGCTGACCGCCCTCGGAGAGGAGGGTGGCGGCGACCAGTGCGCCCAACATTTTGCAACCAGCCGGCGAGGCAGTCGTTGTCAGGGTGTGCAATCACGCTTGGTTATGGGAAATGCGGCCCGTGCGAAATTGGGTCAGACCGAGATCGTTCTGCGATCGGGGCCGTACGAACGATTCCACGCATACATCTGACCGCTTAACGTGGTGATGGCCTAAGCACGCTCTATTCTGTCTTTGAACCAAGCGGTGATTGCAGCAACCCTCATTCCACCGGTCGCCACCGCTAGAATCATTTCTTCTAGCGCCCGATCAGTTTCAGGTTTTGGGTCTGAACGCAGCTTGTATCCGCTTCTTTGAAGTAATGTGTTTAGTAAAATGAGGGCCGTTCGCTTATTGCCGTCGACAAAGCCGTGATTATTGATGACGGACTCAACAAGAGCGGCGGCCTTGTGGTGGATGCGCAGATAATGCCCGTTATATGGACGGGCAACGGCAGACCGGATCCCATTTTCGTTTAGGATTCCGCCGCGCCCGCCAAATTGAAGTGCAAACCTGTGCGCTTCATATGCGTCATCCACCGTGACGCGATAATGAGACTTATTTCTTGGCAAGCCGCTTTAGTACATCACTGTACAGCGTAGAGGTGCCGGTCATAGTGATGTTGGATGAAGTGGTCGTGTAAATCGTTACGACTTCTTGCTTTAGGCGGTAACTGAGCCCAGCTTCTGGCGTAGGCGGAAATACCCTGTCTTTGTCGAGGGCAATAGTCTTCGCCTCGACGGCGGGGGAACCATGCGCCGGTACAATTTCATATATTCCAGAGGTGGGGACTCTCTCGCCAGGCTTGTACATAGCACCACATTATAATGAGCTAACTTCCGGCTGGCTTGTTCCTTTTTTGCACGCTTCTTCCGCATTAACGGCCGTAGCGCTTAACGACGTCTTCGCTCGCGAGTAATAGGCGAGTAATAGGGGTCAGAGTGAGGTTTATGCAAGACCTGGCTCAATCGCATCCAACTCTGAGCCCAATTCTTGATGGCCCGGCCGAGCCGCTTATCCAGCGTTATGAGCTCGCCGCGATGTTGTGTTGCCAGCCAGAGGTAGCTCGCATCGTACGCCGTGAGGCCGGCATCGCTCGCCAAGCGGATTGTTTCCTCGTGGTCGACCTCGACCGTTTCGATGGCCATACGGCCAAACATTGCGAACGCTTCCAGCAGAGCGTCGTGGCGATCGGAGTGGCTCGCCATTTTTTTCAGGCAGATATTCGCCACCTCAAACCCGAGCTGGGCTGGCGCGATGAGGTCTCCGTCGCCCAATTGTTCCGCCACCGTCGTGCCGTCGGGTTCGCCGAAAAGTAGCGCGCCCAACGCCGAGGCGTCGACGACCTTAACGGGCATCGCGATCGCGACGGATCATGGCGGCGCTTTCGGCGGGCGTCCGGAGTTTCAGCCGCTCGACCTCGGCCCGCACGTCCTTGGGGGTGAGGGTGCGCGGACCGCGGATCGCGTCCTCGATGATGGCCAGCAGCTCGCCCTGCAGGGAGCGGTGGTTGCGCTTGGCCCGCTCTTTGAGGCGGCGTACGACCTCATCGGGCGCATTCTTGATCGACAGGTTCAGCGGCATGTGTGCTCCAAAATGGCTTCATTTTGGAGCAGCTTAGACCATGGCGGCGGGGTCGACAACCGGGCCGGCCCGAACTGCGGCTAACCCGGCATCACGTTCGGATTGCTCGCAAAACCCTATATTTTGCAACCGGCCGGCGAGCCAGTCGTTGTCAGCGTGCGCAATCACGCCTGGTGAGAAGGGAAATGCCGGCCCGTCGAGTTGTTGCAGAAGCGCCAGCTGACGCCCAAAGAATTGCAGGCGCGAAAAAGCGGCCTGCAATTGTTGTCGGCCGAATCCCCGGTGACTTTCAACGGCTTGGAAAACAATTGCAGTATTGCACCGGATTCAGGGGGGCGGGCGGGCCCCTACGCCCGGGCGTAGAACGCCTCGATATTGTCGCAGAAGATGCCCTTCTTGGCGGCGTCCGACAGGTCGTCGCGGTCGAGCAGCTCCTCCATCTCGTGCATCGCGTGCTCGAGATTGGCCTCATGCGGGAAGTCCGACGCGAACAAGAGGCCCTTGTGGCCGATGCGGTCGACGAGGTTGCGCAGGCTGGGCTCGCCGCCTTCGCAGCTGAAATACATCCGGCCCGACGCGAAATGCTGGCTGGGCTTGGTCTGCAGGTATTCCGAGAACTCCTGTTTGCCGTTGCGCCTGAACACCTCGTAGGAGCGGTCCAGCCGGTCCATCATGTAGGGCACCCAGCCGGTGCCGGCTTCGAGGAAGCCGACGCGCAGCTTCTTGAAGCGGTCGAACACGCCCTCCATGACGAAGCTGGTGATCTGGATCATCTGCGCGATCGGATGCTCCAGCGCGATGGTCATGCCGAACTTGGTGAAGGCGTTGATGCCGAGATTCATCGATGGTGCCCCGTGCGTGGCGACCGGCACGTTGAGCTTCTCCGCCTCTTCATAGATCGGCCAGAAGTCGCGGTGGCCGAGCCCCTTGCGCACGCCGATATCGGCGTCGTTCGCCGGCAGCACCGCACCCATCATGCCGAGCTCGGTGACGGCGCGGCGCAGTTCCTTCACCGCCTCCGGCACGTCCTGGAGCGGGATCAGCGCCATGCCGCGCAGCCGCTTGTTGAACCGGTAATAGCGGTCGGTGAACCAGTCGTTGTAGGCGCGCGCCAGCGCCACCGCCCAGACCGGGTCCTGGATCATGGTGAAGGCGAGGCCGGCGGTCGGATACAGTACCGTCGATTCGAGCCCCGCCTTGTCGAGCGTGTCGACCCACAGCTTGGGCGTGATCTCGTAAGACTGGTGGATGCCCATCCGCGCCATCACGGCGCCGCGGTTGTAGCCGTCCAAGGTCGGAAAGAACGGATAGCCCAGCAAGGTCGTGTTGCCCTTGTAGGGCGGCTCCAGGTATTCGAACAGCTCCGCATCACGCTCGATGATGTGGCCGTCGCCGTCCAGGACGCGATTGAGTTTCATGAGGCACCTTTCGTTTTAGGCTCTCGTCTTGAGCCAGCTTGCGAGTTCCTTGACCGCCTCGACAATTCCGTACGCCGGCGTGAAGCCGAGGATCTGTTTCGCCGCCGTCTGGTCGGACGCGCGGAGCATGTCGGCGGGCGGGATCGCCGCCGAGCTTCCTTCGGGAGTCTGCAGACGCACTTTAGCGCCGGGGACGACGGCCTTGATCGCGGCCGCAAGCTCGTCGGCGCTGACGATCTTGCCCATGGTGATGTTGAAGATGCGGCGCGCCGGGTTCTTCACTTGCAGCGCCCTCACCGTCCCCTGGCCGGCGTCCTTCGAATACACCCATTCGAGCCCGCCGGACGGCAGCACTGCCTCCTCGCCTTTGAGCGCCCGCTGGATCGCCTCGCGCAGGATGTTGCTGGGGCCGCCGCCGCCGGCACCGCTCCACGGCCCGCAGACCGCGCCGTAGCGGACCGCCACGAAGTCGACGGCGGCCCACTGCGCATAGTTGAGGCCGAGATTCTCGATCGCAAGCTTGGTCGAGGCATAAAAGGTGAGGGGGCGCGGGAAGGCATCCTCCTTGGTGTGGTCGCCGCGATCGCTGCCGCCACTCAGGAAATGGTTGAGCACGTTCGAGCTCGAGACCACGACGCGGCGCAGCTTGTGGACGCGCGCCGCCTCGAGCACGTTCACCGTGCCCATGATGTTGAGCTGGATGGCGGCGAAGGGATCGCGCTGGGCGCCCAACGTCAGCATCGGGTTGGCGACCGTGTGCACGACCTCGGTGATCGCGTTCTCCTGGATCACCTGGGTGAGGCGGAACGGCCGCATCACGTCGCCGTCGACGATTCTGACCCGCGACAGGTCGACGATCTCCGCCAGCGCCTTCGGCTGCGGTGCGAAATCCATCACTACCGGCCGCTCGCCCTGCTCCACCAATATTCGCGCGATCTGCGATCCGACCAGGCCTGCACCAATGATCAGGACAGCCACGGCGTTACTCCTCCCATTATCGTTGGGAAGAGCGTAGGCCGCGCGTTTTCATGCCGTCAAGCCGGCCTTACGGCCAGATGGTACCCGCCGCCTCGACGATCCGGGCGAGCTTCGCGCGCTCGTCGGCTTCGCTCACCGGGTTGCCGGCGACCGTGCTGGCAAATCCGCATTGCGGGCCGATCGCGAGCTGGTCGAGGCTGATATGCTTCGTCGCCTCCTCGGTACGTCGCCGCAGCGTGTCGATGCTTTCGAGCTCGGGGGTTTTGGTGCTGACCAGGCCGAGCACCACGCCCTTGGTCTTGGGAACGAAGCGCAGCGGCTTGAAATCGCCAGCCCTCGAGGTGTCGTATTCGAGCAGGAAGTGATTGACGTGGGTGTTGGCGAAGAAGCGCTCGGCCACGGATTCGTAGCTGCCCTCGGCGAGATAGCGGCCGCGGAAATTGCCGCGGCACATGTGGACCCCGACGACCATGTCGGCCGGGCGGCCGGCCACGGCCTGGTTGATCGCCTCGATATAGAGATCGACGAGCTTGTCGGGGTCGCGTCCGTCAGCCGCGACCTTGTCGCGGATCGTCGGATCGCAGAGGAGCGCGATGGCGACCTCGTCGAGCTGCACGTAACGGCAGCCGGCCTTCGCAAGCTCGGCGATCTCCTCGCGGAACAGGCGCGCCAGATCGGCGAAGAACGGCGCGTCGTCGGGATAGGCCGCCGGATCGGCATAAATCCGGCCGCCATAGAAATGCATGGTCGACGGCGCCGGCAGGGTGATCTTCGGCGTCGCGCGGGTCGCCCTGCGGAGAAAAGCGAACTCGTCCAGGGCCAGCGGCTGCGTGCGCCGCAGTTTCTTCATCGCATACGGAGCGGTGAAGTCGACTTCGTGCCCGTGATCGTCGCGGAATTTATAGGCGGCGGCGCGGATCGCGAACCCATCGGTCCGCTCCACGAAGCGGCCCCAGTAGGACGCGCGCCGGAACTCGCCGTCGGTCACCACCTTGAGGCCGACCTCTTCCTGCAGGCGCACCGCGTCGCGGATGCTCTCGTCGACGATGCGCGCGAACGCGTCGTCGTCGATCTGTTTCGCATTGTGCTGCTTGAACGCCTGGCGCAGCGTCGCGGGGCGGAGCAGGCTGCCGACATGGTCGGCGCGGAACGGCGGCTGGCCGGCACGGGTCTGCATGGGCGTCTCCCCGGGTTTCGGTTGCGAGGCACCGAAAAATTCTATAGGTTTATAGACAAAGAACAGCGAGAAGAGAAGGGGAGGATGAAGGCCGCCACAGTCCGATCGCGCCCCAACCCGCGCCGTCGCAGCGCCGAGATCCTCGCGGCCGCCGCCCAGGTGTTCGCCGAGCGCGGCTTTCACGGCGCCTCGACCCAGGACATCGCCGACGTGCTCGGCATCCGCCAGGCCAGCCTCTACTACTATTTCGACTCCAAGGAGGCGGCGCTCGAGGAGGTCTGCGCGCGCGGCGCCGAAGGCTATGCGGAGGCCGCGGCGGCGGTCGCCGCCTCAACAGGCACGGCGGCCGACAAGGTCTACCGGCTGATCGACGCCCATCTGTCGCCGATGCTCGACCGCGCCGCGTTCGTCATGGTGTTTCAGCGCGAGCGCCGGTACCTGCCCAAGGACAGCCGCCGCCGGGTCGGGCGTTTTTCGCGCAACTATGAGCGCATCGTCGAGAGCGTGCTGAAGGCGGGCGTTGCCGCGGGCGAATTCCGCCGCGATCTCGACTGCCGTCTGTGTGCGCTGGCTTTGCTCGGCATGGGCAATGCCGCGACGCACTGGTTCAACAAGGAGCCCGGGGTCACCGTCGAACGGCTGGCCACGGAATTCACGCGGCTGCTGGTCGACGGCATGACGAAGGCGCCGCGGCCGCCGCTCCGGCGCGTCGCGGCGTAGAGAAAAGGACGATTGCATGACGCCTTCCGCAAACCCACCGTTCCGGGCCGAGCATATCGGCAGCTTCGTGCGGCCGGACAAGCTGCTCAATGCCGTGCGCGGCCTGAAGGCCGGCAAGACCACCGAGGCGGAGCTCAAGGCGGTGGTCGACCAGTCGGTCGCCGATATCGTGCGCTTTCAGGAAAGCATCGGGATGCCGTCGATCACCGATGGCGAGTTCCGGCGGCGCAGCTGGTCAGCCGGGTTCATCGATGCGGTGGACGGCTTCGGGTTGCGCGACGGCACCCTGGGCTTCCGCAACGAGAGCCAGGTGATCGGCGTCGCCGCGTCGCCCTATGCCCGGGCGCCGCTCAAGCGCAAACGCCGGATCGTCGCCGACGATTTCAAGTTCCTGAAGTCGGCGGTGAAACAGGGTGTGCCCAAGGTCACCATCGCCTCGCCGCCGGTGATGCACTTCTTCCTTGGGCCGAAAGCCTACGACACCATCGTCTACCGCGACCGCGAGGAATATCTGGCCGCCCTCATCGCGATGTATCGCGATGAGATCGCGGAGCTCGCGACAGAGGGCTGCACCTATCTGCAGCTCGATGATACGGCGCTGCCGTGCAATTGCGATGCGCACGCTCGTGCCGACGTGGCGGCGCGCGGCGAAGACGCCGACGAGCTGACGGAGCGTTATGCACGGCTGATCAACGAGGCGATCGCGCACAAGCCCGGCAACATGACCGTCGCCATTCACCTGTGCCGTGGCAACCTCAAGGGCGCCTGGATGGCCGAGGGCGGTTACGACCCGATCGCGGATGTGTTGTTCAACCGGGTCAACGTCGACGTCTATTGCCTGGAATACGACACCGCCCGCGCCGGCGATTTCTCGCCGCTTAGATTCGTACCGAAAGGCAAGCGGGTGATCCTGGGCCTGGTCAGTACCAAGACGCCGGTCCTGGAATCGAAGGACACGCTCAAGCGGCGGATCGATGAGGCGGCGCGCCACGTCCCGCTCGACCAGCTTGGCCTCAGCCCCCAATGCGGCTTCTCGAGCGGCGGCGGGGGCGGTCAGACGGTGACCGCGGACGATACGCGCCGCAAGCTGGAGCTGGTGGCCGAGGTCGCGCGCGAAACCTGGGGCAGCATGTAGCCGCCGATGGACGACGTGCCGGCCATATTCGAGGTGCTGCGCCGCAAGACGGCGCCGCTCCTGTTGGTCGAGCATGCGCGGGCGAAGCCGGACGCGGTGGCGTTCCGCTCCAAGCATCTGGGACTCTACCGCGAGCGGACCTGGCGCGACTATGCCATGCTGGTCGGGCGCTGCGCCCAGGGGCTGCGGGCTCTCGGCGTTCAGCGCGGCGAGCGCGTCGCGATCATGGGCGACGCCTGCGAGGAATGGATGATCTGCGACCTTGCCGCTCAGGCGCTCGGTGCCATCACCTACGGCGTCTATCCGACGGCGTCGATGGCGGAGGTCGAATATCAGCTTACCGACGGCGGCGCGTCGCTTTTCATCGCCGAGGACCAGGAATATGTCGACCGCCTCCTGCCGATCGTCGATCGGCTGCCGGGGTTGCGCTGGATCGTGGTGATCGATGCGTCGGCCATGTTCGGCTACGACCATCCGAAGCTGAAGCCGCTGGCCGAGCTCCTCGATGCCGGCGGAGACGACGGCGAGGCGAGCCTCGCGGCACTCGAAGACATGGCGCGGGCCATCGGTCCGGCCGATCCCGCTTTCATCGTCTACACGTCGGGAACGACCGGTCATCCCAAGGGGGCGTTGATCACGCACGGCAAGCATCTCGCCGGCACCTACACGATCGTGGATCTGTATCCGACCCTGGCCGACAAGGATCACCGCGCCGTCGTCTTTCTGCCGCTGTGCCATGTGTTCGGCCGCGACGTCGCGATCACGCTGCCGCTGATCTCGCGTCTGGTGCCGCATTTCGGCGAGGACATCGAGGACCTGCCGCAGACGTTATTCGAGGTCGCCCCGACCGTCCTCTTCACCGTCCCGCGCTACATGCAGAAATTCGCATCGCAGGTCCTGGTCGGGCTCGGCAGCACATCGTGGATCAAGCGCGCGGCGTACGACCTCGCGATGCGGCTCGGGCGGATCTGCGCACGGCGGCGCTGGGCGGGTCGCCACGGGATGACCGAGGCGCTGCTGAACGCCGCGGCTCGGGCGATCGCGTTCGGTCCCATGCTCAACAAGCTCGGCCTCGATCGCGTGGAGCTGGCGATCTCGGGTGGGGCACCCCTGCCGCCCGACACCGCAGCGCTCTGGCAGATCTGGGGCGTCAATCTCGTCAACGCGTACGGCCAGACCGAAACCGGCGGCGCATTCATCAGCGGCCAGACCGAGCGCTTCGCCAAGCCCGGGAATGTCGGCACGGTTCCGCGCGGGTGGGAGGTGACATTGGCCGCTAACGGCGAGGTCCTCGTGCGTGGCCCGGATTATTTCGAAGGGTACTGGCGTCAGCCTGACGCAACGCGCGAGGTGATCGACGAGCAGGGCTGGCAGCACACCGGCGATGTCGGCGAATGGGACAATGGCTGCCTGCGCCTGGTCGACCGGGTCCGCGATTTCATGGTCACCGCCGGCGGCAAGACCATCTCGCCGTCGTTCATCGAGAACATCCTGCGCGCCAGCCCCTACGTCGCCGAAGTGATCGTCTTCGGCCACGGCCGCAAATATCTCACCGCCCTGGTCGAGATCGATTACGACACCGTCGCCGAGTGGGCGCGCAGCCAGGACATCGCCTATACCGGCTTCACGTCCCTGGCCGCAAGCCCGCCCGTGACGGGGCTGATCCAGGCGGAGATCGACAGGGCCAACCGCCAGCTGGCGCGCGTGGAGCAGATCAAGGCGTTCCGAATCCTGCCGAAGCAGCTCGATCCGGAAGAGGAGGGCGAGCCGGTGACGCCGACTCGCAAGGTAAAACGCAACCTGATGTATGATCGGTTTGAAGCCCTCGTGGAATCCATGTACGACGCCGCCGAAGAGCGTCTGGTGGCGTCCGCGGCCGGCGATGTGCTGCAGGTGCCGGCGTCATGACGTACGGGCAGCGTCTGAGTCTCTAAAATGAATCATCAAGGGAGGATCGCGATGTTTGCACGTAGTCTGGGCGGCGCGCTCGCCGCGGCCGTCCTTGCTTCGCCGGCGGTGGCGCAGGACTCTTATGTGGTGGGCCTGACCGGCGCGATGACCGGGCCCTCGGCCAGCACGCTCGGGCCGGCGGTGGACGGCCTGCGGCTTTACGTTGAGAAGCTGAATGCATCCGGCGGCATCAACGGCAAGAAGGTTCAGCTGATCCTGCAGGACGATGCGTCGGAGCCGTCGAAGGCGGCGACCAACGTGAAGAAGCTGCTGACCCAGGACAACGTCATCCTGCTGGTCAACGCCAGCCTGTCCTCGACCTACGCGCCGATGCTGAACGAGACGAAGCGGGCGCAGGTGCCGGTCCTGTTCATGGGCGCCGTGTGCCCGAAGGAGACGCTGCCGCCGGCGGCCGATGCGCTGCAATTCTGCTCGACGGGGTTCTCGCAGGGCTTCGACACGCGCGCGTCGCTCAATTACGTCAAGGAGACGGCCAAAGAGCCGGTGCGGATCGGCTTCGCCGCGATGGCGATCCCGATCTCGCGCACCGAGATGGAGTATGGCGCGGAGTATGCCAAGACGCTCGGCATGACGCCGCTCAACATCGAGGTCATCCCGCCGCCGACGCCGGACTACACGCCCTATGCGACCAAGCTCAAGGAGAGCAATCCGAACTGGGTGATGTCGTGGGCGCCATGGGTGACCGAGGTGCGGACCGTCGAAGCGCTGCGCAAGCTCGGCTGGGACGGCATGTACATCACCAACGCCCATCTCGAGGCCGAGGGCGAGCTGCCGCGCCTCAAGGACCCGAAATTCCTGGTGATGGGTGCGAACTCGTTATTCGAAGAAAAGCTCCCGGTCCACCGGCAGATCCAGGACGCGGCCAAGAGCGGTAACGCGAAGTACCCTGTCAATCAGCTCACCGAAGGCTGGCTCGGCGGTCTCGTCATCGAAGCGGCGCTGCGCAAAGCCGGCTGGCCGGCCGACTCCGGCAAGGTGACGGCCGCACTGACGACGCTCAAGGTCGACACCAAGGGCCTGCGGGGCGGCGAGATGGAGTGGACCAAGGACAACCACTACCGGACCCACCAGTACTACCGCGTCTATCGTTGGGACACCGACAAGGGCGCGATCGCGCGGGTGAAGGACTGGGTGACCTACGACGTGAAGTGAAGAAGTACGTCGGATCGCACAACACTAAACTAGATGATGACGCCGCCCTCCGATTCCTCTCCGCCCTCGGGGGCGGAGAGGTTAGGTGAGGTGGGGGATTCCAGTTTCGAACAATGACCCACCTCACCCGGCTCGATGCCGCTCGCCACCCTCTCCGCCCTAAAGGGCAGAGAGGGTTCTGCTCCAGCATTGACCATTAACCCGTGCAGCTCGCCGTCAACATCGTCGTCCTGGCCTCGATCTACGCGCTGATCGCCTGCGGCTATGTGCTGATCTATCGTGTCAGCCGGGTGCTGAACCTTGCCCATGGCGAGCTGATGATGCTGGGCGCCTATCTGCTGCTGGCGACGGCGTCGCTGTTCAACGGCAATCCGTTCCTAGCGGTCGCGGCCGCGGTGCTGCTGAGCCTCGCGGTCGGTGTGCTGGTCTATCTGTTCCTGATGCACAAGATGACCGGCGAGATGGTGCTGGCGGCGGTGCTGACGACCATCTCGTTGGGCATCCTGGTCCGCGGCCTGGTGGTGCTCGTCTTCAGCGCCCAGCAGCAATATCCGCTGCAGGCGCTCGGGTTTGCCAATCCGTCGCTGACGCTGCCCGGCGGGGCGCGGATCTCCGCCGTGATCGCGCTGCTCGTCGTCATCACGGTCTCGGTCTACGCCGGCCTGTTCCTGTTTCTGCGCCTCGGGCGTTGGGGGGTGCGCATGCGCGCCGCCGGGCAGAACCCGCTGCTCGCGGCCCAGCGCGGCATCAACCTGCACGCGATCTACGCGCTGGCCTGGGGCCTGTCGACGCTCACCGGCGGGGTCTGCGGCATGCTGCTCGCCCTCGACACGGCCGTCGACGGCACCACCATGGTGATCATCGGGCTGAAGGCGTTTCCAGCGGCCTTGGTCGGTGGGCTCGACAGCCTCGCTGGGGCCGCGATGGGGGCCCTGATCGTGGCGACCTGCGAGGTGCTGCTCATTCATTACGTCGATCCGCTGCTCTCCGACGTCGTGCCGTTCCTGGTCCTGATCGCGATGCTGGCGGTGCGACCCTGGGGATTGCTCGGTACCCGCGAGGAACTCGACCGTGTCTAGCCGCAAGCCGCGCGCAAGCGGCTATTTCCGCACCGGCTACGCGCAGGACCTGGCGCTGACGCAGACCCGGCTCGAGCGCGCGATGCTCGCGGTGTTCGCGGCGGGGCTGATCGCGTTTCCGTTCCTGGGCTCGGCCTATTATCTCGATCTCGCCTGCCAGGTGTTTTTGGCCGTGGTCGGTGCGCTGTCGCTGATGCTGCTGACCGGCTATGCCGGTCAGATCTCGCTCGGCCATGCCGGGCTGCTCGCCGCCGGCGCGTTTACGGCCGGCATCCTGTTCCGCGAGTGGAATGCGCCGTTCTACGTCACGCTGCCGGCGGCCGCGGGCGTCGGCGCGGCTCTCGGCGTGATCTTCGGCCTCCCCAGCCTCCGCCTGCGCGGGCTTTATCTCGCCGTCTCGACCCTGGCTCTCCACTTCGTGGTGATTTATCTCGGCGGCGAGTATGAGACCCGGCGCGGCTACTCGACCGGCATCACCATCGATCCGCCGAGCCTCGGCGGTTACGAGGTGTACAGCCCGCGGGCCTGGTATTTCGTCCTGCTCGGTGCCGCGGTCCTGGCATTGCTCATCTGCATCAACCTGATGCGCAGCCGCACCGGCCGCGCGTGGCGGGCGATCCGTGCGCACGAGACTGTCGCCGAAGCGCTCGGCATCGGCATCGCCGGCTATAAGCTGCTTGCGTTCGTGATCTCGTCGGCGCTGGCGGCGGTGGCCGGCGCCTTGTTCGCTTATTACCGCGGCTTCGTGTCGGTCGAGGCGTTCTCGCTGTTCCTCACCATTCAATACGTGGCGATGATCATCATCGGCGGCCTGGGCTCGCTGGTCGGCGCCTTGCTCGGCGCCGTGTTCGTCACGATTTTTCCGTATCTCATCGAGGCCGGATTGATGGCGCTGCCCGGCGCTCAGAGCTATGCCAGCGACCTGTTCGCGGTGAATTTCGCCGCGTTCGGCATGGTCATGATCGGCTTCCTCATTTTCGAGCCGCTGGGCCTGGTCGGGATCTGGCGCCGCCTGCAGACGTTCTTTCTGCTGTGGCCGTTCAAGCACCGGCCGGTTGCGGGTGGGCGCAAATGACTGCCCTGCTGATGCTCGAGAACGTCGAGGTCGTGTACCACCGCGCCGTCACGGCGGTGCAGGGGATCAACCTCACCGTCGGCAACGGCCAAATCGTGGCGGTGCTCGGCACCAATGGGGCGGGGAAGACCACCACCTTGCGCGCGGTGTCCGGCTTTCTCGGCCTTGATGATGCGCGGGTGACCGAGGGCAGCGTCACATTCAAGGGGCGCCGCATCGAGAACCGCGCGCCCAGCGAAATCACCCGGCTCGGCATCGTGCTGGTGCCCGAGCGCGACAAGGTCTTTCCCAACCTGACCGTGGCCGAGAACCTGATCGCGCCGTTCGCCCCGGCGCTGTCGCGGGGCGAGCGGCGGGCGCGCGAGGACCTCGTCTATCAGTTCTTTCCGCGCCTGGCCGAGCTGCGGAGCCGGACCGGCGGCCTGCTGTCGGGCGGCGAGCGCCAGATGCTGGCGATCGCCGGCGCCTTGATGTGCGGGCCGCAGCTCCTGCTGGTCGATGAATTGTCGCTCGGTCTGGCGCCGGTCGTCATCGAGGACCTGATCCGCCGGCTGGTCGAGATCCGCCGCGAGCTTGGGATTGCCGTGCTGCTGGTCGAGCAGAGCGCGCCGGTGGCGCTTCAGATCGCCGATTACGGCTACGTGCTGGAGAACGGCCGCGTCGTGCTCGACGGCGACCGCGCCCGGCTTAGCAGCCACCAGGACATCCAGGAATTCTATCTCGGCCAGACGAGCGGCGAGCGCCGCAGCTATCGCGAGGTCAAGCAATATCGCCGCAGCCGGAGATGGTATGGCTGAGCTCGAAATCGAAGCCCTGAGCCTCAGGTTCGGCGGGCTGACCGTGCTCGACGGCATCTCGTTCGTTGTCGATCCCGGGGAGCTCTATGCCTTGATCGGCCCGAACGGGGCCGGGAAGACCAGCGTGTTCAACTGCATCAGCGGCCTCTATCGCGGCGAGGGTCGCGTGCGCTTCCGCGGGCTCGATCTTGCCGGCAAGGCGCCGCACGAGATCGCGCGGCTCGGCCTCGCCCGCACCTTTCAGCACGGCGAGCTCTTCCCGCAGATGAGCGTGCTCGACAACCTCCTGGTCGGCCGCCATGCCCGGATCCGAACCAACGCGCTGGCCGAGATGTTGTTCCTGCCGGGCGTCCGGCGCGAAGAGGTCCGCCACCGTGCGGCGGTGGAGAAGATCCTGGACTTCGTCGAGCTGCAGCGCCATCGCCACACGGCCGTCGCCGAGCTGCCCTTCGGCACCCAGAAGCTGGTCGGCTTTGCGCGCGCGTTGGCACTCGAGCCCCGTCTGTTGCTGCTGGATGAGCCGTCGGCGGGCCTTAATCGCGATGAGCGGGAGGATCTGGCCCGCTTCATCCTGCGCATCAAGCATGAGCTGGCCATCGCCATGGTGTGGATCGAGCACGACATGCAGATGGTGGCCGATCTTGCCGACCGCATCCATGTGCTCGATTATGGACGCAGCTTGACCGAAGGGCGGCCGGGCGACGTGCTGAAGGACCCGCGCGTGATCGCCGCCTATCTCGGCGGCGCGGTTGCATAGACTTGGGGAGGAGATGATGCGTTCGGTGAAGGTAGTGGTTGCGGCGGTAATCTTAGGTGCGCTGGCATCCGCGATGGTGGTGTCGCAAAGTGCGGCGCAGACACCGGTGAAGATCCGTGTCGCCTGGGTCGTCGCGGTGTCGAACTGGGCCTCCATCCTGCTGGAGAAGCCCGAGCTCATGCCGCATAACGGCAAGAGCTACGTGATGGAGCCGGTGCGTTTTCAGGGCACGCCGCCCATGATCTCGGCGATGGCGACGAACGAGCTCGAGGTTGGCAATCTCGCCTATTCGTCGCTGGCCCTGGCGGTGCAGAACGCTGGGCTCACCGACCTTAGGGTCATCGCCGACGAGTTCCAGGACGGTGTCGCCGGCTATTACACCAACGAGTTCTTCGTGGCGAAGGACAGCCCGATCAAGACGGTCGAGGACCTCAAGGGCAAGGTGCTGGCGACCAACTCGGTCGGCAGCGCGGTCGACATCGCGATGCGCGCCATGCTGCGCAAGCACAAGCTCGAGGACAAGCGCGACCTCACCATCGTCGAGGCGGCGTTTCCCAACATGCGGGCGATGCTGGCCGACCGGAAGATCGATCTGTTCCCCGGCGTGCTGCCGTTCTCGGTCGATCCGTCGCTGCGCCAGATCGTCCGCCCGCTGTTCACCCAGAAGGAGGCGATCAGCACGACACAGATGATCGTCTGGGCGGCGCGCGAGGGGTTCATCCGCAAAAACCGCGCCGCGATGGTCGATTTCATCGAGGATTCTCTGCGCGCCGAGCGCTGGTTCCTTGATCCGGCCAATCACAACGCGGCGGTGGAGATCGCGGTCAAGGTGAGCAAGCAGCCGGCCGACCGCTTCGACAGCTGGCTGTTCACCAAGAGCGACTATTATCGCGACCCGAACGGCAAACCGAACCTTAGCGCGCTGCAGTCGAATATCGACATGCAGAAGGAGCTCGGCTTCATCAAGGCAAGCTTCGATGCGAAAGCCTATGCCGATCTCAGCCTGGTCGAGGAGGCGGCAAAGCGCCTGAAGTAAGCCACCAGGCTCGCCATCCATCAGCCGAAGCGAGGTGTCGAAGACAACAGGGAGGCGACCATGCGCAAACGAAAGGTGTTGTTGGCGACGGCGTTGGCCGGCCTGCTCGCGGGCCTCGGCGGCCGCGTCGGCGCGGCTCAGACGCCGGTGAAGCTCCGGCTCGCCTATGTCGTGCCGGTGAGCGACTGGGCGCCGATCCTGTTCGAGAAGTCCGGCCTGGCTCGGCATCAGGGCCGGTCCTACGCCATGGAGCCCGTGCGCTTCCAAGGCACGCCGCCGATGATCACGGCGATGGCGACCGGCGAGCTCGAGATCGGCAACCTCGCCTATTCGTCGTTCGCGCTCGCGGTCGAGAATGCCGGGCTCGGCGACTTGCGGATCATCGCTGATGAATTCCAAGATGGTGTCGCCGGCTATTACAGCAACGAGTACTTCGTGCTGAAGGACGGGCCGGTGAAGACGGTCACGGACCTCAAGGGCCGGGTGCTGGCCAGCAACGCCGCCGGCAGTGCGGTCGACATCGCGATGCGTGCCATGCTGCGGAAAACCGGCCTGGACGAGAAGCGCGACGTCACCATCGTCGAGGCTGCGTTCCCGAACATGCGGGCGATGCTGGCCGATCGCAAGATCGACCTGTTCACCGGCGTGCTCCCGTTCTCGCTCGATCCGGCGCTGCTGCAGATCGCCCGGCCGCTGTTCACCCAGAAGGACGCGGTCGGCCCGACCCAGATGATCGTGTGGGCGGTGCGCGAGGAGTTCCTGCGCCAGCACCGCGCAGCGCTGGTCGATTTCCTCGAAGACGCGCTCCGCGCCGAACACTGGTTCCTCGATCCCGCGAACCGCGGTGAGACGCTGGATATCGCCGCGCGCGTCAGCGGACGCCCGGCCGGCAGCTTCGCGGACTGGCTGTTCACCAAAAAGGACTACTATCGCGATCCGGCGGGGAGGCCCGATCTGGCTGCCCTGCAGGCGAACATCGATCTGCAGAGGGAGCTCGGCTTCCTCAAAGCCGGCTTCGACGTCAAAAAACACACCGACCTCGGCCTGGTCGAGGAGGCCGCAAAACGGTTGAAATGACGAACAGGGTTCATCCTGTTCGTCGTGCCGGCGAAAGCGGGCATCCCCAAGTCTTCTCCGCGCCCGCCGGCGCTTCGCGGCGGCGCAGCGCAAGGCCACGCTGAACCATGGGTTCTCGCCAGGTGCTCGCGAAGCGCGACACCGGAGCGGGAATGACGAACGAGAGGGGCGTTCACCGGCTGGACACGTCTATCAGGCGCTCCTAATCTACGCCCATGAACGTCCTGAAGCCCGCTGATGTCGATGCGGCCGAGCGCCAGGTGCGGATCGACCTTGCCGCCTGTTATCGGCTGGTGGCGCATTTCGGCATGGACGATCTCGTCTATACGCACATCACGGCGCGGGTGCCGGGGACGCGCGACCAGTTCCTGATCAATCCGTTCGGCACCATGTTCGGCGAGGTGACGGCGTCGTCCCTGGTCAAGATCGACCTCGCCGGCAACGTGATCAGTCCGCGCGGCGCCAACATCAACCCCGCCGGCTTCGTGGTGCACAGCGCCATCCATATGCATCGGCACGACGCCGGCTGCATCCTGCACACCCACACCCAGGCCGGCATGGCGGTCGCGGCGATGAAAGAGGGGCTGCTGCCGCTGAACCAGAAGTCGATGATGTTCTACAACCGCGTCGGCTATCACGACTACGAGGGGCTCGCGTTCTCGACCGACGAGCGCGAGCGGCTTTATCGCGACCTCGGCAATCACAAGGCGCTGATTTTGCGCCATCACGGGCTGCTCGTCGTCGGCGACGACTGCGCCGACGGGTTCAGCCTCATGTATTCGCTCGAGGTCGCGTGCCGTCTCCAGGTCGCCGCCCTGTCGCTGAACCGGCCCATCGAGCTGCCGGATCCCAAGGTGAGCGAGCACACGGCCCAGCAATTCGAGAGCTATCCCGATCCGGCGCGCACGCGCGAATGGCCGGGCCTGCTCCGGATGCTCGACCGGCTCGATCCCAGCTACGCCCAGTAGGCGCCGATGGTGAGATCGGCAGCACCTCTGCCGCCGGTCTATCCGACCGTCGTGCACATGCTGGCGGCGGCCGCGGCCGACGCTCCGGAGGCCGAAGCGCTCGCGTTCGACAGCCGGCGGATGACCTATCGCGATTACGCGGCGTGCATCACCGGATTCGCCGCCGAGCTCCAGAAACTCGGCGGCGGCCGGGACATGCGCGTCGCGACGATCCTGTCCAATTCGATCGACGCCTGCATCGCCGCGTTCGCGATTTATGCGTCCGGCGCCCAGTCGGTGCCGCTCAACCCGCTCTACACGTCGCGCGAGCTGGACTACATCCTGAAGGATGCGGCACCGGTGGTCCTGCTCGTTGACGCTGGCCTCGCCGCTTCCCTGCGGCCACTCGCTGAAGCAGCCGGCATCCGCCACGTGATCGCGGTCGGCGACGGTGCCACCCGACTGGACAGCTGGTGCGGGCAGGACCTGGCCCTTCCGCTGCCCGATCCGGATTCGCTGGGGCTGCTCCAGTACACCGGCGGGACGACCGGCCGACCCAAAGGCGTGAACCTCACCCATGGCGCGATCTCGACCAATGTGGCGCAACGCGAGGGGCTCCTGCCGACCGGCCGGCCCGATGCGCAGGGGCGGGGCGAACGCATCCTGTGCATGATGCCGCTGTTCCATTCCTACGCGATGGCCATGGGCTTGTTCCTCGCGGCCTATTGCCGCGGCTGTCTGGTGATCCGCCCGCGCTACAAGCCGGACGATGCGCTGCGCACGGTCGCCGCGGAGCGCATCACGATTTTCCCCGGCAGCCCGACCATCTTCATCGGCCTCATGGCGCATCCCGACTTCGCCGGCACTGACTGGTCGAGCGTGCACACCTGCTACTCGGGATCGGCGCCCTTGTCCGAGGAAACGCTGCGGCGCTGGCAGGATGCGGTGGGGGCGCCGGTCTTCGAGGGCTACGGCCAGACCGAAGCCGGGCCGGTGCTCACCTACATCCCGGCCAAAGGGGTCGCGAAGCTGGGCTCGGTCGGGATTCCGCTGGCTGAGACCGAGGTCGAGATCGTCGAGGTCGAGACCGGCACCACGGTGCTGGGGATCGGCGAACGTGGCGAGGTCCGCGCGCGCGGGCCCCAGATCATGCAGGGCTATCGCAATCTTGCCGCCGAAACCGGCGAGGCGCTTCGCGACGGCTGGCTATATACCGGCGATATCGGCGAGCTCGACGCCGATGGCTATCTCTATATCCGCGACCGCAAGAAGGACATGGCGATCGTCGGCGGGTACAACGTCTATCCACGGGAGATTGACGAAGTGCTGTTCCTGCACCCGGATGTCGCCGATGCCGCGGCGGTCGGAACCCCCGATGCCTATCGCGGCGAAGTGGTGCGGGCCTATGTCGTGCTGCGGCCCGGTGCACGCACGACCGCCGAGGATCTCCTTGCGCATTGTTGCACCAACCTGGCGAAATACAAAGTGCCGGCCTCGATCGACATCCTCGACGCGCTGCCCAAGACGACGGTCAATAAGACCGACAAGAAGGCGCTGCGGGACCGCGCGCGTGCGGCGTCATCGGCAGCCTAGAAACCCATGGCGAAGTCTCCCCGCTTTCTCGACCGCCTGATCCACGACAGCGCCGCGGGGGAGATCCGCGACGGCGACATTCGCTATCTGATGTTCCGCACCGACGCCGTCATGGGCCTGTTCAAGCGCCTGCCCGAGGCGGCGCGCCGCGAGGCCCTTGCGGCGCTCGCGGACTCCATCGCCGAGCACGGCGGCCGCTCCGCGGCGGCGTACCGCGCCAGCGGCGCCGCCGGTTCGGCGCTGCTGGACGTCATCGTCGAGACAGCACCGCAACTCGGCTGGGGAACGTGGACGTTTGCCGAGCGCGGCCCAGAGCAGCTGGTGCTGGAGGTTCGCAACTCGCCGTTCGTGCACGGCTTCGGTGCGTCGCCGACGCCGGTCTGCGCCCCGATCACCGGCATGCTGCGCGCGGTCTCGGCGATGGTGCTCGACGCCCCGACGACGGTCGAGGAGACCATGTGCGCCGCGCAAGGCCCTGCGCTCTGCCGGTTCCTGGCGCGCCGCGGCGGATGAAGATCCTTCTACCCGACACCGTCTTCGCCGACGATCACGCGCTCGAGCGCGAGGCCGCCGAAGGGCTCGAGCTGGAGATCCGGCACGCCGCCAGCACGGCCGAGCTCGACCTTGCCGCACTCGCGTCCGCCGATGCGATCGTCGGCCAGCATCGGGTCATCTATGACGCGGCGGTGGCCGCCCAGGCGACGTCCTGCCGCGTTCTCGTGCGCGCCGGCGCCGGGGTCGACAATGTCGACCTCGCCGCGTGGTCGGCGCGTGGAATTCCGGTATGCAACGTGCCGGATTACGGGATCTCGGAAGTGGCCGATCATGCGCTCGGCCTGCTGCTCACCCTGGCGCGCGGCCTCCAGGTCTATCATCGCCGGGTCGAGACGGCGGCGAGCGCACCCTGGCTGCCATTTCCGCTGCCGCCGACGGTGCGACGCCTGCGCGGCGCGCAGCTCCTGCTGGTTGGCCTCGGTGCCGTCGGTCGCGCCGTGGCTAAGCGGGCGATCGGTCTCGAGATGCGGGTCGCCTATTTCGACCCGCAGGTCGCGGACGCGCCGGCCGGGGTGGTTCGCGCGACCGACCTCGACGCGACCCTGCCCGAGGCGGACGTCGTCAGCCTGCACGCGCCCCTCACCGCGGCGACCCGGCACCTGATCGACGCCCGGCGGATCGCGCTCCTCAAGCCCGGCGCGCTCCTCATCAACACCGCGCGGGGCGGCGTCCTCGATCGGAAGGCGCTCTACGACGGGTTACGGTCCGGACGCGTCGGCGGTGCCGGGCTCGATGTGTGGGAGGCCGAGCCGCCGGCGGCGGACGATCCGTTGTTCCAGGCATTGGCGGCGGACGAGGACTGGCTGCGCGGCCGGTTGGTGGTGACGCCGCATGTCGCCAGCATCAGCGCCGCGTCGATCCGCGATATGCGCGTGAAGGCCGTGGAGACGGCTCGGGATTACCTCGCCACCGGCGCGTTGCGCCACTGCGTCAACCGCGCTGCGCTCGCGCGGCGATGATGGCCGGCCGCGGCGCAGGTTAACAATCGATCTCCTGCCCTGGCCTGCCTCTTGCATCTTGCGGGGGTCAAGCAGGCGTGATCTGGGGTGGCGCAGGTCCGCGTGCTATCGTCGCGGCAACCAGTCTTCGACCGATCCGCCGGTTCTGCGGCCCTCTTAAACAGGTGGGGAAACCATGATCGCTCGTCGTCTTCTGCTGGCTTCGGCAGTCGCCGGATCTTTCCTCTGCGCATCTTCGGCGGAGGCGGCCGACCCGCTGCGCATCGCGATGACCGCGTCCGACATCCCGACCACGACCGGGATGCCGAACAACGGCTTCGAGGGGATGCGCTTCCTCGGGTATCCCATCTTCGAAGGACTGGTGCTGTGGGATCTGTCCAGCCGGGACAAGCTTGCCGGCCTGCGTCCCGGCCTTGCCGAAAAATACGAGCAGGCGGGGGACGACAAGTCGACCTGGATCTTCCATCTGCGGCACGGCGTGAAATTCCATGACGGCACCGATTTCAACGCCGATGCCGTGGTGTGGAACCTCGAGCGTTACTTCAACAAGGACAGCCCGCAATTCGAGCCGCCGGCCGCCGGCATGACGCGCGCCCGCGTGCCGCTGATGGCCGGCTACAAGAAGGTCGACGATTACACGGTGGCCATCACCACGACGAAGCCGGCTTCGTATTTCCCCTATATGGCCGTCTACATCCTTTTCACGTCGCCCGCGTCGTTTCAGAAGGCGGGCGATTGGGCGAAGGTGGCGATGCTGCCTGCGGCCGGCACCGGCCCGTTCCGGATCACCAAGGTGACGCCGCGCGAGGCGGTGGAGCTCGTGCGCTGGGATGGCTATTGGGATCCCACGCATAAGGCGAAGGTCGAAGCCGTGCGGCTGATGCCGATCCCGGAAGCGACGTCGCGCATGTCGGCGTTGATGTCCGGGCAAGTGGACTGGATCGAGGTGCCGCCGCCGGACGGCATTCCGGCGCTGAAGAACGCCGGCTTCAACATCGTCACCGGCTCGTACCCGCATGTCTGGCCGTGGCTGTTCAACATGGGGGCCTCCAACAGCGCGGTCAAAGACGTCCGGGTGCGCCAGGCGCTGAACTACTGCATCGACCGCGCCGGGATCGTGTCGCTGCTCAACAGCACCGCCGAGCCGGCGGTGGGTTGGCTGAAGCCCGG
This sequence comes from Alphaproteobacteria bacterium, assembly GCA_036394195.1. GTDB lineage: Bacteria > Pseudomonadota > Alphaproteobacteria > CACIAM-22H2 > CACIAM-22H2 > DATJPD01. The sequence continues at coordinate 17,108 of DASWFO010000340.1, read as the reverse complement.
CGATCCGCATTTCGGCAATCCCAGGAACCGCTACGGCTTCGATCCGGCGAAGGGCAAGGCGCTCCTGGCCGAAGCGGGCTATACGGCGCAGAAGCCGCTCTCGTTCAAGGTCATGATCTCGACCTCCGGCTCCGGCCAGATGTTGCCGCTGCCGATGAACGAATACCTGCAGGAAAACCTGAAGGACGCCTGCGGCGTGAACGTGCAGTTCGAGGTCGTCGAATGGCAGGTGCTGCTCACCGCGGCCCGTATGACACCCGATGACGCGGGCCTGCGCGGCTCGATGGCGATCAACGTCAGCTCGCCGTCATCCGACGTCGGGATCATGGCGCGCTATTTCTCGTCGGCGAATTTCTCGCCCAACGGCTTCAACTTCGAGCAGTGGAAGGACGACGTCTTCGACGACGCGCTGGCCAAGCTGTCCGAGGCCACGGACCAGGCGACCATCGACGGTGCGTTCCGCACGGCGCACGAGCAGCTGGTCGACAATCCGCCGTGGCTCTTCATCGTCCACGATCTCAACCCCCGGGCGATGAGCAAGAAGGTCCGGGGGTTCGTCTCGGCCCAGTCCTGGTTCACCGATATGACCTTGGTGAGCATGCAGTAGGCCGCTGCTTGACTCTGCCCGCCCCAAGTCCGGGGCGCGGCCGTTCTACCGGCCGCATCAAAGGGGCCGGCGGGTCAAAACACGCTTTTGGCCACAGAAGGATCACACGACGACGCCCGGTTTTGCTCATACAACCTGCCCGCGAGTAAGCAAGCGTAAGCAAGCGAGCGTTTCGTCCGGTTGAGCACGGCAGCTCGGTCCCGGCCCCTTGAAGCAAGTCGGCCGCACGCGCGATCTGCTGGCTGTCACGCGGAGACGCGTAGGGGTTGGATATGCGGGCAGGATCGGGCCGGTCGGGCGCGACCGGTTTTGTCGATGGGATATTGTCGCTGCGGGGCCTGATGGCCCTCTTGGTCGCAACCAGTCACACCCTGGCGTTCACCGTGCCAGCCGACTACGCCGGGTCGGTCTTCGACCAGGCGGGCTTCGTGGCCGTCATCGCCAAGATCGTCAGCGACGGCGTCAACGTGCCGATGCTGTTCTTTGTGATCAGCGGTCTGGCGATCGCCCGTTCGCTCGACCGCAAGGAGGAGCTCGGCCAGGGCCTCCGCACCTACGTCATCTTCATGGCACGGCGGGTCCTGCGGTTGTACCCGGCGCATACGGCATCGATGATCGGAGTCATGGCACTGGGGTGGCTGTTCTTCATGGGCCGCGCCCCGATCGATCTTTCGACGCTGTCATGGACCGGCTTCGAGTTCCTTGGTGATTGGCTGAACGGGACGATATTCAATCCGCTGAAGCCGCGGTCGGTGATCGGGAATTTTGCGATCGCGACCTGGTCGATGAACCTGGTCGTGTGGTCGCTGTACGTCGAAGTGTGCGCGATTCCGATCCTGCCCCTGATGCACCGGGTCGTGCGGGAACGCAACCTCGCGACCGATCTGACGATGCTGAGCGGGCTGCTCTGCCTGTCCGTGCTGATGTGGAGTCATGTGGGCGTTCGGTACTGGTTTGCCTTCCACCTCGGCATGCTGGTCCAGATCCGCGGACGCGATGTCGCGCGGTTCCTCAGGCGTCATGCCGGCGGCGTGGGCGGCGCCTCGCTCGCTGCCTGGCTGGTCATGCTCACTCCGCTCGTGCAGCCGTTGGATTGGGCGCCGGGGACGTTCATCCAGGGCGCCAGCGCGTTTGCAATCGTCAGCCTAGTCGTGTGGGGCGAGGGTCGCCGGACGTCCCGACTGCTGGACCACTCGGTGCTGCGCTGGAACGGCCGGATGTCGTACTCGTTCTATCTCTGGCACTATTTCATCCTGACGGTGGCGGTCCACGAGCTCTATGTCGTCTTCACGCCGGGGACCATGGCGCACTACGATCTGCTGACGTTCGCCGGCACGGAAGTCTTCACCGTGGCTATCGCGCTGGCGATTGCGCAGCTGTCTTATTCCTGGATCGAGGAACCGTGCATCCAGCTCGGGACGCGCCTGGAAGCCTGGCTCCGCCAGCCGTGGAGCGTGCCGGTCGCCGCGGAAGCCGGGGACTGACACTGCGGCTTGCGCGCGGCCGGCCCGCCGGGTGAAGCTCCGGCATGGCCGGGGCCCTGCCGACTCGCGACGACTGCGCCGCGCTGGACCGCGCCGACAACCTGGCGCGGCATCGCGCGGCGTTCGCGCTGCCCGAAGAGGTCATCTATCTTGACGGCAACTCGCTGGGGGCCCGGCCGCGAGCGGTGCTGGCCCGCGTTGCCGAGGTGGTCGAAGCCGAATGGGGGCAGGATCTCATCACCAGCTGGAACCGGCATGGCTGGATCGATCTGCCGCTGAAGGTTGGCGACAAGATCGCGCGGCTGATCGGTGCTGAACCCGGCGAGGTGGCTGTCGCGGATTCGACCTCGATCAACCTGTTCAAGGCTCTGGCGGCGGCTCTGCGGATGCGCTCCGGGCGCACGGTGGTCCTCTCGGAGCGCGATAATTTCCCGACCGACCTCTACACCGCCGAAGGCGTGATCGAGCTTCTCGGCGGCCGTCATCGCCTGCATCTTGCCGACGCGGCCGGGCTCATCGACGCGATCGACGGCGAGACCGCCTGCGTCCTGCTCACTCACGTCAATTACCGGACCGGCGCCATGCACGACATGGCGGCGATCACGCGGGCGGCGCGGGAACGTGGGGCGTTCATGCTATGGGACTTGGCGCACAGCGCCGGTGCGGTGCCGGTGGACCTGAATGCCGCCGGCGCCGACTTCGCCATCGGGTGCGGCTACAAGTACCTGAACGGCGGGCCGGGAGCGCCCGCCTTCATCTTCGTGCCGCGCCGCCACCAGACAGAGTTCGCGCAGCCGCTGACCGGATGGCTCGGCCACGCGGAGCCGTTTGCCTTCGGGCCGACATTCCGCCCGGCCGCCGGCATCGCGCGCGCGTTGTGCGGCACGCCGCCGGTCCTGTCGCTCGCGGCTCTTGAGGTCGGGGTCGACACGGTTCTCGCCGCTGACCTTGCAGCCCTCCGTGCCAAGTCCATGGCGCTTGGCGATCTGTTCATCCGGCTCGTCGAGGAGCAGGGCGGCGCCGGCTTCGGCCTCCGCCTGGCCAGCCCGCGCGATGCGGCGCATCGCGGCAGCCAAGTCTCCTTCCATCACGCCCACGGCTATCCCGTGATGCAGGCGCTGATCGCCCGCAAGGTCATCGGCGATTTTCGCGCACCCGACCTCCTGCGCTTCGGCTTTGCGCCGCTTTATCTGCGCTATGTGGATATCTGGGACGCCGCGGCCGCCCTGATCGAGATCCTGCAGACCGGCGGCTGGGACCGGCCGGAGTTCAAGCGCCGCGCGACCGTCACCTAAGGAGACGAGGATGGCAGACACGCCGCATCCGCCCGAGGGGGTGCATACCGATTTCACCGGCGAGATGAGCTACGGGGACTATCTCGGGCTTGATCAGCTGCTGGCGGTGCAGCACCCGCGCTCGGACAATCACAACGAGATGCTGTTCATCATCCAGCACCAGACGACCGAGCTATGGATGAAGCTGATGCTGCACGAGCTGCGCGCCGCCCGCGCGCGCATCCGCGCCGATGACCTTCAGCCGGCGTTCAAGATGGCCGCCCGGGTCAGCCGAATCATGGCGCAGCTCATCCAGGCGTGGGACGTGCTCTCGACCTTGACGCCGAGCGAATATCTCGACTTCCGCAATTCGCTGGGGCGCGCCTCGGGCTTCCAGTCTCATCAGTATCGACTGATCGAGTTCGTGCTGGGCAATAAAAATGCGACGACGATTGCGCCGCACCGCCACCGCGCCGACATCGCGGCCGAGCTCGAGGCCGAGCTTGCCGCCCCCAGCCTGTACGACGAGGCGGTCCGCCTGCTCGCCCGGCGCGGGTTTGCGGTGACGGCGGAGCGCGACTTTCGGCAGCTGCACGTCGTCGATCCAGCCCTCGAGGCGGCGTGGATCGCGGTCTATCGCGACCCGGCGCATCATTGGGAGCTCTACGAGCTCGCCGAGGAGCTGGTCGATCTCGAGGATTACTTCCGCCAATGGCGGTTCCGGCATGTGACCACGGTCGAGCGGATCATTGGCGGCCGGCGCGGTACCGGAGGCACGGCAGGCGTGCCTTATCTGCGCGGCCTGCTGGAGATCCGCCTGTTCCCCGAGCTGTGGGACTTGCGGACGCGGCTTTAAATTCATATCAGGCTGGGTGATTGCCGTGAGTCACCCGAACGCGCGCCCATTCGATTAACTCAGGGGCGCGTTCGCCGGCGAGCGGGTAGGGCCGGGGTCCCAGGGGGCTTCGCCCCCTGGCAATATCCGGCCGGTGTGGCGGCTACCCGCGAGCCGGCCAAGAAAAGGACAGTCGAATGGACGAGCTCAATATCCACGCCGGCGGGATCGAAGTCGCGGCGCCGGCGGATTTCCGCTGGCCGGGCGGCAAGCGGATCGCGGTGTTCTTCCGCGTCGCGTTCGAATGGTGGTCCGACGGCAAATGGCCGGGGATCGGCCCGATGGGCAATCCGCTGAAGCCGGGCGTGGTCGACCTCAACGCGATCGGCTGGGCCGAATACGGCCACCGCCGCGGCATTTTCCGCGCCATGAACGCGCTGGCGCATCACGGCATCAAGGCGACGGTGATGGTGAGCGGCATCATGGCCGAACGGCACGGGGACATCGTGAGGTCGATCGCCGACGCCGGTCATGACGTGGTTGCGCATTCCTACGCGATGGATGTGATTCCGATCTATCTCAGCGAGGAGGAGGAGCGGGCGAATATCCGCCGCACCGCCGACCTGATCGAGCGCGCCACCGGCAAGCGGCCGCGGGGATGGGTCAGTCCGCGCGGCACGCCGAGCCCGCGCACGGCACGCCTGCTCGCCGACGAGGGATTCACCTGGCACGGCGACACGTTGAACGACGACCTGCCGTACCTGGTGCGCTTCGGCCAGCACGCGATCGTGGCGATGCCCAGCAACATGGAGGTCAACGACCTGCCGCTCGCCATGCGCTACGGCAATTCGCCGCGCATGATGGTGGAGATGTTCGAGGACTGGCTGTTCTATGTGCGCACCCGCGAAACCGGGGCTGCGCGCGTCGACCCCACCATCCACTCGCATGTGTTCGGACGCATTCCCGGCATCCTGGCGTTCGAGCGGATCATGCAGCAGGCCAAGGCCGCGGATGATATCTGGATCGGCACGCGCTCCGAAGCGGCGGCGCATTTTCTGTCGTTGATGGATCAGACGTTAATATGAAAATCACCGTCACCCCGGCCGAACATCGTGAGAGCCGGGGTCCATCGTTCCAGCGGCGCCATGGATCCCGGATCGCGCGGCTTCGCCGCTTGTCCGGGATGACGAGCTAATATGTGGAGAGATCCATGTTTCGTTTTGCTTTACTGATCGCCGCCGCCGTTTGCTTCACCAGCGCCGTGGCCGCCCAGGACTATCCGCGCAAGCCCGTGCACATGATCGTGCCCTTTTCGGCCGGCGGGAACGTCGACGTGACGGCGCGAATCATTGCCGAGCAGCTCGCGCAATCGCTGCATCAGCCCTTCGTGGTCGAGAACAAACCGGGGGCGGGCGGAATGGTCGCCGGCGATTACGTGGCCCGTGCCGCGGCCGACGGCTACACCTTGCTGGTCGGCTCCAACAGCGGGCTGGTTCTGGCGCCGCTGATCTATGCCAAGCCCCTCTACGATCCCGAAGCCGCGTTCGCGCCGATCAGCACCTTCAGCTTCACGCCTACTCTTCTGATCGCCGGGCCGTCGCTCAAGGTCCGGGACCTCAAAGCGTTCTTCGACACCGCGCGGCAGCGCCCCGGCGGGCTTACCGTGACGGTGGATGCCGTCGGCACCATCAACCATGTCGCGAGCGAGCTCCTGCAGACGGTGGCCGGCGTGACGTGGCGCAATGTTCACTACCGCGGCAACATCGAGGGTGTCACCGACATGCTGGCTGGCAACGTCGACGCGGCGGTCACCCAGATCACCGCCGTCTCGCAGTACATCGACGAGGGCAAGCTGCGGCCGTTGGCGATCCTGGCGAAGCAGCGGTTGCGCAAGCTGCCGAACGTTCCGACCATGGCCGATGCCGGCTATCAACCGGTCGAGGCGAGCGCCTTCAATGGCCTGGTGGCGCCGGCGAAGACGCCGAACCCGATCGTGCGGCTCTTGAGCAATGGCGTGCGGCAGGCCATGGCCAAGCCCGACGTGCAGGCGAAGTTCGAGAACCTCGGCATCGAGGCCCGCGGCTCGACCCCGGAGGAGTTCGCGGCCTTCCTGCACGACCAATCGGCGGTCCTGACGCCGGTGGTCCGGAACGCGCATATCACGGCGGAGTAGGGCATATCACGGTGGAGTAAAGGAGCGCCCGGAGGCCACGGTATTGACCGGGTACTGTGGACTGTATACGCTATACGTGACTTTCAGCCGGACCAATTATGTCCAGCGATTTTAAGCCCTTAATCCGTTCCACCGCTCTGCGCGACCAAGTCTACGAGCGCATGCGCGAGTCTATCCGGACCGGCCGCGTCCGTCCTGGCGACCGGCTGCAGGAGATCGCCCTCGCCGAGGCGTTGGGCGTGTCGCGGACACCGGTGCGCGAGGCGCTGGCGCTGCTCGCCCGCGACGGGCTTGCCGAGATGCAGGGCCGCGGCTTTGTCGTCACCGGCCTGTCGCCGCAGGACATCGGCCATATTTTCGAGCTGCGTCGCCTGCTCGAGCCGCCGGCCGTGCGCGATGCCGCGACGGCCGCGACCGACGCGGGCGTGGCCGCGCTGCGGGACGCGGTCGAGCAGAGCCGCAAGGCCCACGAGGTCGGCGACATCGAGCGCTTCATGCTGGCGAACGCCGAGTTCCGCGCCGGCTGGCTGGCGATGGTTCCCAATCAGCGGCTGGTCCGCGCGGTCCAGCTTTACGACGATCATGTCGAGAGCCTGCGCGTGATGACCTTGTCCGAGGCCCGCACGCGCAACATCGCGCTGGCTGGCCTTGTCGCGCTCGCCGATGCGTTCGCGGCACGGGACGGTGTCAAGGCCGAGGCGGCGATGACGGTCCATTTGAGCCGGGCCGAGGCGGCGTTGCGCGCGGCTGCCTCTGTTTCGCAGCACGAGGTGGCGTCATGAGCCTGCGCGCCGGCGTTGATGTGGGGGGAACGTTTACCGACGTCGTCCTCCTCGACGAGGCGACGGGCGCGCTGACGTCGGCCAAGGTGCCGACCGACTACGACGACCCGATCAACCCGATCGTCAACGGCCTCGTCCTGGTCGCGGGGGCTGGGAACGCGGTGGCCGCTCTCCATCACGCGACGACCTTGGCGACCAACGCGATCATCGAAGGCAAGCTGCCGCGCGGCCTCCTGCTCACCACGCGCGGCTTCCGCGACGTGCTGGACATCGGCCGCATCCAGCGCCCGGCCGAGGGCATCTACGATTTCAACATCGACAATCCCCTGCCGCTGGTGCCGCGCGAGCGCCGCATCGAGGTGAACGAGCGGATCGGTGCCCGCGGCGAAGTGGTCGAGACGCTCGACGAGGACGATCTCCGCCGCAAGCTGCGCCCGTTCAAAGGCAAGGACGTTCGCGCCGTGGCCGTGTGCGGCCTGTTCTCGTTCGTCAACCCGGCCCACGAGCGGCGGATCGGCGAGATCGTGGCCGAGGAGCTCCCGGGGGTCCATGTCTCGCTGTCCTGCGATGTGTCGCCCGAGATCCGCGAGTTCGAGCGCTCCTCGACCGTGGTCCTCGACGCACTGCTGAAGCCGATCCAGACGCCCTACCTGAAGCGGCTGTCGCAGCGCCTCGGCGGCGAAGGTGTCGATGCGACGCGCATCATGATGGCCTCGGGCGGGCTTGCGATTCCCGATCTCGCCGCCGACAAGCCGGTAACCATGATCAACTCCGGCCCCGCGGCCGGGGTGATCGCCTCGGCCAATCTCGGCCGGCAGATCGACGCTCCGGATCTCGTCACCATCGACATGGGCGGCACCTCGCTCGACATCGGGATCGTCGAGGGCGGGCGGCCCGTCCACAAGTTCGAGGGCAGCATCGCCGGCTATCCGGTGCGCACACCGATGATTGACGTCGCCGCGGTTGCCGCGGGCGGTGGCTCGCTGGCGCTGGTCGATCACGTCGGCTACATCCAGGTCGACCGTGAATCCGCAGGCTCGGTGCCCGGGCCGGCCTGCTATGGCCGCGGTGGCCAGCGCCCGACCATCACCGACGCCGACGTGGTGCTGGGCCGGCTCGGTACCGAACTCGGCGGGCGGGGCGGATTCACGTTGAAGCCCGAGCTCGCCCAGGCCGCGTTCGCCGACACGATCGGCGAGCTGCTCGCCGTCGACGTACCGACGGCCGCTGCCTCGAGCCTCGACATCATCCAGGCGCGCATGGTGAAGGCGATCGCCGCCAACACGCTGGAGAAAGGTCTCGATCTGCGCGCCCTGCCGCTGCTCATCTACGGCGGCGCCGGCCCGACCCACGGCATCGAGCTCGCCGAGGCGCTCGGCATGCGGCGTGCGATCGTGCCCTATCTCGCCGGCAACTTCTCGGCGGTCGGCCTCCTGCTGTGTCCGCTGCGCTGGGACGAGTCGCAGATGGTCTTGCGGCCGGCCGCGGCGCTGGATGCCGCCGTCCTCGCCCGCTATGTCAGCGCGCTGGACGACGCGGCGCGGGGCAAGCTGCACGCCGCCGGCGCGCGCACCGAGGGCCTCACCACGCGCTGGCTCGCCCATATGCGCTATGCCGGCCAGTCCTACGACCTGGCGATTGATCTCGGCGAGGCGTTCACCGGCCGCCTGCCCGCGGACGCGGTCGAGCGGCTGGTCCGCGCCTTCCACGACCAGCATGAGCGGCGCTATGCCTATCGCAGCGAGAGCGAAGTCGTGGAGATCGTCCAGGTCCGGGTATCGGTCGAAGGCGAGGAGCTGCCGTATCCAAAGCCGACGGCGCCCAAGGGCCCGGCGCGGCACGCCGGTCGCCGGCCGGTGTACTTCACCCGCGACCGCAAGACGGTCGACACCGCGGTGTGGGACCGCGCGACCCTGCCGGTCGGTGCGGTGATCGACGGGCCGGCGGTTATAGAAGGCGAGGGATCGAGCGCCTTGATTCCGTCGGGCTGGCGCGCCACCGTCGATGAGTGGTTGAATCTGGATGTGCGGAAGAACTGACCCCTCACCCCGCCGCTTCGCGCCCCTTCGGGAGTCCCCACTCCCGTAATCTCGGACATCCGTCCGAGATTACGGCCTCTCCCACAAGGGGAGAGGGAGTAGTCGCACGCGGATTCACCTCTCCCCTTGAGGGAGAGGTCGCGAGCGCCAGCGAGCGGGTGAGGGGTAAGTTTAGCGAGCGGGTGAGGGGTAAGTTTAAGGAGAGATCCGATGATCACGAGTGCTTCGACTGCAAGTAACCTCCGCGATCGCGTGCAGGCGCAGGTGATCCGCTATGCGCTGGAGCTGGTCGCCGAGGACATGGCGAACACCCTGATGCGCACCGCGCGCTCGACGGTGATCAAGGAGGTGCAGGACCTGTCCTGCGCACTGTTCGACCGCGATGGCCGCGTCATCGTGCAGTCGAAGCACGCGCCGATGCTGCTCGCGGGCTCGACCTTGACCATGCAGGAGGCGCTGAAGGCGCTGGGCGGCCGGCGTCTGGCCAAGGGCGACGTCATCATCGCCAACGATCCGTTCCGCGGCGGCCAGCACATCATGGACGTGATGATGATCGGTCCCGTTTATCGGCCAGTCGGTCCCGGAGATGGGGAGCTGGTCGGCTATGTCGGGTCGGTCGCGCATCACTCCGATCTCGGCGGCGCCTCGCCGGGTGGCGTGGCCGGCGGGCTCACCGAGATCTACGCCGAGGGGCTGTGCTTCCCGTTCGTGCGCCTCTACATCGGGGGCCGCGAGAACGAAGACCTGTTCGCACTTATCGCCAACAACATCCGCGTCCCGCACAAGACCTTGGGCGACTTGCGCGCCCAGGCGAGCGCCTGCCTCACCGGCATGCGGCGGTTTCTCGAGGCGATCGACCGCTTCGGGCTGGACGCGATCGCGGCGGCGACCGATCTGCTGATCGCCGAGACCGAGGCGCGGCTGCTTGCCGGGCTCGACCAGCTGCCGGATGGCACGTTCGTCGGCGAGGACATCGTCGACGATGACGGCGTCACCGAGGAGTCGATCCCGATCCGGGTCAAGATCGTCAAGCAGGGCCGCAAGGTGACCGTCGACCTGACCGGCTGCGGCAATCAGGTCGCCGGCAACATCAACTGTCCGCTCGCCACGACCCTGGCCGCCGTGCAGTACGGCTTCACCATCGCCCTCGACAAGGACGTGACGCCCAATCACGGCTGCTTCACGATCCTCGACATCAAGACGCGCAAGGGCTCGATCGTCGATCCCCTGCGTCCCGCCGCGACCGCCGCGCGCACCAACGTCTCGCTGAAGGTGCAGGAGGCGACATTGATAGCGCTCGGCAAGATGCTGCCCGGCCGGATGATGGCGCCGAGCCATGCCCAGATCAGCCACGTCGCGTTCGTCGGCCACGATCCGGCGGCCGGCCGGCCGTTCGTCTACAACGACATTTTCGGCGGCGGGTCCGGCGCCCGCCCGGCCAAGGACGGCCGCGACGGCCAGGACACCCATCTGGCGCGCTTCAAGAACACGCCGACCGAGATGATCGAGCACGAATACCCGGTGCGGGTCCACGCCTACAATCTGGTGCCGGACAGCGGCGGTGCCGGCCAATATCGCGGGGCACTGGGCGTGGCGCGCGACGTCGAGGTTCTGGTCGACGGCGCCGTGTTCTCGCGCTATGGCGACCGCCAGAAGCATCCGGTCCAGGGGGCCGAAGGCGGCGGGACCGGGACATCCGGTTATTTCGTCCTCAACCCGGGCAAGGACGACAAGCGCCTGCGCTCGAAGGCCGTCGACAAGTTGAAGAAGGGCGATATCGTCCGCATCGTCACACCGGGCGGCGGCGGGTTCGGCGATCCACGACAGCGCGATCCCGCCGCCCTGGCCGACGACCTTGTTGGCGGGAAAGTCACCGAAGATTTCGCGCGTCGTCACTATGGCGACGAGCTGACGGAGACGGCGCTCCGCCTCGCGGCTTCGCCGCGCTCGTCGGCCGCGGAGTGATCCGCCGCGCCGGGCGGGCAAACGCGATCAGGCGCGGTTGCGGACGATCGCGGCGACGATGCCGCCGCCGGGCGGCGCCTGGTGGATCGGATCGCCGGAATTGAAGAACCGGCTGTGGCCGAGGATGGCGCCGAGCATCCCCGATGACGCGGCGCGGATATGCGATTCCGGCGGCATGGCGCTGCTGTAGACCATCGTGCGATGGCCGCGCACGCGGCCGTCCGGCGCGACACCGGTCTTCATCAACACGGCCGCCACGTCATCAGGATCTTCAACCGTGCCCCAGCGGGTGAGGGCCACACCGCTCTCATGGAGCATGCGGCTGACCGCGGCACCGTCGAGGATGTCGGCCATCAGCGTTGCGGTGATGATGAGATCGCCGCCGGCGTCCGCATTGTTGCCGAGCGCAATCGCCTCGACGCGGTCTGACTCGGGTGCGGCGACGGTCATGACACGCCGTGCGTAGAGATCGGCGGCTCCGTCAATCCCGATGACGGCTTCAGTCACGCGGTGGGGCTCGATGTCGCCGAGGGCGATGCCGGCGCCCAGGGCGGCCAGGCTGCGACCTCGTCGCATCGAGGTCTGCTCGGCGGTCGCCCCTGGGACGCCGGGATGGACCACGGGGATCTTAACGAGCAGCAGAGTGGCACGCGCGGGTGTCAGGCCGGCGTCACCGAGGGCTGCGCCGACGGTCGCTGACACGACCGGCAGGAGCCCGGCGCGGCCGCGCTCCGCGACCGGCACCGGAGCGCTGGCGCCGAAGCCCAAGGCAAGGCGTGGCCCAGGCGTCGGCGCCGACGGTTCCTCGATATCGGCCAGCAGGGTGGCGAACGGGGTGGCGATCCCCTCGCAGCCGATCGCAATAACACTGATCGCGCGTTCGGCCAGTCCGGCGGCTGCGAAGCTCTCATGCAGGGTCCGCCGCGTCAATTCGCACGAGTAATCGTTGGGCGCGGAGTTGCCCTCGACCTTGATCAGCACCGCGAGACGGCGCACGCGATGCGGCCCGAACTCCGCGACGGCCGCGGCGATGCCGGTGACGTCTTCCGGCGATGCCATGTCGATGGGCAGCACGCGAACGGTCATGACCTGAATCTGTGCAAGAACCGTTCCCGCCGTCGTCCAAGCGGTCCAATGGCATGTTTCTTGCTGAATTCATCGGTGACGCAAGCGGGCGGGCGAGCCTGCATCCAGCGCGACCGGTAAACATCCTTCGGCGGGGGAGTGACAGCCATGACGCGCGCCATCATTGTGTTCGTTCTGATCACCATCATCGGATTGCCTTCGGCACGGGCTGGAAGCCTGGCCGAGATCAGTCCGGCCGAGGTCGCCAAGTATCAGGGCGACGGCGGCAAGCTGCGGCTGATGACGAACCCGCTCGGGACCGATTCATTCGCGCGCTATACGATGCAGAAGTATCAGCTCGACAAAAAATACGGTTTCGAGTTGCAGTTCGTGCCGTTCACCAGCACGCCGGCGCAAATCACCGTGCTGCAGGCCGGCGGCGGTGATGTGGGCACGATGAACTGGGTCGACGTCTCGCGATTGCGCAACGCCGGCGTCAAGATTTCCGGCATCGGACCGATGGTGAAATGGTGCGATCATTTCGTGGTCCCGATCGACTCGCCAATCCGCAGCGCCGGCGATCTCAAGGGCAGGAAGCTCGGCATCGTCAATCGCACGAACCTCAACTGGCTCGTGCTGAAGACGCTGGCGCTCAAGGAATACAAGATGGACCTCGAAAAGGAGGCCACGCTCGTCGAAGGCGGTCCCACCCTGATGCGCGGCCTCCTGGAACAGGGGCAGCTGGATGCGGCCGTCAGCTTCAACATCTTCACGCCGGGGCTGGTGCTCACCGGAAAATTCCGCGTCCTCGCCCAGACGCGGGAGCTGACCATGCAGCTCGGCCTGCCGGATGTTGCGTTCGTGTTTTACACGGTCAACGCCGATTACGCGGCCGCCCATCCGGCCAATGTCCGCGCCTTTCTCGCGGCGCTTCGCGAGGCCGTGGCCATATTGCGGACGGATGATGCGATGTGGGTCGAACAAGGCCACGAGATGAAGATGGAGGACGCGGCGATTCCGCCCTTGCGCGATGAGATGCGGGCCGACATGTTGTCCAGCTTCGACGCGACCACCGAGGCCACAATCCGCAAGACATTCGACCTTCTCCTCGCAACCGCCGGCCCGGAGGTGATGGGCTTCACCCGGATGCCGGACGGCTTCATGACGCTCGAATATCAGTAAGCGCTGTCCTCCCTGGGGCGCCGGCGTTGCGGCTGCCAGAGCCGATGTCTATTCTTTCAGGACATCGACCGTCCGCGAGGGGAGGCTGAAATGTCCAAACTCAAAACCGCCGTTCTGACGGCTGCAGCATTGATATTCGCGGCACCGGCGTTCGGCCATATGTCGGACGACGTGATCCGCATCGGCGTGCTCAACGACATGAGCAGCGTCTACGCCGCGTCGGGCGGCATGGGCTCGGTCGAGGCGGCGAAGCTGGCGGCCGAGGAGTTCGGCAACAAGATCGGCGATACCCCGATCGAGGTCATCTATGCCGATCACCAGAACAAGCCGGACGTCGGCGCCGGAATCGCCCGCGAGTGGTTCGACCAGAACAAGGTCGACGCCATCGTCGATCTGCCGAATTCGGGCGTCGCCCTGGCCGTCATCGAGGTCGCCCGGCAGCGCAACCGGGTCGCGATTGTATCGGGCGGCGGCTCGTCCGACATCACCGGCAAGGCCTGCTCGCCGACCAGCGCGCACTGGACCTACGACACCTATGCGACGGCGGCCGGCTCGGCGAAGGCGATGCTCGACCGCGGCGGCAACACCTGGTTCTTCATCACCGCCGATTACGCGTTCGGCCACGCGCTGGAGCGCGATGTCTCGGCGCAGGTGACGAAGCTCGGCGGCAAGGTGCTGGGCGGCGTGAAGGCGCCGCTCAACACGGCGGACTACGGCTCATTCCTGCTGCAGGCCCAGGCCGCGAAGCCGAAAGTGCTGGCGCTGGCGACCGGCGGGAACGACACCGGCAATGCGATCAAGCAGGCCTACGAGTTCGGGCTGCCGCAATCCGGGATCCAGATGATCGGCCTGCAGTCGGTGATCACCGACGTCCACGCGGTCGGTCTGCCGCTCACCAAGGGATTGCTCGAGACGACGGCCTTTTACTGGGACCGCACGCCGGAGAGCCGCGCGTGGTCGAAGCGCTATTTCGCGCGCACCAAGGCCATGCCGACCATGATGCAGGCCGGCGTCTACTCCGCGACCCGGCATTACCTGCAGGCGATCAAGGACGCCGGCCACGACGATGGCCTGACCGCGATGCAGAAGATGAAGGCGACGCCCGTCCGCGACATGTTCGCCGACAACGGCACGTTGCGCGAGGACGGCCGCATGGTCCACGACATGTATCTCCTGCAGGTCAAGGCGCCCGATGAGTCCAAGGAGCCCTGGGACTATTACAAGGTCGTCGCAACACTGCCCGGCGACGGCGTCTTCCGCCCGCTGTCCGACAGCGAGTGCCCGCTGATCAAGAAGTGACGGCTGCTTGCAGCCGTCACCCCCGCGACGGCGGGGGTCCAGCGAAGACTGGATGCCCGCTTTCGCGGGCATGACGCAGAGGGGTTACGCGCGCGCCGGCCACGCCGCGTCCGGATCGTCCGGCGGCACGGAAGCGAGCAGTTCCTTCGTGTAGGCGTGCTTCGGCGCGGCGAACACGGCGTCGACGGCCCCCGCTTCGACGATCTCGCCGCGGTACATGACCAGCACGCGGTCGCAGAGATAGCGCACCACCGACAGGTCGTGCGAGATGAACAACAGTGCGATGCCGTGCTCCTCGCGCAGGCGCAGCAGCAGGTTCAGGACCTGAGCCTGGACCGATACGTCCAGGCCCGACACGATCTCATCGGCGATCAGCAGGCGCGGGGTCAGGCACAGCGCGCGCGCGATGTTCACGCGCTGGCGCTGGCCGCCGGAGAGCTGCGGCGGAAAGCGTGGCGCCAGCTCCGCCGCGAGACCGACGTCGCCCAACAGCTCGAGTGCCCGCGCCTGCCGCTCGCGGCGGCCGGCAGCGCGGGATTTCGCCTCCATTGCCTGGCTGGCGAGGCTGGCGACCCGCCGCCGTGGGTTGAGCGCCGACAGCGGGTCCTGGAACACCATCTGGACGGTCTCGATGCGCTGACCCCAGGCACTCTCCGGCACCGTCGCATCCTGGCCGTCGAGCCAGATCTTTCCCGCACTCGGGCGTTCGAGCCCGATGGCCAGCCGGCCGAGCGTGGTCTTGCCGCTGCCGCTCTCGCCGACGACACCGACGAACTCGCCTGGCATAACGGCGAGGCTGGCGTTGCGCACCGCGTCGACCGGCGGCGACCGTCGCAGCAGGCGGTGCCGGCCGCGAAATGATTTGCTGACACTCTCCAGCCGCAGCACCGGCGTTCCGTCCAAGCGAGGTGCAGCGGTGCCGGCTGCGGCCTCAGGGCTCGCCCGGTGCTCCACCTCGCAACGCGGGGTACAGCGCACCCAGTGTCCGGTGCCGACCTCGCGCAAGGCCGGGACGCTGGCCGCGCAAGCCGGATCGGCGGTCGGACAGCGCGACGCGAAGCGGCAGCCCGGGAAGCCGGTCAGGCTGCTCAATCCCGGCATGGTGTCGGGGAGGACCGCGAGGCGCTGCCGCGGTCCCGACAGCGGCGGGTTGGCGCGCTTCAGTGCCCGCGTATAGGGGTGGCGCGGGGCCGCGAAGACGCTCCGCGCCGGCCCGCGCTCGACGACGTCGCCGGCATAGAGCACCAGCACCTCGTCGCAGAGATGAGCGGCGAGACGCAAATCGTGGGTGATGAACAGCAGGCCGGTGCCGCGCGCCGCCTGCAGCCGCCGGATCAGCATCACGATGTGCGCCTGCGTAGTGACGTCGAGGGCTGTCGTCGGCTCGTCGGCGACGATCAGGGCCGGGTTGCTGGCGAACGCCATGGCGATCAGGACGCGCTGGCACATCCCGCCGGATAGCTGAAACGGATAGCAGTCGAGGATGGCCTCGGGATCGCGCAACCGGACTTCGGCCAAGTCTGCTGCAATCTTCGCCCGCCGCAGACGCGCCGGCACGCCGAGACGTGCCAGATGCTCGCCGAATTGCTGGGCGATGGTCAGCACCGGGTTCAGGGCCGACAACGGCTCCTGCGGAATGAACGCGATGCGGTCGCCGAGCAGCGAGCGATGCTCGGCGGGCGAGGCGGCCAGCAGGTCGTGATCGGCAAAACGCATCCAGCCTTCCGCGACGCGGAATGACGGCGGCAGCAGCCGGGCCACGATCCGCCCGATCATCGACTTGCCGGCCCCGGATTCCCCGACCAGGCCGAGGATCCGCCCACGGTCCAGCGCGAAGCTGACGTCGCGCAGCACCGCGACGTCGCCGTTACCGAGCCGGGCTGAAACCGTGAGCGACTCCGCTTCGAGCAGCATCAGCGGACTGCGACGAGGCGCTGCGACAGCCGCGGATCGAGACTGCGCCGCAGCCCGTCGCCCAGCACATTGGCGGCGAGCACGGTGATGAAGATGCCGAGCACCGGCATGATCAGGCCCCACTCGGCCTGATACATGTATTGCCGCGCGTCGGCGATCATGACGCCCCAGGCCGCGACGTTGGTTTCGACGGACAGGCCGACGAAGGACAGGATCGCCTCGACGATCACGGCAATCCCCATCTCGATGCTGACCAACGTGAGCAGCAGCGGTGTGGTCGCCGGCAGCACCTCGCGCAGGATCACCTGGAGATGGGTGAAGCCGACCAGCCGCGCCGCCGGGATGTAGTCGCGCTTCATCACCGCCAGCACTTCGCTGCGCACCACCCGGCAGAACCGCGTCCAGTCGACGATCACGATGGCGAGGATGACATTGCGCAAGCCGGTGCCGAAGCCGACCATCAGGATCAGGGACAGGATCACCGGCGGG
>DASWFO010000339.1:0-32571 GCA_036394195.1 Alphaproteobacteria bacterium | reverse complement strand
GGCAGGTGGAGCGGATCTATCGCAGCCTGTGGCGACGGTGGTGCCGGTCCGGTGAGGCGGAGCCGACATGAGTGCCCATCTCGACGAAGCGCTGGCCCATCACCGTGCCGGACGCCTCAACAACGCGGAGGTGATCTACCGGGACATATTGCGCGCCGAGCCGCGGAACGCGGATGTATGGCAGTATCTCGGTTTGATCGCGCATACGCGCGGCGACCTGGAGAAGGCGGTCGAGCATATCCGCGGCGCCATCGCGATCGACGCGCAGGCGGCGGCGTATCACTTCAATCTCGGGCTGGTGCTGCGCGCCCTGAACGACGTCCCCGGCGCGATCGCCAGCTATCGACGGGCGGTGAAGCTGTCGCCCGAGCTGGCGGAGGCACATTACAATCTGGGGAATTGCCTGCGCGAGAGCGGCGACGCGGAAGGGGCGGTCGCCGCCTGCCGGCGCGTCACCATTCTCCGTCCCACCCATGCCGATGCGCATCTCAATCTCAGCCGCGCCTTGCACGCGGCAGGGCGGCTGGATGCCGCCGAAGGGGCGGCCCGTCGGGCGGTGATCCTGGATGCCAATTCGGCGAGCGCTCATTTCCAGCTCGGCAATATCCTGCAGGCGCGGGGGCGGCACGCGGAGGCGGAAGGCGCTTATCGCGAGGTCCTTCGGCTCGATCCGGGCGTCGGCGGGTTGCACGTGAATCTCGGCAATGTACTCGTCGCGATGGGCGATCACGCGAGAGCAGCAGACTCGTTCCGCGAGGCGATGCAGCGGGACCCGGGCGATTTGCAGGCGCATTTCGGTTTCATCCGGACCCGGCTTCACCAGGGCCTGAGGGAAGAGGCCGTCACGGCCGTCAAGGCAGCACCCGCGGGCGGTCCCGCCGACGCGCGGGACTTCGCCGAGATCTTCATCGCCATCGGATCGTACTTTCAGCATTTGCTGCACTGGGACGACGCGGTCGACTGGTTTTCCAAAGCGGCGGTCGCTCAACCCGAATTCACGACCGCGCATTTCAACCTCGGCCTCGCCTGCCAGAATCAGGGGCGGCTGGAGGCCGCCGCCACGCATTATGCGCGCGCACTCGAGATCGATCCGGGCCTGATCGAAGCGCGCAAGAATCTCGCTCTCGTGTGGTTGATGCTCGGGCGTTCCGGCGATGCAATCGCGATCTACCGCGAGGGCGTGAAGATCGGACCCGATGTTCCGGCCTTTCAACGGCTGCTCGTCGCCGCCACGATGTACGATCCGTCATGGTCGAACGAAGCGCGCTACGTCGAGGCGCGGCGTCTAGCCGAATTATTCACCAAACGGGGCTCGTGCGCGGCGACGCACGCCAACCGGCGCGACCCGCGGCGGCGGCTGCGCGTCGGGTATCTGTCATCGGATTTTCGCGATCATCCGATTGCGCGCAACATCGAGCCGCTGCTTGAGCATCGCGACCGCGACCGGTTCGAGGTCATTGCCTATGCCGAAGTCGCCCGGCCCGATGCCACGACGGCGCGGATCCGCGGGCTCGTCGACGGCTGGCGCCCGATCGTCGATCGCTCCGATGAAGACGTGGTCGCCCAGATCCGGTCGGACGGCATCGACATCTTGGTCCTGCTGGCGGCGCATCTCGACGAGAACCGGCCGCTGATTTGCGCGTCTCGCCCGGCGCCGGTCCAGATCAGCTTCCATGACGTCGCGACGAGCGGGCTCGATCAGCTCGATTACCTGATTGGCGACCGCGTGGTGTGTCCACGGCGCGGTGGGGAGCGGTTCACCGAGCGCGTGATCCGGCTGCCGAGCATTTACACGCACCGGCCGCTCGCGGACGCCCCGCCGGTCGCTTCTCTCCCGTCCGAAGCGGCTGGATATGTCACGTTCGGGTCGTTCAACAACCCGAGCAAGCTGAACGGCGCTGTTCTGGCCCTGTGGGGTCAGATCCTCGGCGCCGTTCCACGCTCGCGGCTATTGCTGAAATTTCGCCGCTGGTTCGAGGCGCCCGACCTGCAGGTCCGGCTATTGACCGCGTTCTCGGCGCTGGGTATCGGGGCGGAGCGCCTGGAATTCGTGGGCGCCGACGATCCGCTCGCCGACCATCTCCGGTCTTACGAACGGGTCGACATTGCGCTGGACACGTTTCCGTTCTCGGGCTCGACCACCACGTTCGAGGCCCTGTGGATGGGTGTCCCCGTGGTGACTCTCCAAGGAGACAACATGATGTCGCGCTGGTCGGCCTCCATGCTGCGCGTCGTCGGTCTCGATGATCTGGTTGCCGACGCGGCGCAGGCCTACGTGGCGGGGGCGGCCGCGCTGGCGGGGGACCCCGCGCGGCTGAAAGCCCTGCGTTCGCAGTTGCGGGCGCGCGTCATGGGCTCGCCGCTCGTCGACGGCCGCCTGCGCGCCCGCCAGATCGAGCGCGTGTACCGCGCCGTATGGGCGCGGTGGTGCGCGTCCGACACGACCGCCGTCGTGACCATCTGATGGCCGCGGACGCCGACCTGCTGGCGAGTGCGCAGCGGCTTCACCGCGAGCGGCATATCGCGGAGGCCGAGGCGGCGTATCGGCGCGTGCTGGCGGCCGAGCCGGGTCATCCGGAGGCGCTGCGCGGTCTCGGCATCATCGAATTCGAGAGCGGGCGCTACCAGGCCGCCGAGGAAACGACCCAGCGGCTGCTCGCGGTGCGGCCACGAGATCCCGCCGTTCATGTCGGGCTCGGGCTTGTGTTGTGGCGGCAGAACCGGCCGGATGAGGCGATCGCGCAGTTTCAGGCAGCTCTGGCGATCGATCCGTTCCACCTGGGCGCGCTGATCAACCTGTCGGATCTATGGCGCGCGCAGGGCCGCGTCGAAGATGCAATCATGGGCGCGCATCGGGCCGTCAGTGTCGATCCGGAGAACGCCGATGCCTGCAATCTGATGGGGGCCGCGCTGCAAAGCGCGGGGCAGCCGGAAGCAGCGCTCGAGTGGATCGAACGAGCCGCCGTCTCACGGCCGGCCGATGCGCGCATCCAATACAACCTCGGCGTCGTGCTCCAGGACATGACACGCCTCGACGAGGCCATCGCCGCGTATCGGCGGGCCCTTGGCCTGGATCCGCAGCTGATGGAAGCGCACAACAATATCGGGCTGCTCCTGGTACAGCGGCGCCAGAGCGCCGCTGCGATCGAGCATCTCCGTCGGGCCGTGGCTCTCTGTCCGACGATGGCGGCTCCGCACAACAGTCTCGGAAAGGCGCTCTACGATGCCGGCCGCCTCGACGATGCGCTGGCGAGCTTCCAGCAGGCGCTCGTCATTGATCCTGCCCACGCCGAGAGCCTGGCCAATATCGGGGGGATTCAACGCGCGCTCGGTCGCCTCGAACCGGCGCTCGCCAGCCTCGATCGGGCGGTTGCCTTGCGGCCGGGGTTGGCGGATGCGCATGCCAACCGCGGCATTGTTCTCCGCGACTTGGGCCGGCTCGACGAGGCCCATGACAGTTTGCGCCATGCCGTACAGCTGCGGCCGGAAGAGCCGGAGCTGCACCTGGCGTTGGCTCTCTCGCACAACGACCGCGCCGAACATCCGGACGCGTTGGCTAGCGCGGACCGCGCCGTGAAGCTCGCGCCGGACTCGGCGAATATTCACCGCAGGGTGCTCGGTCTTCTTCTGTATCAGCCCGGAGGCGATTCAGCCGACCGGTTCGCGCGCTCCCGTGCCTTCGGCGCCCGGTTCGGCAGCCGGCAAGCGGCGGTCCCCGATTTCGCTGGCCGGAGCGCCGATCCGGCCCGCCGGCTGCGCGTGGGCTATCTGTCGTCGGATCTGCGCGGCGACCATCCGGTCGCGCGCAATGTCGAGCCGCTCTTCGCCCATCACGACCGGCAGCGATTCGAGATCTTCGTCTACGCCGATATTGCCGCCCCGGACGAAACGACTGGCCGGTTCAGGGCGCTGTCTGACGGCTGGCGGTCCGTCGTCGGAATGGGTGATCAGGACGTGGCCGCGGCGGTCCACGAGGACCAGATCGATATCCTGGTCAGCCTCGCCGGGCGGTTCGACCGGAACCGGCCGTTGGTCGCGGCCTATCGTCCGGCGCCGGTGCAGGTCAGCTTTCACGATCCGGCGACCAGCGGGCTGGTCGAGATGGACTATCTGATCTCCGATCGTGTTCTGTCGCCGCGTCACGCGCCGGAGCGCTTTAGCGAACGGGTGCTGCGGCTGCCGCATTTTTATATTCATCCGCCGCTGGACACAGCACCGGCAGTCGGGCCGCTGCCGATGCTTGCGACCGATCACCCGACATTCGGCTGCTTCAACAATCCGGCCAAGCTCAGCGCCGACTGCCTGGCGCTGTGGGCGCAGCTGCTGGAGGCGGTTCCGGGGGCGCGGCTGCGCCTGAAGTTCCGTGACTGGTACAGGTCGGTGCCGCTGGGCCGACGGATCGAGGGCATTTTTGCCGCCGCGGGCATCAGCCCGGATCGCTTGAGCATCGTCGACAGGGACCCGCCGCAGGGGCATCACCTGGAGATGTACAATCAGGTCGACGTGGCGCTCGACCCGTTTCCCTTCACCGGCTCGACCACGACCTTCGAAGCTCTGTCGATGGGCGTGCCCGTGGTCACGCTCTGCGGCGACGCCATGGTCTCTCGCTGGTCGGCGTCGATCCTGGACGCGGTTGGGCTGTCGCACCTCGCCGCGACGGACCGGCGGGGCTACATCGCCGCCGCCGTCGCCCTGGTTTCGGATCCCGCCCGCTTGGCCGGGCTCCGAGCCGATCTGCGCCGCCGCGTCGCGGCCTCGCCGCTCTGCGATGGGAGAGGCCGGACCCGGCAGATCGAGAGGCTTTATCGTGCGATGTGGCGCCGCTCATGCCCCCGGTCGCGGTAGCGCCGACCGTGGCCGGAACGGCGTTTAATCAAACAAGAGCTTGGTCTATAATGGGGTTTGTCCCTCGACCCGGCAGCGAGGGACGGCCCTCCATTAACTAATTATCAACGCCAAATCCGTAAAATTTTCCCCAATGTCCCTCAAGATCGATCTGAAGGCAGGTGAGAAGTTTATTGTGAACGGCGCAGTGATGGTCGCAGGGAAGAGCGGTGCGTCGCTCATTCTGCAAAACCAAGCGACGTTCCTTCGCGCCAAGGACATCATGCAGGAGAACGAGGCGAACACGCCCGCGAAGCGCATCTATTTCGTCATCATGCTGATGTACATCGATCCGGAGGGTCACGACGATTATTACGGCAGGTTCGCGGGATTGATCGACGAGTATCTGGCGAGCACCACGCTCGCGGAAGTGCGGCGGGCCTTGATGGGGATTTTGCAGCAGGTCAACATGAAGCGCTTCTATCAGGCGCTGAAACTGTGCAGGAGCCTCATCCAGTTTGAAGCGAAATTGCTTGCGGTTGCACCAGTTGCTTCCAAGGCTGTCGGCAACGACAAGAACGCGGAAAAGGAGAAGCGGCGATGAGTGGGTATGCGGCGTACGGCAAAGTCCAGAAGGTCGTCGAGAGCCCGAGGGCGACCGAACGGCGCCTGCTGACTCAAGTGACGGCTTCCCTGATCGACGCCAGCAAGGATGTTCACAACATCCAGAAGCTGTACGACGCCATCCTCTGGAACAAGCGGGTCTGGGACACGTTCGCCTACGAGCTCGCCGCCGACGACAACCAGCTGCCGAAAGAGATTCGCGCCGGGTTGATCAGCCTGGCGATCTGGGTGAACAAGGAAACGACCTCGATCATGGACGGTCAGACGGACTTGGAGCCGTTGATCACCGTCAACAAGAGTATCATCGAAGGCCTGAAGTAAGCCGTCAGCCGGCCTCGCACCAGCGCCGCCACATCTCGCGGAACGCCGCTTCGATGCGGCGCGCGAAGCCGGGTGCATCGCACAGCGTCGACATCCTCACGCACTCCCCCAAGCCCTCGCGCAACGTGCCCAGCTGCTCGGGCGAGCGCCCCAGCGTCACAGCCCGCTCCACATAGTCCGCTTCCGAGCCGGCGATCAGCGCCTCGAGCCCCGCGGCGGCGAGGAGACTGGCCCCGACGCGTGCGGCATGCCGGTCGCCGGCCAGCGTGATCACCGGCACGCCCATCCATAGCGCTTCGCAGGTGGTCGTGGTGCCGTTGTACGGAAACGGGTCGAGTGCCACGTCGATCCGGCGATACAGCGCCAGATGGTCCGCGGGTGCCGCTTGCCAGCCGACCATCTCGAGGCGGGTGGCAGGAATGGCATGACCGGCGAATAGACGGGTGTAGCGCTCGCGAACCGCTGGATCGCCGAGCAGCTTGGCTTTCAGGATCAGCCGCGAGTTCGGTGTTGCGTCGAGGATCCGCGACCACGCCGCCACCACCTCCGGCGTGACCTTCGGCAGATGGTTGAATGAGCCGAAGGTAACGGCGCCGCCATCGGGTCTTCCCGGCGAGGGTGCGGCCGGATCTCCTGCGTAGGCCAGGAAGCAGCCAGGCAATCGCCACAGGCGCTCGGTATGGAACGCGTCGCTACCGGGCGGATCGGCCCGCGCGTCGGTGAGGCGATAATCGATGGTCGAGAGGCCGGTCGTATTCGGATAGCCGAGCCAGGTCACCTGGAGCGGCGCCGGTTTCGCCGCGAAGACCGGCAAACGGTTGCCCGCCGTGTGACCTGAAAGGTCGATAAGGACATCGACGTCGTCGCGGTACACGAGCTCGGCGACCGCCGCGTCGCCGAGACCCGCAATCGGCCGCCATGCGGCGGTATGGCTGCGGATCGTCTCGGTGACGTCGTCATCGAGTGGATTTTCCGAGTAGGCGATGATCTCGAACGCGTCGCGATCCTGGGCCGCGAATAGCGGCGCGATGAAGCTGGCACAGGAATGTTGCCGGAAATCCGCCGACACGTAGCCGAGGCGGAGGCGACGAGAGGGATTGCGGTCGCGGCGCTTGAAGTCGAACCCGGGCCCCGGCAACTGCAACCCGGCCGCGGCGGCCTTGGCGTCGTCGAGCGAGCGGCTTGGTGGCTCGCCCAGGATGTAATTGCTGTCCATCAGCAGGCTGTCGGCGGCTGCCCGGTGATCAGGCAGGCGGGCAAGGACCCGCCGCCGCAATGCCAAGGCCGCGCGCGCGTCGCCTTCCTCGACGCGGATCTGGGCGAGCGTGTTCAGCGCGTCGGCATGTGTCGGTTCCAGTTCGAGGGCGCGCGCAGCGGCGCGGCGTGCCGCTGCGAACTCTCCGCCCGAGCTTTCGAAGACGGCGAGGTTGTTCCACGCTGCGGCCGAATTCTTCGCCAGCGTCGTCGCGTGCCGCTCGGCGGCAATCGCCTCGGCGAGCCGCTCCTGCCCGGCGAGGGCGACGCCGAGGTTTTGGTGTGCCGGCGCCAATCGCGGCGCCAGGCGGACGGCGCGGCGAAAGGCGGCCTCCGCCTCGCGGGCGCGGCGCTGGCCGAGCAGGTCGATGCCCAGCTGATTGTAGAACTCGCCCGGCTCAGGCTGAAGGTCGTCGGCGTGCGCGAAGGCCGCCTCGCTGTCGGCCTCCCGGCCGAGGGCCCAGAGCACCGGCCCCATGAAGCGCCAGGCAGGAGCATTGTCGCCGCGCAGCCGCAAGACGCGCTCGAGGGCGGCGACGGCGTCGGCGGGCTGGCCGAGACCGGTGAGCACCCGGCCAAGCAGAAATTCGGCGTCCGCGCTGCCCGGGGCCGCGCGGAGCGCCGCCTCGATCGCGTCGCGCGCCGAGAACAGGCGGCCGAGCCGGTACAGCGTTTCGCCGTACATAAGGAGGAGGCCAGGGTTGGCCGGCCCCCCGTCGACCAGATGCCTGAATGATTCGGCCGCCTCGGCGAAACGGCCGGCCTGGCGCGCCGCCATCGCCCGCGTCAGCAGGGACTTGGGATCAGACGGCGGAACCGGCGACTCTGTCATCTGGCGCGCAAGGCTACGCGCCGCGTCCGCCACCAGCAAGAGAGCTCAGCCTACAGGTAGTTCGCGAGCGACATGGTCTTCAGGCTCGAGATCAGCTTGAACGAGGCTTCGAGCTGCGTCTGGGTCTCGGTCAGCTGACTGACCGCGCTCGCCATGTCGACGTCGTTCAGGCTGCTGAGCTGCGTCTGCAGCGTCGTCGTGAAGTCCGAGAGGCGCGTTTTCGTGGCGTCCAGCGTCTGCTGCTTGACGCCCAAGGTCGAAGCGACCGTGCTGACCTCCCGGCTGCCCGTTTGAAGGTCGGCGGCGGCGCGGGCGGCCACTTCCCGGAAGCCGCCTTGCGTCGTCGTGTTGAGGTTCGTCGTGGCGAGCGCGAAAATGGCACCGAGAACCGTGCGGATGGCGTGCGTATCGGCCGGAATCCCGTACTGAAGCGAGACGCCGTTATCGATCTGCACCGACAGCGGCTGAATGGCCGTTCCGAAGGACGCGGTGATCTGCTGTCCCGGAATCGGCTCGGACGGCGGCATCGTCGTCTCGAGGCCGGAACCCTGGCTCTGGCCCAAGGGAACGACCTGGATCTGCGTCGGACTGACGATGGACGCAACGGTGTAGTTGATGTTGCTGTTGCTGAACTTCACCGTCATGCCCGCCGTGACGCCGGTGGTTGAGCCGACATTGACGACGTTTGTTCCGGCCTGGTACGAATGATTCACGGTGATCGCGGTTGCGGTCGTGATCGGATTGACCAGACCGCCGCCGCCAGGTACCTGCGAGATCGTGATCGCGTCGCCATTGACCGCGGTCACGTCGTAGAACGTATTGGCTGGATCCGTGCTCAACGAGATACGGTCGCCGACCTTATAATTCGCCGGAGTCTGGACCACCATCTGGGTCGAGCCCGCGGTGCCGCTGAAGGGACCGGTCAGCGGCGTGATCTGCGTGCCCGACGGCACCGGGTTTTGCAGGGGCAATGCGCCGGGCGTGGTCTGGAACGTAATCGTGTTGGTGGACGTATTGAGGCCCGTGACCTGATACGTGTTTGCGGCGTCGTTGGCGAATTTGAAGGTTTCGCCAACCGAGTAGTCGCCCGCCTTGGGAACGGTGACGCTCGAGACGCCGGCGCCGAAAGCCGCCGTCACGCCCGGAAATGTGGTATCGGCGCTGTTGGCGCCGTTCGCGGATACCGTTGTCACCCACGACGGCGACGTCACGTTGACTGACGTGTTGGCCGGAATAGCCGCATCGAGGCCGGTGGACGGCCCGAGCGCCGTCACAGCCGGCGACGTCGCGCGGGCGAAGGTGATCGTGCGGGTGGCCTGGTTGACGGCCGTGACTTGGTACGCCGCGTTCGTCGGCGGCAAGGTCCCGAACTCGATATATTGGCCGACGGTCGGCAGGTCGAACCCCTGGCTCACGGTGATGCTGGTCGCTCCGGCCGCCGCGCCGGCGGCCGTCGAGAAGCGGAAGTCGCTGCCGCCCGGCTCGCCCGTTTCGCCGGTGTAGCCGAACGGCGACGGGACCGTCGCGCCGGTCGAGGTCGTGCGCGTCAGGCCGTTGTTCAGGAAGTTCTGGATTGCGTTATAAAGCTGGTCG
This sequence comes from Alphaproteobacteria bacterium, assembly GCA_036394195.1. Lineage (GTDB taxonomy): Bacteria > Pseudomonadota > Alphaproteobacteria > CACIAM-22H2 > CACIAM-22H2 > DATJPD01. The sequence continues at coordinate 23,123 of DASWFO010000339.1, read as the reverse complement.
CCGGACGGCGTTGCCGTCGTCAACGGGTTGGCCCCCTGCAGGGCCGCAACTTGGCCGGCGATCGAGGAGGCGTTCGCGGCGCTGCCGAAATTCGGCATCGGTGGCGTGGTGGTGTTGCGGCCGCCGAAGAGATAGGTGTTGCCGACTCTGGTGTTCAGCAGCGAGCTGATCTGGTTGAGCGCATCCGTGGCTTCCGCCTGCAATGTCGCATTGCCCTGGGTGACCGGCAGGGCGTCGCTGCTGGCGACCAGCGAGTCGGTGCGCAGCTGGTTGGCGATATCGGTGATCTGTTGCAGGACGTTCTGGATGGGCGCGATGAGGGTCTGCGCGTTGGAGATGTTGGTCAGGTAGCCGTTCGTCACGGTGAGCGAGCTGTTGAGCTGCAGCGAGAGCTGGCTCACCGAGTTGATGCCGCTGAATGTGGCGGATTTCTTGCCCGAGCTGACCTGGTTAGTGAGGTCGTTCAGCTGCGATTCGATGTTCAGCAGCTGCGAGTTCAGAAATGTGCTCTGGCCTATGGTCGATACGCTGGTCATGACTCAGTCCCGTTCATTTTGTCATTCGGTTGAGCGTTACCGCACCGCTTGCTCGAGCTCGTCCATCATCTGCTTGATGGCCGTGATGGTGCGCGCCGAGGCCGCGTACGAGCTCTGAATCGTGATCATGTTGGACAGCTGCGTGTCGACGTTGACGGCCGATTCGTCGAGAAATTGCCGGTTGAGCGAGTTGTAGATCGTCGTCGCGCTGTCGAGGGTGGCCTTCGTCGTCGCCGTGACGTTCGCCTGGTACGCAATGGCGCTGGAGCCAAAATTCACCAGCGTCGCCGATGTCGCGAGCTTCGTGTTGTTGGTGAATGTCTGCAGCGCGTTGAACATCGTGACCAGGTTCGTCGGCAGCGTGTTGTTGCCGGTCAGGGTGCTCGGCGTCTGCACCCGCGTCCCATCGCGCACCCGCCACGGGTTGTTGATCACGTTCGTGTTGACGGTGATGTTGTTGGCATAGCCGGCGAGGCCGATCACCGGCGGAAGGATCCGGATGCCCTCACCCGCGGCCACGGGCGCCTGTAGACCGACGCCGGTCCCATCCGGCTGAATCGTGACCTGCTGCGGCGGGCCCGCGGCCACGTTGGTGATCGTGTAGATTGCGCTGTGGCCGAGGAACTGGATGCGCATGCCGGTCTGCGCCCCGATGGCGTCGGCAAGCGTGAGCGTCGTGGCGCCGAGGGCCCCGCCCGCGGCGCCCGTCGTGATCTGCGGAATGGCCGGGCCGAACGTGACCTTTTCGTCCTGCGCCACGCCCGCGGTCAGGCCGGTCGTTGTGCCCTGCTGCACGAAGCTGAGCGTGTTCGTGCCCGTGTTGATGCCGGTGATGAGATAAGTCGTGTTGGGCTGGCTCCCGAAATGCAGGCTCATCCCGACCGACAGGTTGGTGATGCTCTGCACGGTGATCGAGTTGCCGCCGGTCGCGACGCCGCCGACATTGGTGACCGTGTCGGCCGACGGCAGGATCTGATTGCCTCTCTGGAAGAGCTGCAGGTCGTTGGTGTTGAACTTCGTCGCGAGCTGGGCGGCCAGCTCGTCGAGCTGCGACTGCGTGGCCGGCAGGATGTTGTCGCGAACATTCAGATCGCCGGCGATGTTGCCGCCCTGGATCGCGCCGGTGATGTCGACGCCGCCGACGCTGATGCCGGACAGCCCGCCGAATGTTGAGGAGGGCGGTGGATAGTAGGCGGCATTTGGCCCAACGACGGGTGTCGGGGTGAATGTGACCGGCGAGCTGTTGGCGGCGAACGTCGAATCCAGGAGCGTCGTGCCGTTGCCCGTGTAAACATACATCGCACCGTTGCCCTGGACGGCGGTGGTGATGCCCATTTCCTTCGCGACGGCGTTGACCTGATTGTCGCGCTGGTCCTGCAGGTCGGCCGTGCTCTCGCCACGCGCCTGCAGGGCGGTGATCTGGTTGTTCAGGGTGAAAATCTGATTGAGGGCGGTGTTGACGTTGGTGACCGAAGTCGAGATCGCCGCGTCCGCCTGCTGCCGTACCTGACCGAGGTTCTGCGTGACGAGGTTGAACTGCTGGGTCACGTTCTGCGCGGTGCTGATCACCTGCGTCTGTGCGGTCGGATCGTCGGGGGAAACGGTGAGCGCGCTTAATGCGTTCTGGAGGTTGCCGATCTGGGCGGCCAGGTTCGTGCTGTTGCCGGGCTGGCCAAAATTGTTCTGGAAGCTTTGCAGGAACGCGCTCTGCGTTGACATCTGCTGGTTGACTGAGTTGGACGTCTGAAGCTGGCGAAGCAGCGCCTCCGTCACGTTGCGGGTGATTGCGAGCGTGCGCACGCCGGCATTGGCATCGCCCGTAACGATGCTCTCGAGCGGCGCCGTCTTCGACGTGTAGCCGGTGACCTGGGCATTTGCCACGTTGCGCGAGACAACGTCCAAGCCGACCTGGTTGGCTTGCAGGCCGGACGCGGCGATCAGCAATGCACCGTTGAGCGATGTCGCGGTGGTCATGCGGTGTGCGGGTCCTCGTTAGGGCGGGCGTTGCGCCGGTTGATCCATCGTTGCGTAGCAAGCGATGTGCCAGTGACCGTCTGCATAAGCAGCTGATAAACCGGAGAAAAACAGCGAGGTCGCGGGGCTGGCGGGAGCGGTCTAGGCAAAGCCGGCTCTATACCCGGCAAAAATTTCCGGGCTCCGCGGCGCGCGGGTCAGAGGCAGCGATTGACTGAGACGGGCGGCGGAACCGGCACGCGGCCGGAACTGCCATACGGCTTTGCGACCGCGCCGGTGCGCGAATAGCCGACGGTGCGCGGCATCACCTGCTGACTCGCGGCGTCGATCAGAACCTTCATCACGCGGTCGTTCGCCTCGCGGACTGCCTGAAGGCGCCGCTCGTTGATCGCGCACACATCGTTGAAGCGGTTCATCACCTTCTTCACCTCGTCGCGGACGACCTGGGTGACGACGGCGAGCTTGGCCGGCTCCTTCTTCAGCTCGTGCACGTGCAGGCAATAGGACCGGGTCAGGGACTCCTTTTCCTGGTGAAGGGCGCCGACGCCGGCGACGTCGCACTTCGCGAGGCATTCATTCTCGCGCTCGATCAGCGCGCTGAGCCGGCTCGCCGTCTCGATCAGCGCCTCGAACGGGTTGCGGCTAGGATGCGGCTGGGGCTGGGGCTGGGGCATGCGCCTGCTCCTGGATACGGAGGATTTCGCGCTGGACCGCCGACGCGATGCCAATCCCGCCCTGCGCGGTCAGGCCCTTCGCGTATTCGTCCACTTGCAGCGACCGGAACATCTCCTCGCCATGTCCGCCGCCGAAGACCTTGTCCGATTTGACGCCGGCGAACATCGGGTTGAGCATCTCGGAAACGAACATGCTCTCGAACTGCCGGCCGACCTTCAGCGCCTCGTCGGGCGTCGTGGCCTTCATGCCGGGCAGCTTGCGGAAAGCCATGGGATCCGCCGCGAGCGGGCTTGCGAGGCCGCCGGGGCCGGCGCCGAGCATCGAGGAGAGATTGGACGGCATCAGATCACCTCGATCTCGGCCTGCAGGGCGCCGGCTGCCTTGATCGTCTGCAGGATGGTGATCAGATCGCGCGGGCCCATGCCAAGCGCGTTCAAGCCGTTGACGAGCTCCTGGAGTGTCACCGTGTTGGGCAGGACAGCCAGGCGCTTCTGGTCGCTGTTGTCGATCTGAATGTCGGTGCGCGGAACCACGACGGTCGTCGCACCGGGGATGGTCAGGCCCGCCGGAACGCCCGTGCCGCCGGTCGCGGTACCGGTCGTCGCGGTCGCCGCCCCGCCGGTCCCGGAAATGCTGCCCGAGAAGCCGGAGAAGGCGTTCGGCTGGGAGACCTGCGGCGTTTCCGTGATGCGGATCGTAAGCTGGCCTTGGGCGATCGCCACCGTGTTGATGCGCACCTTGTCGCCCATCACGATGGTGCCGGACTTCTCGTCGATCACCACGCGGGCGATCTGGTCGGGCTCGACCGTCAACTGCTCGATGTCGGTGAGAAGGCTGACCATGTCGCCTTGCGCGTTGGCGGGCAGCGTAACGGAGACCGTGCCGGGATCGAGCGACAGCGCGATCGGCTGCTTCGCGAAACTGTTGATCGCCTGCGCGACGCGCCGCGACGTGGTGAAATCCGGATTGCGGAGGCCGAGATTGACGTTCTTCATGCCGGCGAGCTGAAAGCCCGTCTCGCGCTCGACGATGGCTCCGTTCGCGATGCGGCCGGATGTCGGGGTGCCGCGGGTGATCGTTTGCGCCGCACCGGTGGCGGTGAAGCCGGAGACCGCGACCGAGCCCTGCGCGACCGCATAGACTTCGCCGTCGGCCCCCAGGAGCGGGGTGACCAGCAAGGTGCCGCCGAGCAGGCTTGACGCGTCGCCGAGCGCGCCGACGTTCACGTCGATCTTGGCACCCTGCCGCGAGAAGGCCGGCAGCGTCGCGGTCACCATGACGGCGGCGACGTTCTTCGTCTTCATGCCGGTGGCAAGGTCGCGCGTGTTCACGCCCAGCCGCTCCAACATACCGATCAAACTGGCCGAGGTGAACGGTGCCACGGTCGGGCTGGTGTCGCCGGTTCCGTTCAGACCGACCGCGAGGCCGTAGCCGACCAGCTGGTTGTCGCGCACGCCTTCGAAGTCGGCGATGTCCTTGATCCGCGTGCGCACTTGCGCCGCGGCGTCGCCGGCGACGAACGTCATCCCGACGAGAAGGGCGAGCGCGGTAAAAGCGAAACGGGGCAAACCTGGGATCATCGGTCTCATCGTGGGTCCTGGTTGCGGGCCGCTCGTTCGGCGCGGCGGCCCTCGGGCGGGTCGGATTTGCGAACCCCGTGCCAAGGCCGATGCGGCCATAATGAATTGATATTACGTAATAAAAATTGCCTCCGTGCCGGCGAGAACGACCGCGGCGCGGAGCTTTCTGCCGCACGCCCGGCAAGATTTGCCGACCCGCCCGCCCGCGTCCTGGGGCTTGCTCCGAGGGAGCGGCATCTGTACACATCGACCCGCGCGAACCAAACGGGGAGTCCCAGGACATCTCCACCTGCCTCGAGCGGCAGTCCCGGATGCGAGCAGATGCCGCACCGCGGGGTTATGATGACGCGGTCATCGATGTTGCGATGAAAGGACCGCCATGAAGGTCGAAAAAACTGGACCGGTGAGTTCGACGGCTGGTGCCCGCCGCAGCGAGCGCGCGTCGTCGGCGCAGCCCGGAGAATTTTCGCGCTTTCTGGATTCCGCGACCGGTCCCTCGGCGGTCAGTGCGAGCACGACCATCGGCTCCGTGGATGCCCTGCTGGCCGCGCAGTCGGTCGAGGCGAGCGGGGACGAGGAGCGGCGGCAGGCGCGCAAGCGCGGTGACGAAATTCTCGACCGCCTGGACGAGCTGCGGCATGGATTGCTCGCCGGCACCCTCACCCAGTCTCAGCTGGTGGCGCTGGCCAATCTGGTGCGGTCGCGCCGCGCCTCCATCATGGATCCGAAAATGCGCGAAATCATCGATGAAATCGAGCTTCGCGCCGAGGTCGAGATCGCGAAGCTGGCGGCCGGCGGATCGCCGGACTGACTTTTTTTAACGCGGGCTGCGGTCGTGCTTGAACCGCAAGGGGCGGATTCATATACTCCGCGCCGCTTCATTGCGGACCATCGCGACGACTGACAGGACCATGTCGATTCCAACGCTTCCTCCGGACTACCGTCCCAGCGACAGTGAGCCCTTCATGAATCCGGTGATGCGGGAGTATTTCCGCCAGAAGCTGTTGCGATGGCGCAGCGACTTGCTTCTGGACTCGACCGAGACGCTCCAGCATCTTCAGGAAGACAATGTGTCCGAGGCCGATCTTGCCGATCGGGCCAGCACCGAGACAGATCGTTCCATCGAACTCAGGACGCGCGATCGCGAACGCAAGCTGATACAGAAGATCGATGAGGCGCTCCGCCGCATCGAGGAGAACTCCTACGGCTTCTGCGAGGACACGGCCGAGCCGATCAGCATCAAACGGCTCGAGGCGCGTCCGATCGCCACGCTCAGCCTCGAGGCGCAGGAGCGCCACGAGCGCCTGGAACGCACGCAGCGCGAAGAATAGGCCGCAGCACCGGCCGTCCCGACGCCGCCCGATCACGCGCGCCGTCCCTCGTCTGTCCAAAAAAAATGGGCTTCGCCCCGAAAGGCGAAGCCCAAGTTGGACCCGGACTGGGTATTCGGAAAAACTGGGCTCCAGCCGGGAAAAAGTGGGCTCCATCCCGAAGGATGGAGCCCAAGTTGGACCCGGACTGGGTATTCGATAAAACTGGGCTCCGTTCGGGAAAAAGTGGGCTCCACCCCGAAGGGTGGAGCCCAAGTTGGACCCGGACTGGGTAACTCTGACGCGTATCTCCCTAAACGTTAGAACGGAAACAGGATGTCGAGGACCTGCGATCCCCAACGTGGTTGCTGTACGTCCATGAGCTGACCGCGGCCGCCATAGACAAAGCGGGCTTCCGCGATCTTCTCGTGCGAGATCGTATTGTCGGACTTGATGTCGGCCTGGCGGATGACACCGCCCACCATTACGACGCGCGTCTCGAAATTGACGCGGATCTCCTGGCTGCCCTGGATCACGAGGTTGCCGTTCGGCAGCACCTGGGTCACCACGGCGGCAAGGGCCGTCGTCACGGTGTCGGTGCGGGCGATCGTGCCCTTGCCGTCGATGGAGCGGGCGCTGTTCACGTTGAGAAGACTGGCCGGATTGACGGTGGACTTGTTGTGGCCGGGCAGCCGTCCCCAGATCGTCGATTCGTAGCCGAGCAGGCTGGTCGTGTTTGCCGTATCCGTGTTGCCGCGGGTTTCCTTGGTCTCGTTGCTGATGCTCACCGCGTCCTTGGTGGCGCTGGTGTCCAGAATGACCGTCAGGATGTCGCCGACCTGGCTGGCGCGTCCGTCCTTCAGGAAGGCTCGGGCACCCGGACGCCACAGCGAATTGGCCCCCTGCTGCAGCGGGACCGGTGCCGGCATCGGCATGGTGACCGGCGGCTGGCGCTCGGCCGGGTTCTGAACCGGCGTCACCGGCGGTTCTTCGCCGAGCTGCGACAGGCGGGTGAAGGTGTTGCCGCAAGCGGTCAGGCTGGTCGCCATGAGGAGCACGGCGGCGAGGCGCATCAGGGGCAGCGGTTGCGGATGGTTCATGGTCGAGGTCCTCTCGCTGCGCTCAGTTGCTGGCCGCGAGGCGCGGTCCGATCGAGATCGACACCGTGTCCGGCGCCGTGACGGTCCCCTCGATCGTTTTGTTGCTCTGCAGATTTTCGACGCGGACCACTTCGCCGCGCGCACCGTCGTCGAGCGCCTTGCCCTGGACGGTCAGGGTCATCGCCCCGTATTCAAGCTTGATCACGATGTGGGTGTTGCGCGACACCAGCAGCGGCGCCCGTGTGTCCGACTGGCGGATGGGCTCGCCCACGCGGATGCGGTAAAACGGCGTGCGGCCGACGATCTGCTTGGCCTCGGTTACGATATCGCGTCCGATGAGGTCGTCGCGGCGGTAGACGGTGTCTACATCGTCTTGGCGGATGATCTCGCCGGGGCTCAGCTCGCGGCGCAGCACCGGAATGGCAGACGCGGGATAGGTGCGGCCGACCGCGGTGAGGCGTTGCGCGTTCGGGCCATCGCCGCCGGCGACCAGCAGCGCGGTGAATTGGCCCGAGGTGCGGTCGAAGCTGACGTTGCGGACGTCAATCGTCGGCGGGACGTCGAGCGCGAGATTGATCTCGATCGTCCGGTTCGACAGTGCGATCTCCGCATGCTCCGGCATGCCGGCCGCGCGGAGCTGGCGGCGGAGGGGAGGCAGGATATCGGTCGTGGTGATCGTCTTTCCGGCGCGTTCGACGACGACCCGCTCGTACTGGTTGGATGGCCGCCACGCGACCTGGAACATCCTGGCGACCTGGCCCAGCCAGGCCGCATTCAGGATGATGTGGCGGCCGGGTGCCGGCGAATAGAGGATCGGCGCATCGGCCTTCGGACCGGCGTCCTCGAAGATATCGCCGAGGCTGATGGTATCGCCTTCGACGACGACGTTCGTGCGCAGCGATGCGGCCGGAGCGGGGGCGATCGCGCCGATAAAGGCGGCCAGAACGAACAGGGCGAGGAGCAAGCGTGACACGGCGTAGTTCCGTTAGTGGATCTGGTTCATGTTCTGGAGCATCTCGTCCGAGGCCTGGATGACCTTCGAGTTCATCTCGTAAGCGCGCTGCGCGCTGATCAGGCTCGTGATTTCCTGCACGGTGTTGACGTTCGAGCTTTCGAGGAACCCTTGCAGGATCGTCCCGAACCCCTGGTTGCCGGCGGTGCCGGTCACCGGGTTGCCCGAGGCCTGCGTCTGGATGAAATTGTTGTTGCCGATGGGCTGCAGGCCGGCCTCGTTGACGAAGTTCGCGAGGATGAACTGCCCGGCCGCGGCGAGCTGCGTCTGGCCCGGCTGGCTGACGAAGACCTGGCCGCTCTGGTTGACGGTGATCGACGTGGCGTTGTTCGGAATGGCATTGGTGCCGGTGATGCGCAGGCCGTCGGCGGTCACGATGTTGCCCTGCTGGTCGAGCTGGAACGATCCCGCGCGCGTGTAGGCGATCGTGTTGTCCGGCAGGGTCACCTGGAAATAGCCCTTGCCCTGCATCGCGACGTCGAGCTGGTTGCCGGTGGTCGTGAGGTTGCCCTGTTCGGTGATGCGGTACACGGCGGCGGCCTTGACGCCGAGGCCGAGCTGCACGCCCGCGGGGACGATCGCGTTGTTGTCCGCCGCCTGCGAACCGACGCGCCGCTGGTTCTGGTACAGGAGGTCCTGGAACTCCGCGCGCTGCCGCTTGTAGGCGGTCGTGTTCATGTTGGCGATGTTGTTGGAGATGACCTCCACGTTGAGCTGCTGCGCCAACATGCCGGTGGCTGCGATGCTGAGAGATCTCATGGCCGTTGTCCTTTTTCGCCTTCTCCGGGTTTACTCAGCTGGACCGCGTGAGGACATCGATCGCCTTGAGGCCGCGGTCATGCTCGTTGGAGATCATCTGTGACGCGGCCTCGTACGCGCGCTGGACCTGGATCATCTTGGTGAGTTCGACGATCGGCTCGATGTTCGAGCCCTCGATCATTCCTTGGTTGACGCTCGTCGTGCCGTCCACCGGCTGCGGCGGCGCGTCGGTCTGGTACTGGTTCGTGCCGACCTTCTGGAGCGCCACCTCGTTGGCGAATTTGACGATCTGCAGGGTCCCGATCTGGCCTTTGTCGCTGCTGACCTGTCCGCCCGCCGTGACTTCGATACTGGCAGCACCCGGCGGGACGGTGAGCGGCCGGCCGCGCGGGTCGAGAACGGCGGCGCCGTCGCGATTTACGATCTGGCCCTGGCCGTCGATGGTAAAGCGGCCGTCGCGTGTGTAGCGGGGGCCGTTCGGCCCATCGACGGCGAAGAAGCCCGGACCTTTGATGGCGAAGTCGAGCTGGTTTCCGGTGGGCTCCAGCGCGCCCTCGCGCGTATCTGTGAGGGTGCCACCGAGGCCGACGAAGCTGATTTTGGCACCGTCGCCGCGCACGCCAGGGTTTCCGGCTTTGGCATTCACGTACTCGTTGAACAGCAGCTGCTCGCCGCGAAAGCCGCGCGTGTTCATGTTGGCGAGGTTGTTGGATATCACGTCCATCTGGCTGCGCAGGGCCGACTGGCGCGACAGGACGATGAGGGATGGGTTTTCCATAGCGTGGGTCCGGGCTCGATCTTTGGTTGCCTTGTGCCGGCAGCGCGGGCCGCCGGCGATGGCAAGCGGTTTTGCAGAAGCCGTGCCAGAGACAACTCTGTTTGTTTACAGCTATTTAGCGAGCGATACGGCGGGCGATGGCGCGCCGAATGCGGCCCCGCGGAAAACTTTGCCGAGCGTAAATTGCCGGCGTCCGGCGGGGGCCGTGCGATAGTGCAGACAAATAAATCGGTTATTAACCAACGATCCGTCAAACTATCGAAAATTGAATCTATTGGACGGACCCGGTGGCGAAAGACGAAAAAGCGGCGCCGGCAGAGGGCGGTGAGGGCGACGCCAAGGAGCCCCGTCGTCGTGCTCTGTCAGGCAAGAAACTCGTTCTGTTCGTCATCCTTCCGTTGGTGCTCTTGCTGACGATCGGTGGCGGCGGTGCGTATGTCTTCCTCGGAAAAAAGAAGGAAGAGGTTCATGTCGAGGACAAGCCGCAGCAGGCCAAGGCCCTCGTGTACTACAACCTCCCCGAGATTCTGGTGAACCTCAACGCGGCGGGCCGGCGCTCGAGCTTCTTGAAGATGACCATCAGTCTCGAATTGGAGAATGCCACCGACATTCCGCGGATCCAGGCCGTGATGCCGCGCATCGTCGACAACATGCAGGCCTACCTGCGCGAGCTGCGCGCCGAGGACCTGCGCGGTTCGGCGGGCCTGTTCCGGCTGCGCGAAGAGCTGCTGGCACGGGTCAACGCCGCTGCACAGCCGGCCAAGGTGAACGACGTCCTCTTCCAGGAAGTCTTGGTTCAGTAGCGTCATTACGGGGAAGGCGATAACAAGCCATGGCTGATCAAACCGAAGAAGAAAAAATGGCGGCCGAATGGGCCGCGGCGAGCGAAGGCGGCGACGGCACGGCCCGCGTTCTCAATCAGGACGAAATCGACAGCCTGCTCGGGTTCGACAGCGGCGCCAACAAGGACTCCGAGAATTCCGGGCTTCAGGCCATCATCAATTCGGCGCTCGTCTCATACGAGCGTCTGCCGATGCTCGAGGTGGTGTTCGACCGCCTCGTGCGCATGCTCACCACCAGCCTGCGCAACTTCACGTCCGACAACGTCGAAGTCTCGCTCGACGCCATTACCTCGACGCGCTTCGGGGATTACCTGAATTCGGTGCCTCTACCCGCGATGCTGGCCGTCTTCAAGGCCGAGCAGTGGGACAATTTCGGCCTGCTGACCATCGACAGCGCGCTCATCTATTCGATCGTCGACGTGCTTCTCGGCGGCCGCCGCGGCACTGCCGCGATGCGCATCGAGGGGCGGCCCTACACCACGATCGAGCGCAACCTGGTGGAGCGCCTCGTGAACGTCGTGCTGGGCGACATGAGCGCGTCGTTCGATCCGTTGTCCAAGGTCAATTTCCGGTTCGAGCGCTTGGAGACCAACCCGCGCTTCGCCACCATCGCCCGGCCCGCCAACGCCGCAATCGTCGCCAAGCTGCGGATCGACATGGAAGACCGCGGCGGCCGGATCGAGCTCCTGATCCCCTACGCCACCCTCGAGCCGGTGCGCGAGCTGCTGCTCCAGATGTTCATGGGCGAGAAGTTCGGCCGGGACTCGATCTGGGAAAGCCATCTCGCCAGCGAGCTCTGGCTGACCGATATCAATGTCGACGCGGTGCTCGACGAGCAGATGATGACCCTGCAGGATGTGCTCGATTTCAAGGTCGGCACGCGCCTGATGCTGAATGCATCGCCGAGCACCGAAGTCGAGCTGCGCTGCGGGCCGGTGCCGATGTTCCGCGGCCGTATGGGGCGCCGCGGCAACAACATCGCGATCGCGGTGGACCGTGTCCTCAACAAGCAGGCGCGCCAGGGATGACCCTCATGGCCGTCCTCGACGTGGTTGTAGCGATCCTGCTCGTGGTTGCGATCGGCTTCGCCTATGTGCTGAATCGCCGGCTGGCGGCGTTTCGCGCGGCGCGCAGCGAATTCGAGCAGTTTATCGAACGGTTCAACACGGCGGCCGGACGCGCCGAGGCGGGCGTGAACGCGCTGAAGCTCAGCGGCGACGCCACCGGCCGCGCGCTGCAGCAAAGCATCCTGCGTGCCCAGGCGCTGCGCGACGAGATCGCGTTCCTGATCGAGCGCGCGGAGCCTATGGTGGATCGCCTGACCGCCGCGCATCGGACGGCGGCGGACTCCGTGCGCGCCAAACCGGCGGTTCCGGCGGCGGCTCGTCCGGCTGCTCGTGACCTCCCCGTCCGCGAAGCGCCGGCGCCGCAGCCGGCCGCACCCGCGAATGAACCGGACCTCCTGAAGACCCTGTCTTCCCTGCGATGAAGAAACTGGCTGTCATGCGCATTCGTTACCTTCCGATCGCCATCGTTCTGGCTCTCGTCGTGCTCGGCCTGCGGATGGGCGCGTTGTTCCTGTCGTTCGGCACCGCCCAGGCGCAAGCGCCGGCGCAGCCCCCGGCCGCGACCCAGGCCCGGCCAGCCATTCCCGCCAGCGCGCCGGCCGCCCCGGCGCCGACCGCGCCGGCACCCGCGGCCGCGCCCGCCGCCGAAGCTCAGGACATCACCGATCTCTCGAGTTCCGAGATCGAGGTGCTCCAGCAGCTGGCGACGCGGCGCTCGGAGATTGAGCGCCGTTCGGCGGATATTGACCGACGCGAAGCAGTGCTGCGCGCCGCCGAAGAGCGGATTGATGCCAAGATCCAGGAGCTCAAGAAGCTGCAAGGCAACGTCGAGCAGGCGATCAGCAAATATGACGATCAGGAGACCAAGCGCATCGAGAACCTGGTCCGCCTCTACGAGACGATGAAGCCGAGCGAGGCGGCGCGGATCATGGAGCAGCTCGACGTAACGACGCTGGTGGCCCTCGCCGAGCGCATGACCACCCGCAAGCTGGCACCGGTGCTCGCCGGCATGAATCCGATCCGGGCCAAGCAGGTGACGACCGAGCTGTCGAAGCGCCGCAAGCCGGGTGACGCGCCCGAGCCGCCGGCCGGGCAGGCTGCCGCGGCCCCGATCATGCCCGCCCTGCCGCTGCCGACGCCGCCGCAGCCGGCCGGCGGCTGACCTCCGGCAGAGTTACTTCTCCTTAACCAAAGCCGCTGTCGCGAGCCCCCGGTAAGCCGCGTAAACCCAAGAGGATTCGAGGTTTACCTCGTTTTAACTCCGATATCGTAATCGATACGGTCGGTGCGATGGCACGGGTCGCGGCGACATAGACGTTGCGCGGGCAAGGGAGAAGGCCATGGCGGTTGATATGAAAATGAATGTGCTCATCGTCGACGATTACAAGACGATGTTGCGCATCGTGGGCAACCTGCTCAAGCAGCTGGGCTTCAGCAGTATCGATGAAGCGACGGATGGTGCCACCGCGCTCGAGAAGCTGCGGCAGAAGAATTACGGCCTGGTGATCTCGGACTGGAACATGGAGCCCATGACCGGCCTGCAGCTCCTCAAGGAGGTCCGGTCGGACATCAAGCTCAAGAACGTCCCGTTCATCATGGTGACCGCCGAGAGCAAGACCGAGAACGTCGTGGCCGCCAAGCAGGCGGGCGTGAACAACTACATCGTCAAGCCGTTCAACGCGGCCACCTTGAAAATGAAGATCTCGGCCGTCATCGGCGACTTCTGATCTGTCCATCGGGGGAACCGCCATGTCGAGCCGTGCCAGCCGGCGACAAGCCGTCGCCGTCGTGCAAACCGTCAGTGGCAAGCATCGCCGCGCCGCCGACGAGCAGCAGCTGTTTGCGGAGCTGGAAAACCTGGCGCGGTTCATTGAATCGGCCAAGCGCGATATCGCCGCCCTGCACCCGAACGAGATTCGCGACAAGCATCTGCCGACGGCGACCGACGAGCTCGACGCCATCGTCGCGGCAACCGCCGAGGCAACCGGATCGATTCTGGATTCCGCCGAGAAGCTGTCGGCGACGGCTCAGGGCCTCGACCCGGCGGTGGGCGATCAGGTCATCGAGCAGGTGACCCGCATCTTCGAGGCCTGCACGTTCCAGGACATCACCGGCCAGCGGATCACCAAGGTGGTGAAGACGCTGAAGCAGATCGATGTCAAAGTGGGCGAACTGGTCCGCGCCTTTGGCGGCACCGGTCGCCTCGGCAAGGGCACGGCGGGGGGCCCCAAGCTTAAGGGCGAGGCAGCCCTGTTGAATGGGCCGCAATTGCCGGAGAAGGGCGCCTCTCAGGCCGAGATCGATACGTATTTCGAGTAAAGCTGATTTTCATAAAATTTTAAGCTTAATCAAAATATGATGACCGATCGCGGGTAGGAGTCTATCCCGCAATCGGGCGAATCAGGCCGTAATTCCTCGCCCGTTCAGTCTGTGCTATTTTTCCGAGTCGCGGACACCGCGGCTTTTGGGGATGTAATGAACTGGCGGAGCCGGGCCGGAATTACTGCGGCGTCTGTCGCCGCTCTTCTGTGCGGATCGATCGGCGCCGGCTGGGCGCAGGACGCGCCCGCAGTGCCGGCGCGGTTCGGTACCCATCCGACCTATGACCGGCTGGTTCTCGACTGGCCGTCGAATGTCGGCTACCGAGTCGATCAACAGGGCGCGACCGCGACGGTGGTCTTCGATCAGGCGGCAACGCTCGACGAGGCGCAAATCCGCCGCGACCTCGCCCGCATGGCGGCCGGCGTCACTGTCACCCAGAGCGGCGGGGCCACCACCTTGACCCTGCAGATGGCCGATGGCGTCCGTCTGCGGCACTTCCGGAGTGGGGCGAAGGTCGTCCTGGATTTCTCGCGCAGCGACGCGGCGCCGGCGGGTCCGCCGCCGCCCGCACCACAAGCCGCGAGTGCCGCGCCCGCACCTGTCGCTCCTTCATCGACATCGGCGAGCGTGTCGCGCCCCTGGGAACAGCTGCCGCTGCCGCGCACGGCCGCGTCATCCCCCGTTTCACCGTCATCCCCGGCTCCCCCTCCGGCCGCGGCGCCGGCCGCCGCCGCTGCCGCCGAGCCGGTCCCTCCGGCGTCCGCGCCACCGGCACCCACGGCGGCCGCACCTGCCACGCCTGCCGGATCGGCGCGCCGTTCCACCGGCACGGGCGACGCTGCTGCTGTGGCTCCGACGCCGTCTCCGGCGCCGGCGGCCGCTGCCGCGGGCCTCCCCGGTGAACGCGAGACGCTCGAGCAATTGCGCAGCTTGTCGCAGCAGCTCGCCACGGCGCCGCCGGTGCGTCTGACACCGCCGGCATCGAAATCAACCGCGGCGTCGCCGTCAGAGTCAGTTCCGTCGGCGACGGCAGCCCGCCGCGGCACCGCAAGTGCGCCATCGAAGCCGCCCGCGCCGCCTAGCGGCGACGAGGCCGATGCGGTCAATACGCCGGTCGGCCGCAATGCGACACCGCCCGAGCGTTCGCCGGCCTTCCTCGATGCGCAGGCGAAGCGCACCGCAGCGCGCATCGCCGTTGCCGACGCCCGCGCCCTCGGCCCCCCGGTTCCGGTCAGGCGCTCGGAAGGGCAGGGACTGCGCTTCAAGTGGCCCGATCCGGTGACGGCGGCCGCGTTCGCCCGCGGCCCCTACGTGTTCTTGCTGTTCAACAAGCGTGCACCCCTCGACCTCTCGGCGGTGCGCACGCCGCCGCCCGACGACCTGGTGGGGGAGATCACCACCGTGCCGTCCGAGGGCACGGCG
The DNA here is from genome assembly GCA_036394195.1 of Alphaproteobacteria bacterium. Lineage (GTDB taxonomy): Bacteria > Pseudomonadota > Alphaproteobacteria > CACIAM-22H2 > CACIAM-22H2 > DATJPD01. The sequence continues at coordinate 7,746 of DASWFO010000339.1, read as the reverse complement.
CTTCGCCTGGCGCCGCCGCCGGATACCTATTTCGCGATGCGGGCCGAAGACAACGACTGGGTCGTCGAGATGACACGGCGGCCGCGCATGCCCGACGCGCCGGCGGAAGTGTCGACCCGCAACGAGACCGATCCGGCCGCGGCGCGCGTCCAGGTCACGCTGCGCGGCGGTGAATCGGTCGTGACGCTGCACGATCCCGAGGCCGGTGACGATCTCAAGGTCGTGCCGACCGCGGTGGCCGGCGCCGGCATCGAGGACGACCGGGTCTTCCCGCAGTTCGAGATCCTGGCCAGCGCGCAGGGACTGGTGGTCAAGCCCGGGGCCGACGGCGTGATCATCCGGCCGCTCGGGCGGTATATCGAGATTTATTCGACGGGCGGCACCTTGCTGTCGTCGCCGGACGACGCTCCCGCCGAGCAGACGCGCGACACGGCGAGCGTCGCCGAGACGCAGCCACGGTTGTTCAACTTCAATGATTGGCAGCGCGCTGACGGCCGTCCCTATCTCACGCGTCTGCGTGAGCTCGAGCAGGCGGTGTCCGCGGCCCAGCCGCCACAGCGCAACCCGCCGCGCCTGGCCTTGGCGCGCTTCCTGTTCTCGAACGGCTACGCGGTGGAAGCGGACGGCGTGCTGGAGACCATGGCCCGCGAGCAGCCGGCGGTGGCCAACACGCGGCTGTACCGCGCGCTCAAGGGGGCGACGTCCCTGATCGCCGGCAACCTCGACGAGGCGACGACGCATCTGCGCCATGCCACGCTTGACCGCGAGCCGGAGATTGCGATGTGGCGGGTGGCGCTCGAAATGGCGCAAGGTAATCCACGCGCCGCCATCGAGCAGCTGTCGCGCGGCCCCGATATGAGCCGCCGCTATCCGCCACCCTATGCAAACCGGCTCGGCCTTGCCATCAGCGAGGCGCTGATCGATCTCGGCGATATTCCGGCGGCGCGCGACCGGCTCGAAACCGTTTTCGCCAATGACCCGACGATCTCCGAGGAGAGCCAGGCTCGCTACCTCCGCGGCCGGCTGGCGATCCTCGAAGGCAAACCCGACGAGGCACGCGCGATTTGGTCGGCGCTCGAGCACGGGATGCCGTCGCCGGCCCGAATCCTCGCCACGCTGTCGCTGACCGACCAGGAGATGAAGGAAAACCGCCTGACGCCCCAACAGGCGACCGCGCGCATCGAACAGCTGCGGTATGTGTGGCGGGGCGACGATCTCGAGTTCGCGGTGTTGCGCAAGCTCGGCGAGCTGGCGCTTGACGCGGGCGACATTCGCAAGGGGCTGCGCAGCCTGCGGGATCTCATCGCGCTGAAGCCCGACAGCCGCGAGGTCGCGGCGGTCAATCGCCAGATGTCGAGCGCATTGCAGCGCTTCTTCCTGCAGGGCGGGGCCGACCACATGAGCCCGGTCGCGGCAATCGGTCTCTTCAACGAATTTCGCAACCTCGTGCCTGAAGGCCCGCCCGGCGACGCAATGGTGCGCAACCTCGCCGATCGCCTGATCAAGATCGACTTGCTCGATCAAGCTGCGGATCTCCTCGACTATCAGATCAAGAACCGTCTGCAGGGTAGCGCCAAGGCGGAGACGGGGGCGCGCCTCGCGTTCACCCGCCTGCTCGACGCGAAGCCGGAGGAGGCTCTCGCCGCGCTGCAGCAGACGGAGGCCCCGGATCTGCCCGTCGAGCTGGCGCGCGAGCGCAACCGTTTTGCGGCACGGGCGCTCGCCGATCTCGACCGGGCGCCTGAGGCCTTGTCGCGCATCGCCGGCGACCCGAGCGCCGATGCGGACACGCTGCGCGCGGAGATCAACTGGAAAACCGGCGATTGGGGTGCTGCGGCAACGGCACTGGCGCGTTTCATGGGCGAACCGCCGCAGGGCGACGCGGCCATGCCGGATGACCAGGCGCGCGCTGTCGTCCGCTATGCGGCGGCCCTGGCGCTGGCGGGCGACCAGACGGGGCTCGACGCGGTGCGGGATAAATTCGGCCCGGCCATGCAGCGCGGCCAGTTCAAGGAGATCTTTGCCGTGCTCGCCAGCGACAAGGCGGGGCCGATGAGCGATGTGCGCGATATCCAGGCGCGGTTGGCCACCACCGCGCCCTTCGACTCGTTCCTCAACGCCTATCGTCAGCGCTTCGGCGCCACAAACCGCAGCTAGCTCGCCCTTCATCCGTCATGCCCCGCTTGGCGTCTACCCCCGCGGAGGCGCCGCGGAGGCGGGGGCGGGGCATCCATCGCACGCTGCACCTTGGATCGCCCGCATGAAGCGGGCGATGATGGTAAGGACAGACGATGATGCCCGGCGGGGGCATGAGGATGCAGAAGGGACGAGTGCTTAAGTTCCGAAGCTCTGCACCAGCGAGCCGACCACCAGATACCAGCCGTCGACCAGCACGAAGAAGATCAGCTTGAACGGTAGCGAGATCATGGCTGGCGGCAGCATCATCATGCCCATCGACATCAGGACGGAGGCGATCACCATGTCGATGACCATGAACGGCAGGAACAGCAGAAAGCCGATCTCGAAGGCGCGGCGCAGCTCGCTGATCAGATAGGCCGGCAACAGCACGCGCAGGGGGGTATCTTCCGGCGCCGCCACGATCGGGATATTGGCGATATCGAAGAACAGGCGCAGGTCCTGCTCGCGCACCTGCCTCATCATGAAGGCATGGAACGGCTTGACCGCGCGGTCGAACGCTTCGCCTTCGCTGATGCGGTTTTCGATGAGCGGTTGCACGCCCTCGCGATAGGCGACCTCGGCGGCCGGCGCCATGATGAAGAAGGTCAGGAACAGCGCCAGGCTGATCATCACCTGGTTGGGCGGCGCCTGCTGGGTACCCAGCGCGCTGCGGAGGAACCCCAGCACGGTGACGATCCGCACGAAGGACGTCACCATGATGAGGATCGACGGGGCCAGGCTGAGCAGCGTCAGCAGGGCGAAGAGCTGGATCAGCCGGCCGCTGGTCGTGCCGCCGTCGCCGAAATCGAGATTGATGGCCTGGGCCAGGCCCGGCGTGGTCCACGCGAGGGCGGCTCCGGTCACGGCCGTTCCGATCGCGGCCGCGGTGCACCAGCGACGGCGATGCGATGGGCGGTTCATGGCGTGTCCGCGAATGGTGCGCGCAAAGTGGTTGTCCCGGTTCCCTCGCCGCGTGTCGCCGGAGTCGCTGGACTGCCGCCGTTCGTCGACGGCGCCGGAATGCCCGACTCGACGACCGCGGCACCGGCCGGCCCCAATACCAGGAGATGCTCGGCGTTGTCTCGCCGCACGAGCACCAGACGCGACTTGCCGTCGAGCATCACGGACTCGACGACCGACAGCCGCCGCCGTCCGACTAGGCCGCCCATCATCGCCGAGCCCAGGTAGCGGCGCGCCAGCCATGTCGCGGCGGCGATGAGCGCCAGCACGAGCGCCAGCGCCAGCACGAAGCGGACGGCGAGGCCCCAATCGCTCATCATGTCGCGTCGCCTCTCCCGGGCGTTTGCCATGGCGCCGGCGTCTGGCTTTTAGCCCGGTAGATGTAGGACAGGATCTCCGCGACCGCGATGAACGCCGCGACCGGAATCTGCGTCTCGAGCTCGACTGCGGAGAGCAACTGGGCGAGATCCGGATCTTCGCGGATGGCGACGCCGTGCTGGCGCGCCAGCTCGATGATCTTCGCCGCGGTGTCGCCCTCGCCCTTGGCGACGACGCGCGGCGCCGGATCGCGCTGGCGCTGATACTGCAGGGCCACGGCACGCGGGGTGCCGTCCGAAGTCGTGGTGCCCTGACGGGGCGGGGGACGAGAAGCCAAAGCGGGGCCTTGCGAGAGAGAAAGATGGCAAGTCCCTGCGCCTCAGCTGCCCGCGCAAAGACCGATCACCTACAATTTTACCGATTACGGTTAATATCCCCTTAAGCCGCCCGGAGCGCCGATATCAGCCAAAAGTCCGGGCGGATATCACGGCGATTACCCTGCCGAAGAACGATCCGCATTTATCTTGGTTTTTACTTATCTTTAACGCATCCCCGGTTACGCTCCATGGAACCTCAAAAACCCGACAGCTGGCGATAAACGACCGGCGGGGCCATGAGACCCGGACCAAATATGGATTTCACGCACCAACCCCTCTTCGCGATGATTTCCAAGCGCCTGAACTGGCTCACCCAGCGCCAGCAGGTGCTGGCCCAGAACATCTCGAACGTGGACACGCCGGCGTACAAGGCGCGCGACCTGAAAGAAGTATCGTTCGAGCAGATGGTACGCGGGGCTTCCGCCTCGATGGACGTGGCGCGCACCGACCTCAAGCACATCTCGCGGCAGGCCTCGAACAACGGTGTCGGCCCGAACGACATCACGAAGGAAAAGCCGGCCGAGACGACGCTGTCCGGCAACGCCGTGACCCTCGACGTCGAGTTGATGAAGGTGGGCAAGACGGCGGGGGATTATTCACTGGCGCTGAACCTCTATCACGACCAGATCGCTATGTACCGCACCGTCCTCGGCGGCGGTGGCTGAGACCTGACGACCAGCGAGGCGCCATGGAATTCACGAAGATCGCGGCGATTTCGGCGGCGGGCATGCAGGCCCAGAACCTGCGGCTCAGGACGATCGCCGAAAACCTTGCCAACGCCGACACGACGGCGTCGAGCCCCGGCGGCGATCCGTTCCGCCGCAAGCTCGTCACATTCAAGAACGTCTTCGACAAGGTGCTCGGGGTGCAGACGGTCAAGGTCGACCGGGTCAACACCGACAAGTCCGACTTCGAGAAGACGTACGATCCTAAGAACCCGGGGGCCGACAAGGACGGCTATGTTCTGAAGCCGAACGTGAACCCCCTGATCGAAGTGATGGATATGCGCCAGGCCCAGCGCAGCTATGAGGCCAACCTCAGCATGATCGACGTGGTGCGCACCATGGCATCGCGCACCATCGACCTGCTGAAGGGTTAAAGACATCGTTTCCCCGGACCCGGATTAAAAAAATGCCCGTTACTCTCGCCAACGTTAGTGCCGCCTACAAATCGATCGCGAAAGTCGCGGCGTCGCCGGGCATGGATGCCCGCAGCGGCGGTGGCGACTTCGCGAGCATGGTCAAGGACGCGGCCCAGTCGTCGGTTAACGCGCTGAAGCAGGGCGAGGCGGCGACCATGCTGGGTGTGGCGGGCAAGCTCGAGCTCACCAACGTGGTCACCGCGGTGAACAACGCCCAGCTCACGCTCCAGACCGCGGTTGCGGTGCGCGATCGCATCGTGCAGAGTTATCAGCAGATCATGCAGATGCCGATCTGAGAACGATGCCGGGGGGTGGGTCGGCCGCCCGCGGTTCGAGTCTTCAGCAGCATCGGGGCCGGTCGGGGGACCTCTGGCGTGAACGCCAACGACTTCATCGAAATCTCGCGCGAAGCGATCTGGGTCATGATCAAGTTGGGTGCGATCCCGATGTTGGCGGGTCTCGCCGTCGGCATCGTGATCTCGCTCGTCCAGGCGCTGACGCAGATCCAGGAAATGACCCTGTCATTCGTGCCCAAGGTGCTGACGCTGTTCGCGGTCGTGATCCTGGCGCTGCCGTTCATGATCGACATCATGACCGGGTTCACCACCGACGTGATGGCGCGGATCGCCGCGACCGGCGGCGGCTGACGCCCCGGCCGGCCGGACCCTCATTTCCCGTGTTCCCAACCCTTCAACAGTGGCTGGCGTCGCAGGCCTTCGCCGCGTTCCTCGTCTTCGGCCGGCTGGGCACCGCGCTGTCGGTCATGCCCGGCTTCAGCGAGCATTATGTGCCGGTGCGGTTCCGGTTCTTCCTGGCGGCAACGATGACGATCGTGGTCACGCCGGTCGTCCAGGGCCTGCTGCCCGCGCTTCCGCGCACCGTTCCAGGCCTCCTGGTCCTCCTGGCCGGCGAGATTGGCATCGGACTGTTCATCGGGCTCGCGACCCGGATGACGTTCAATACGCTGCAGACCGCCGGGACCATCATCAGCATGCAGTCCGGCTTGTCGGCGGCGCTGGCGTTCAACCCGACGACCGCACAGGAGAGCGCCCTCACGTCGGCGCTGCTCGCCGCGGTCTCGCTGGTGCTGGTTTTCGTCTCCGACCTGCATCATCTGATGCTGCGGGCGATCGTCGACTCCTACAGCCTCTTTCCCCCGGGGCAGGCGCTCCCGATCGGCGATTTCGCCGATACCATGACCCGGCTGCTGACCACCACGTTCTCGCTCGGCTTGCGCATCGCGGCACCGTTCGTGGTCTTCGGGGTGATTTTCTTCCTCGGCCTTGGCATTCTCGCGCGCCTGATGCCGCAGATGCAGGTCTTCTTCGTCAGCCAGCCGGCGCAGATTCTGCTCGGCCTCCTGATCTTCGCCGGCACGCTCGTCGCCGGCGTCTCGGTGTTCCTCGGCAATTTCGAAGACACGTTGGCGATCTTCATCGCCCCCACTCTGGTCAATCCGTGAGCCATGGCTGAAGACAGCGAAAAAACGGAAGACCCAACAGGCAAACGCATGGGCGAGGCGCGCGAGAAGGGCCAGGTCGGCAAATCGCGTGAAATCGACCACTGGATGATGCTGCTGGCGATCACGCTCGCGGTGTTCATGTTCGGCCCGAAGCTGGGCACCGATCTCAGGGACGAATTGGTCCTGTTCTTCGCGCAGGCCCATGCCATTCCGGTCGACCGCGGGGCCCTGGGACCCTTGCTCCAGAAGCTCGCGATGCAGACCGCCCTGGCCCTGGCGCCGACGGTCTCGCTCCTGGCGGTGGCCGGGATCGGGTCGAGCCTGCTCCAGCACGGCGTGATCTTCTCCCCCAGCCGCATCATGCCCTCATTCTCGAAGCTGTCGTTCGGCAGCGGCTTCAAGCGCATGTTTTCCTGGGCGGCGATCGTCGAATTCGCCAAAGGGGCGGCGAAGCTCGCGATCCTGGGCGGCTTCTGCTACTGGCTGCTGAAGGGCGATTTCGATCAGCTCGAGAAGTTCATGTTTCTCGAGCCCGAGCAGACGATGCGCATCATCGTAAAGCTCGCGATAAAGCTCCTGGTCGGGATTTTGTCCGTCCTCGCCTTCATCGCGGCGCTGGATTTCATGTATCAGAAATTTTCACTGATGCGCAGCCTCCGGATGAGCCGCGAAGAGGTTCGCGAGGAACACAAGCAATCCGAAGGCGATCCGATGGTGAAGGGGCGCCTCAAGCAGTTGCGCATCGAGAAGGCGCGCCGCCGCATGATGCAGGCGGTGCCGAAGGCGGACGTCGTGGTCACCAATCCGACGCACTTCGCCGTGGCGCTCAAATACGACGCCGCCACGATGGTGGCGCCGAAACTGGTCGCCAAGGGCGCCGACCTGGTGGCCAAGCGCATTCGCGACCTGGCGATCGAGCACAACGTGCCGATCCTCGAGAATCCGCCGCTCGCCCGGGCGCTCTATGCGCAGGTCGAGATCGATGCGGAAGTTCCTCCCGCCTACTACAAACCGGTCGCCGAGGTGATCGGATACGTCATGAAGCTGCGGCGCGGCTATGCCGGGCCGCCGCCGAAGGCGGCGCTGGAGACGGCCGCGACGCCGTGATGGTCTTCGGCGGGTGACGGGCTGTGTTAGATTTCGCCCATGGACGACTCGCTGAAGGCCCTGCCCCCGTCGGAAAGTGACGCCGGTTCGCGTCTGACCAGCACCGACTGGTGGCGGTTGGCCGCCTTGGCGGTGGTGCTGGTCCTTCCGGTCGTGGTCCTGCCGATCGTGGACGAGCGCTGGTCGTCGACGGCTCTGGGCGT
>DASWFO010000338.1:0-10387 GCA_036394195.1 Alphaproteobacteria bacterium | reverse complement strand
CGCCCCGCCGATCCGCGCTACGCGGCCGAAGCCTTGCCCGGCGGCGAGGGCCTCGATGCGACGCTCGCCTACATGGTCACCGGCTGGCCGGTGTCGGATCCGCTCGCCCGCTATGGCTGGGCGCGCGAGCGCGCCATGGAGATCCACGTGCAGGCGCATCACGCCTATTGGCCGGACGAGGCGGCGATGGGCGAGGGCAATCCGCGCCTGATCGTGGAGCGCGGCGACGCGGCGCAACTGCCGCCGCTGCAAATCCTGCAGGGTACCGACGACGTCGTCCTGACGCCGGACATGAACGACCGCTTCGCGGCGGCCTATCGTGCGGCGGGCGGCCATGTCGAGCTGGAGAAATTCTCAGGCCAGCCGCACACCTTCATCACCAATAACGCCAGCACGCCGGCGTCCGACGCGGCAATCGAGAAGATGAAGGCGTTCATTCTGCGGCAGGCGGGCAGGGTCTAGGACTCTGTACACTTCGTCATTCCCGCGAACGCGGGAATCCATGGTTTCAGCGGCTAGATGGATGCCCGCTTTCGCGGGCATGACGGAGTGAAATTGACGGGGTTAACCTACTGCGGCTTGATTCCCGCCGCGGTCACCACACCCTGCCATTTCTCGACATCTGTTTTGATGCGCGTCGCCAGTGCCGCCGGCGTGCTGGTCTCGGCATCGACGCCTTGTTGGCGCAAGGCCGCCTGCGCCGCCGGGGTTTTGACGGCGGCGACGATCTCCTGGTGGAGCCGCGTCACAATCCCGGGTGGTGTACCCGCCGGCAGCACGATCGCGGTCCACAGCGCCGCTTCGTAGCCGGCCAGCCCGCTCTCCGCGACGGTGGGCACGTCGGGCAGCATCGGGTTGCGCTGCTCGCCGGTGGTCGCCAGCGCCTGGATCTTGCCGGCGCGCACACTCGCGAGCGACGGCGCGATGGTGCCGAACAGGAGATCGACCCGGCCTTCCATCAAATCGAGGCTGGACTGGCTGGTGCCGCGATAGGCGACATGGGTCAGCTGCACCTCGGCCATCTTCTCGAACAGCGCCGCCGCGAGATGCGACAGCGTCCCCTGGCCGGCCGACGCGTAAGTCACGCCGAACGGCTTGGCGCGGGCGAGGGCGATGAGCCCGCTCACGGTGTGGGCCGGAACGGTGGGGGAGGCCATGAGGGCGAAGGGCGCGCTGCCGATCAAGGCCACCGGCGTGAAATCCTTGACCGGATCGAAGGGCAGGCTGGGGTTCAGCGCCACGACCGCCGCATGCGTGCTCGTGTTGGCGAGGCCGATCGTGTAGCCGTCGGGCCGGGCGCGCGCGACGGCTTCGGTGCCGACGATGCCGCTGCCGCCGACGCGATCCTCGACGACGATCTGCTGGCCCAGCCGCTCGCTGAGGGGCTGGGCCACGATGCGGGCGATGGTGTCCGAGCTGCTGCCCGCCTGGAACGGGACGATGAAATGGATCGGCTTCGCCGGCCAGGACTCCTGGGCCAAGGCCTCAGGAGCGCCCAACGCCAAAGCAGCCACAATCAGCGCTCCACGACGGCCCCGCCGATCACCGATCCCGCGCATGCGCCCCCTCAGGTGATTCGTGCGGCCTCGCGCACGCTGTTGATGAGCGATGTCCTCAGCAGAAATTCGCGGGCGAGCTTCGGATCTTCCGACGTGCGCCGCAGCTCCTCGTGACTTTTCCGGCGCACCGCCGGATCCTTCTCCTGCAACAGGCGCTTGTTGCGAATCGTCTGCGCCTGGGTGTGCTGGACCGCGATGTGCCGACGCTGCCGCTCGTAGAGGTCGAGCAGGGACTCATCGCCCTGGCACCGCCAGATCCTCGCCAGCTTGTCGGCCAGGTTGAACGCGTCGTGCACGCCGCTGTTCAGCCCCATGCCGCCGATCGGGCTGTTCACATGCGCCGAATCGCCGGCAAGGATGGCGCGGCCGACGCGGAACTTCGCCGCCACGCGCTGGTGGACGGTGTAGAGGTTGCAGCCGACCACGTCGAACTTCCGGCCGGTGTGCAGGAACCTCTGCAGGCGCGCTTGCAGCGCGTCGGGAGCGGTGAGCGCCTCGGGGTCGTCCTCTGGCTGGGTCGGGAAGTGGACCCGCCAGCGCTCGGGCGGGCCTTTCCAATGGAAAAGGTTCGACCACTCCTCGGGGTCGGAGATGTAGTTGCGGTCGGCGTAGCCGTGGCGCTTGAAATCGTACGCCACCTCGATGTTGAGCGTGCGGTCGGGATAGGTGAAGCCCTCGAACTCGACGTCGACCTGCTTGCGGATGATGCTGCGCGCCCCCTCTGCGCTGACGATATAGCGGCCGCGGAGCGTCTCGGGGCCGTCGACCGTCTCGATTGTCGCGGTGACACCGTCCGCGTCCTGGCTGAAGCCGGTGACATTCGCCGCCATCCGGACCTCGCAGAGCGGGTTGGCGCGCGCCATCGCCAGCGCCTCTTCGACGATCTTGATCCGCTCACACTGCAGCGCGAAGGGAAAGCGCGTGTCGTCCTTCAGATGGGCATGATCGAATTCGGCGATCCGCTCGCCGGCGGCGCGATCCCAGTAGTGGAAGAGCGGGGCGATGATGCCGCGCGGCTCGAGCTTCGAATAAAGCCCGATCTCATCGTACATCTCGAGCGTGGCCGGATGGTTGGTGCCGGCGCGCGGCACCTGATCCAGGAAGTTATCGTCGCTGAGCTGCTCGAGGATGCAGCTGCGCACGCCCTCTTTGGCGAGGGCCAGCGCCAGGCACAGCCCGACCGGGCCGGCGCCGATGATCAACACCCGATCGACGTCGCGGTCCATGCGGCTCGTCACTCTGTTCCCGCTTAGGCTTGCTGCGTCTCTTTCGCCGCGTCGGCAGGCACAACGTCCTTCACCGCACCGGTCCAGCCGTTGTGGGTAATGTCGAACACGATCCCGAGCGGATCGCGGTATTTGCACTCGTAGAACGAGTTCGGCGAGGTCGGCCGGCCGGCGAGATAGGTGGCCCCCGCCTCGGTGACCTTCTTCTCCGCTTCGGGGAGATCGTCGACCCACATGCCGAAATGGTAGATGCCGATCTTCTCGTCTTCGTTCTCCTTCTTCAGCAGCGCCACGTTGACCGTGCCGTCGGACACGTAAAGGCCGCGGCGGGCCTTGCCGACGCGCTTGAAGTCGAACGCCTTCTCGAAGAACGCGGCGGCTTCTTCGGGGTCGGGCACGATGATCGCGATGTGGCGCAGCTTGGCCATAGGGTCGTCACTCCGTTCCTGAACGTCCGGTCAGTTTAGACGAACCGGCGCTGGTTTGACACCCCGAAGCCCTGCCCATACTGTCGGCAACCCGTTTCGATAAAAGGATGTTTTCGCGGTGACGACGAACGCGGATGTGCTGGTCCGGATGCTCAAATCGGCGGGCATTGCCCACGGCTTCGGCATCCCCAGCGGCAATGTCATTCCGCTGATCGAGGCGATGCGAGCCGGCGGCATCGAGTTCGTGCTCACGGCGCATGAAGGTTCCGCCGCGTTCGCCGCGGACGTGACGGGACGCCTGACCGGACGCCCCGGGCTGTGCATCGCTACACACGGTCCGGGCGCCACCAACCTCACCACCGGGGTGGGGAGTGCCTATCTCGACCGCTCGCCGCTGATCGCCGTCACCTGCAATATCCCGACCGCGCAGCTCGGCCGGCGCGTTCAGATGCATATCGACCATCATGCGGTTTTCGCGCCGATCACCAAGGCGAGCCTGAAGCTGCGCCCGGGGCGGATCGCCGAGACCGTCGCCGAAGCCGTGCATCTGGCGCTCAGCGAGCCGATGGGGCCGGTGCATCTCGACCTGCCGGAAGACGTGGCGCTGGCGGCGGCCGAAGAGCCGCCGGCGGATATCCCGCCGCCGACACCGGTGCCGGCTCCCTCCGCGGCGGCGCTGGGCGAGGCGGCACGGCTGATCGCCGCCGCCAAGCGGCCGGTCGCGGTGATCGGCGCCTCGGCGATGCGGATGCGGCGGCCGGAGCTGCTGCGGCAGTTCGTCGAGCGTCAAAACCTGCCCTTTGCCACCACGACGATGGCCAAAGGCCTGATCGACGACGACCACGAGCTGGCGCTGGGCTGCATCGAGCGCGCCAGGCGCCAAGTGCAGCGCACGTTCCTGCGCGGCGCCGACCTGATCGTCGGCCTCGGCTACGACACGATCGAAGTCGAGTACGAAGCCTGGATCAAGGACGTGCCGCTCCTGCATGTCGATATCGAGCCGGCCGACACCGACGGCTCGGTGCGGATTGCCCACCAGGTGATCGGCGACTTGGACATGTCGATCGCGGCGCTGGCGGACGGCCGGCGCGCCTCCGCGTGGCCGGTGCACGTACTCGCCGAGCACCGCGAGCGCTTCCAGGCCAGCTTGCGGCCGCGCAGCGCGGCCTTCGCCCCGCACCAGGCCATCGACGTGGTGCGGGACATCCTGCCGCGCCACGGCGTGCTCGCCTTCGACGTCGGCGCGCATACGCATCAGATCGCCAGCCAATGGCCGGCGCACGGGCCGCGCAGCTTCCTGATCACCAACGGCTGGTCGTCGATGGGCTTCGGCCTGCCGGCGGCGATCGCGGCCAAGCTGGCGCGTCCGGATCTCCCGGTGGTGTGCCTGATCGGCGACGGCTGTTTCCAGATGACCTGCGGCGAGGTCGCGGTCGCGAAGCGCCATAAGCTGGTGCTGCCGATTGTCGTCCTCGACGACCGCTGGCTCGCGCTGATCAAGGTCAAGCAGCAGCGGCGGAACTACGCTCTGTACGGGACCGAGCTGCAGGCCGAGCCCTATCGGGCGCCGCCGACGCATTATTTCGGCGTCCCGGCGGTGGGTGCGTCGTCGCCGGCGGAGCTTGCGGCTGCACTCAGCCGCGCGCTCGCCGCCGAGGGTCCGACGGTGATCGAGGCGGTCGTCGACGCCTCGCACTACACCGAAACGGTTTACGACTGACTGCTTAAGCGAGTGACGCGGATCACCGACAGGGCTTGAGCGCGCCGTCTATGATCCCGCCGGTCATGCGCACCTCCGCCCTCGTCCTGGCCTTGCTCGCCTGCGGTCCGGCGTTGGCCGTCGAAACGAAGGTGACGTTTTCGCCGGTCGGCTCGACGGAGACGATCCCGGCCACGATCATCGAGCCGGACGGCGCCGGCCCGTTTCCCGCCATCGTCATCGTCCACGACTGCAGCGGCCTCGGCCCCAATTCGAGCCATGCCCCGGCACGATGGGCCGAGGAGCTCGTCCCGCAGGGCTATGCGGTGCTGCTGCCCGACAGCTTCACGCCGCGCGGCCTGCCGGCGGGCGTCTGCACCGAGCCGCCGGCGCGCTCGCGCGTCGCCGACGGCTATATTCGGGCGGCGGATGCGTACGGCGCCCTGGCCTGGCTGCGCGGCCGGCCGGAGATCGACGGGCGGCATATCGGCCTGATAGGCGGCTCGCATGGCGGGTGGACGGTGCTGGCGGCCATGTACGAGCCGGTGCTCGCCACCAACCCGCTGGTCCAGGCCAAGCGCGGCGGGTTCGCCGCGGCGGTCGCCCTGTACCCCTCTTGTGCCGCCCAATACGGGACCTGGACCACCACCCGGGCCAACGGGAATACCGGGGCGATCGTCAGCTATGCCGGGGTGTACAAGCCGGTCGCGCCGGTCCTGATCCTGGTCGGCGAGAAGGACGACTGGACCCCGGCGGCCCCCTGCCAACGACTGGTCGAGACCAGCCTTCAGAATGGCTACGACATGGCCATCAAGGTCTATCCGGGGGCATTCCACTCCTTCGATAGCTTCGCGGGAATGCGCTACGACCCGATGCGCACCAACGCCAGCAGCCCCTCCGGGCACGGCGCCACGACGGGTGGCGATGCGTCGGCCTGGGCCGACGCGAAAAAGCAGGTCGCCGCCTTTTTTGCCCGTCATCTCAAGGCCCTGCCTTAGCGCCCGCGGCGTATCTCCATTACAAAAATTGATTAACGCCGCATGTTTGCGGTCGACGCGGCTGGCCCTGTCGGCGGCGAAAGTTGTACACTGCACCGCACACTCGGGTATCCGGGGGCGTAGGGGAATCCGATGAACCGACCGACACCGCAGCAGCAACGGCCGTTGCGTGATCACATCCGCGTGACTCCAGGGACGCGCAACGCCGCCGCGTTGCCGCGCGAGCAGGAATTCGACGACCCCAAGCTCATGACTCTGCTGCAGTCGGCGACCAAGGAGATGCAGGGCCTGCGCCTGGTCCATCTGCATCTGAGCCTGCTCGACAACACCGAGCTCAGCGACACCGCGGTGATCAATCGCATGCTGGGCGAGGTCAGCGCCAACGCCGCCCATTTGCAGATGTTCAACATGTCGAACGGCGACATCATCATGCTCTACAAGGGGCTGAAGTTCTCCGCCGTCGAGGACGTGTGCAAGAAGATCGAGGCGCAGCTCCTCGCCAAAACGAAGATGAAGGGGGCCAACCCCTACAAGGAGACCACAGTCTGGTCGATCCTCGAGCTGTCGATGAACTTCGTCCACGTCATCCGCTGGCTGGAATCGATCACCAAGGCGGAAGGCGTGGCGGGCGCGCTGACTCCCGGCGTCGAAGCCAAGCCTGCGATCGGCCCGGAAGAACTGGGCAAGATCGACAAGGCGCTCCGGATGTTCGACCTGTCGCCGTTCCTGTTCAACCAGGCGATCGTCAACATCCGCGACGACAGCGACAAGAACAAGGAGTATTTCGAGCTCTACATCACGATCAAGGGCCTGCAGGACCGGCTGAGCCCGGACTTCGATCTCTCGGCCAACAAGTGGCTGTTCAATTATTTCACGTCCAGCCTCGATCAGAGCCTGCTGCGCAGCCTCAATCACGGCCTCGAGTTCATGGGCAACGAGAGCATCGGCATCAACATCAACCTATCGACCGTGCTGAGCCCGGCATTCCAGAAATTCGACGAGCGCCTGCCGGCCGCTTTCCGCGGCAAGGTGGTCCTCGAGATCAACAAGGGCGACCTGATGGAGAACTTGCAGCTCTATCGCCAGCTGCTCGATCTCGCGGCCCAGCGCGAATACCGGATCTGCATCGACGGGCTGAACGAATTCTGGATCACCCAGTTCGATCTCGAATCGCTCGGCTGCGACTACGCCAAGGTGTTCTGGTCCAACGACCTCATGACGCTCGAGGGCGAGCATGAGCGGGCCTTTCTGGAGAAGGTCGAGACCGCGCGGAACGGCCGCTGCAAGTTCATCCTCGCCCGCTGCGGCACCGTGACCGGGCTGATGTATGCTCACAATCACGGCATCGACATGGTGCAGGGCCAGGCGGTGGACACGGTGCTTCGCAAGGGCATCCGCATCACCGAGGCGATCAAGACCGCCATGATGATGGACGACTAGGGCAGCGCGCATCCCCGCCGGTCGGACCTGGGCAATATTGCGTTAAAAGCTGAGACCAGCCTCGATTTAACAAATATTCATCATTCTACTTTAGCCCTACCGGTCTGAAGATCGGGCTTGCGGGGGCTGTGTTGCCGAATACATTTTTTGGATCGCCAGATCAGGGGCCGGCGAGGCCAGGGCCTTGAAGGCCGGGCGTCTGATGCCGTCCCGGCTGCTTCCCATCGGCCGGCGCAGCCGGAGCATGCAATCCTGGCTGAGTTGGCTGGTCATCGGCTGCATCCTGCCGGCGGCCCTCGTTGCCGGCATCCTGATCGTCGAGTCTTATCAGCGCGAACGGGCGAGCGTGGAACGCGCCATGATCGACACGGCGCGCGCACTCATGCAGGCGGTGGACGCCGATCTCTCCGGCGTCCAGTCGACCATCCAGGTCCTCGCGGCCTCCCGCAGTCTCGCCGCCGGCGATTTGCGTGCCTTTTACGACGAGGCGCAGGCGCTGTTGCCGACGCAGGTGGGCAGCAACATCGTCGTTCACGACCCGTCGGGACAGCAGGTCCTCAACACCGTCAAACCCTACGGCGCGAAGCTCCCGCGCGAAACCGACCTCACGATGATCGACCGCGCGCTCGAGACCGGCAAGCCGGTGGTCTCGGACCTGTTCCGAGGTCCCGTGACCGGGAAGATGGTCCTCGGCACGTCGGTGCCCGTCTTCGTCGACGGCAAGGTCACCTACCTCGTGGGCATGGGGCTCTTTTCGGACCGCCTCGCCCAGGTGCTGCGGCGCCAGAAGATCCCGGCCGGCTGGGTCGCATCGATTCTCGACCGCTCCGGGACCATCGGTGCCCGCACCGAAGATCCCGACCGGTTTGTCGGCGAGAAAGCGAGCGCGGAGTTCCTGCGGCACGCATCGATGGCCGACGAAGGCACGTACGAACTGACAACACAAGAGGGCGTGTCCACCTTGGCAGCGTTCAGCCGCTCGCCACGGACCGGATGGATGATCGCGTTCGCGGTCCCCACGAGCATCGTGACGACAAGTCTGCGGCACGCTTTGACGGTCGACGTGGCGCTGGCCCTCCTGTTGTTGCTCGCCGGTGTGGTGCTGGCGAAACTGATCGCCGCGCGGGTGACGCGTTCGCTGCACGCCCTGGCGGCGCCGGCGCTAGCACTCGGATCGGGGGCAAAGGTCGAGATCCCGCCGATCGAGATCACCGAGGTGCAGGAGCTCGGCAGAGCGCTGTCGAAAGCCGGCCAACTGATCGAGGCGCGCGCGAAGGAACGCGACAACGCCGAGCAGAGCGAACGCCGCATGCTCGCTGAGAAGCAGGCGGCCGATGATGCCAATCGCGCCAAATCCGAATTCCTCGCCCTGATGAGCCATGAGCTGCGAACACCTCTGAACGGCACCATCGGATTTGCGCAGCTCCTGGACGGGTTGCATTTCGGCCCCCTGACGGCGAAGCAGAAGGAGTTCGTTGGCGAGATCCTGTTCAGCGGCAATCACCTGCTCGAGCTCATCAACGACATTCTCGACCTCAGCAAGATCGAGGCCGGCAAGCTGTCGGTATCGGTGGAACGAGTCGACCTCGTCCCGCTGATGAAATCCGTCGTCGCGACGCTCGAGCAAGCCGCCGCCAAGCAGGAGATCGAGCTCGTCCCGCAGGATTTCGGGCTCGATATGCCGGCCGTCCAGACGGACCGGGTCCGGCTGGCGCAGGTCCTGATCAACCTCGGCTCAAACGCGATCAAGTACAACCGGCCGCGCGGAACGGTTCGGATTTCGTACGAACGGCTTGGTGACGACGGGGTCCGGATCGCTGTCACGGATACGGGGGTCGGCATCCCGCCCGAACGACAGGCGGAGCTTTTCCGGCCGTTCAGCCGGCTTGGCGCCGAGCATCGCGCCATCGAAGGGACCGGGGTCGGGCTGGCGCTCAGCCGGCGCCTCATCGAACTCATGGGCGGGACCATCGGGTTCTCCAGCACGCCCGGCAAAGGCAGCAGCTTCTGGGTGGATGTGCCGGTCCATCGGGGAGCAGTCGCCGAAGCGGAGATCGTTGCCGCGGCACCGGCGCCCGACCAGCCGCATCGTTCCGGGTTTTCAGTTCTCTATGTCGAGGACAACCCCGCCAACCTCGCACTCGTCCGCAATATCCTGGCGACGCTCGATGACGTCACGCTGTTCGAGGCCACCGACGGGGCGGCGGGTATCGCCCTCGCCACGCAGCACTGTCCGGATGTCATCATCCTCGACATCAATTTGCCGGATGTCAGCGGCTATGCCGTGCTGGAGCAGCTAAAGCGGATCCCTGATCTTGCCGCCACGCCCGTGTTGGCGCTCAGCGCCGGCGTGCTGCCGCGCGATGTCGAACGCGGGAATGCCGCGGGCTTCTTCCGGTATCTGACCAAGCCGGTCGATATGAAGAAATTTCTGGCCGCCGTCGATGCCGCTGTCGCCGAAGGCGACTTCGAACGGATGGCCGGTCGCGTGGAGACGACCAGCATAAGGCGAGCGGGTGCCTGAGGGCGCCTGGATTAGAACGTTACCACGCTGCGGATGACCTCGCCGCGCTTCAATGCCGTGAAGCCGTTGTTGATCTCGTCGAGCGCGATCCGCCGGCTGATATAAGGATCGAGCTGCAGCCGGCCGTCGAGATACATCTCGGCCAGCTTCGGAAAATCTCGCGCCGGCCGCGCCCCGCCGTAGCTGGAGCGGATGATCCGCTTCTCACCCATCAGCGAGCCCCAGCGGAATGCGACGTCGCGGTTGACGTTGACCTTGCCGAGCCACACGACCTGGCCGCCGGGGCGTACCCCTTCGACCGAGAGCCGGAACGCCGCGTCGTTGCCCGCGGCCTCGATCATCACGTCGGCGCCGCGCTCAGCGGTCAGCCGCTTGATCGCCGCGGCGGCATCCTCCGCTTGCGGGTCGATGCCGTGCGTGGCGCCGAGCCGGCCGGCGAGCTCGCGCTTGTCGCGGCTCGGATCGATGGCGATGACCTGCTTGGCACCGGCCAGACGGGCGCCCTGGACGGCG
>DASWFO010000337.1:0-2039 GCA_036394195.1 Alphaproteobacteria bacterium | reverse complement strand
GCGCCGCCGAAAATGTCGCGCAGAATGTTGGCGCGGTGCAGCCTGGTCGGCACGTCGCGGCCGTCCCCGATGCGGCCGTACACCAGCGCCATGTGGTAGACCTTGTCGAACGGGGTCACATAGGCATAGCCCTTGAGGGTGCCGATCTCGGTCGGATACGTGAACTCACCGATCCGTTCGACCAGCTTTTCCCGGACCTGCCGGTAGGCGATGAGATCCGCGATGGTGATGTGCTTGAGGCCGTGCGTCTCGGCGAACCGCTTCACCTCGGCGCCGCGCATCACGGTCCCGTCGTCGTTCATGAGCTCCGACAGGACGCCGACCGGCGGCAGGCCGGCGAGCCGGCACAGATCGATACACGCCTCGGTATGGCCGGAGCGCATCAGCACCCCACCTTCGCGGGCCACCAGCGGAAAGACGTGGCCGGGGCGGACGAAGTCGGTGGCGCCGCTGTTGGGATTGGCGAGCGCCCGCACCGTGTTGGTGCGTTCCTCCGCCGAAATGCCGGTGGTCAGTCCGTGGCGGACATCGGCCGAGACCGTGAAGGCGGTGCCGAGGGGCGCATCGTTCAAGGCCACCATGGGATCAAGATGCAGGCGCTTCGCTTCTTCCGCCGACAGCGGCGCGCACACGATGCCGGAGGTATGGCGGATGATGAAGGCCATCTTCTCGGGTGTGCACATGGAAGCGGCGACGAACAGGTCGCCTTCGTTCTCGCGATCATCGTCGTCGGCCACCACGACGATCTCGCCGCGCCCGAAGGCGGCGGCGACGTCCTCGACGTGGCAGTGGGATTCACCGGTTGTCATCTAGGTCCTCTCGAACGGCCAAGCCGGGTTTTCGCCCACTTGCCCGCGGTGACGCAGATAATGATCGGCGAGCACGCATGCCACCATGGCCTCGCCGACCGGCACCGCCCGGATGCCGACGCAGGGGTCGTGGCGGCCCCTGGTGGCGATCTCGGTTTCGCGGCCATAGCGGTCGAGGGTGCGGCGCGGCGTCAGGATCGAGGAGGTCGGCTTGACGGCGAACCGTGCTACCACCGGCTGGCCGGTGGAGATGCCGCCCAGGATGCCGCCGGCGTTGTTGGCGAGAAAAAGCGGCTTGCCGTCATTGCCCATGCGCATCTCGTCGGCGTTCTCCTCCCCGGATAGGCTAGCTGCCGCGAAGCCGGCGCCGATCTCGACGCCCTTCACGGCATTGATGCTCATCAGGGCGGCCGCGAGGTCGCTGTCGAGCTTGCCGTAGATCGGCGCCCCAAGGCCCGCCGGCACGCCCTCGGCGATCACCTCGATGACGGCGCCGATGGAGGAGCCCTGGCGGCGGATGCCGTCGAGATAAGTCTCGAAAAACTTGGCCATGGCGGCGTCCGGACAGAAGAACGGGTTGCGCGAAACCTCGTCCCAATCCCACTTGGCGCGGTCTATTCCATGTGGCCCCATGGCGACGAGCGCGCCCCGAACCGTCATGCCGGGCACGATCTTTCGCGCCACCGCCCCCGCCGCCACCCGCGCCGCGGTCTCGCGCGCCGACGACCGCCCGCCGCCCCGATAGTCGCGCAGGCCGTATTTCACGTCGTAGGTGTAGTCGGCATGGCCGGGGCGGTAGAGATCGCGGATCTCGGAATAGTCCTTGGAACGCTGGTCAACGTTCTCGATCACCAGCGCGATCGGCGTTCCGGTCGTAACCTCAAGTCCGGTCGCGTCGTCCGCCATCACGCCGGAGAGTATCTTGACCTCGTCGGGCTCGCGGCGCTGCGTGGTGAAGCGCGACTGGCCCGGGCGGCGGCGGTCGAGATCGTGCTGGATATCGGCAGCCGTGAGCGGAATTTTCGGCGGGCAGCCGTCGACTACGCAGCCGATCGCGGCGCCGTGGCTCTCGCCAAAGGTGGTGACCCGGAACAGATGCCCGAAGGTATTGTGCGACATAAGGTTTCGCCTGCCGGGGGCTTGGTAGCCCGCGCCGGGGGCTCAGGTCAATCGGCGCGAGGAACCGCGCAGGCTGCGCGGTGGGTGGCGGTCCGTTTATGACCCGGAACG
>DASWFO010000336.1:0-15129 GCA_036394195.1 Alphaproteobacteria bacterium | reverse complement strand
ATTCTGGGGGTGAGCCCGGCTCTGGCGCAGCAGCCGCCGGACTTTTCGAAGATCCAGGTCAAGACCACCGATCTCGGCAACCGCACCTACATGCTCGAAGGGGCAGGCGGCAACGTCACGGTCGCGGTCGGCGACGACGGGATCGTCATGGTCGACAGCCAGTTCGCGCCGATGCACGACAAGATCAAGGCGGCGATCGAGGCGATCTCGAAACAGCCGATCCGCTATGTCGTGAACACCCATTTCCACGGCGACCATGTCGGCGGCGACGGGGCGTTCCGCAAGGACGGCGCCACGGCGGTGGCTCAGGAGAACGTGCGGTCCCGGCTGCTCGCCGGCACCACGAACGGCCTGACCGGCGCCAAAACACCGGCGCTCGCCGACGACGCGGTGCCGAACAAGACCTACAAGAGCTCGACCTCGGTGAAGCTGAAGGGACTGACGGCGCAGGTCGGCCATCCGAAGAACGCGCACACCGACGGCGACAGCTATGTGTGGTTCAAGGACCGCAACGTTCTGGCGACCGGCGATATCGTGAGCCGCGGCAACCGCTATCCGAACATCGACTTTGCCAATGGCGGCAACATCCGCGGGATGATCGCGGGCGTCGACAAATACATCAAGATGACCAACGACCAGACCAAGATCGTGCCCGGCCACGGCCCGCTCACGACCCGGGCGGAGCTCATCGAGTATCGCCGGATGCTGGGGACCGCCCGCGAGCGGGTCGCGGCCTTGATCAAGCAGGGGAAGAGCGAGCAGGAAGCGGTCGCCGCCAACCCGCTGAAGGACATCGGCGCGAAAGTCGGAACCACCGACGAGCAGAACACGAACTTCGTGCGCGTGATCTACAACTCGCTGAAGCCCGCCTCGAAAGCAGGGTAACCCCCCCACCCTACCCTCCCCCGCAAGGGGGGAGGGGAAAGAGGCGCTATATGAAGAACTCCTACTCCCTCCCCCTTGACGGGGGAGGGTTGGGGTCGGGGTGAATTGTAGGCGCGGCGATGCGAATTGGGGCTTGGCTAGCGACAGCGATTCTTTCGGCGTCTCCGGCCGCCGCCGCGGCGCAGGACTTTCCCTCGAAGCCGATCCGCGTCGTGGTGCCCTTCGCACCCGGCGGCGCCGACGTGTCGCTGCGCGTGATGCAGGCGCGCCTCCAGGAGCTGCTCGGCCAGCCGATCGTGATCGACAACCGCCCCGGGGCGAACGGCTTCGTCGGGGCCGATATGGTCGCGCGCGCCGCCCCGGACGGCTACACGCTGCTGCACACCAGCTCGACGACCATCGTGACCGCGCCGCTGGTGACCCGGACCGCGCCGTTCGATCCGCGCCGCGATTTCACGCCGATCACCCGGGTGATCACCGGCATGCGGGCGGTGGTGGTCCGAAAATCCCTGCCCGTCGCCTCGCTCCGGGAGCTGGTCGCCGAGGCCCGGCGCCATCCGGGGAAATTGTCGTTCGCCAGCAACGGGGTCGGCTCGGGGCAGCACCTCGACGGCGAGAGCTTCAATCTCGCCGCCGGCATCGAGATGACTCACGTCACGTATAAGGGCGTCGGACCGATTGTCCAGGCGCTGCTGGCCCAGGAGGTCGACGTCTCGTTCTCGTCGGTGCAGGCGATCGTGCCGGTTCTCGCCGAGGTCAAGCCGCTCGCGGTCTATGACGGCCGGCCGCCGGCGCTGGCGGCGCTTCCCGACGTCACGGAGGTGGTCCCCGGATTCCACGCGCTGCCGATCTGGATCGGCCTGCTGGGCCCCGCGGGCCTGCCAGGCCCGATGCTGGCCCGGCTCAGCCGGGCCACGGTCGCGGCGATCCGGTCGCCCGATGTCACTGCGAAGATCGCGCAGTTCGACAATCTCATCGGCGCCAATTCGCCGGACGAGTTCGCCGCCGAGATCAGGACCGGGATCGCCGACGCGGCCCAGCTGATCAAAACGCTGGAGGAGCACGGCGTGCGCTTCGAATGACGCCGCCTGCCTCTATTGCCACCGGCTGCTCATAAAAATGTTGGCGAACCAAGGGCCGCCCTCGCGAATTGATCATGTGCACCGGTGTCGCTGTCGCACCGAAAGCAAGAAAGCTGCGCATGGCGTGTCGACGGTCGGGGAGTTCGAGGCAGGAAGGTTCCGGATACGGTATCAAGGCGCGCGCCAGCGCGCTTATGACCTGCGCCGCGGCATCGGCACTCCTGGCGTTTTCGTGCAGCCCTGGACTAGCCGCCAACCCGCATGTGGTGCAGCCGCCGGTTCCCGTGATCACGCCGCATCCCGTGCCGCCGCCCCCGCCGGTTCACGTGCCGACACCGCCACCGCCGCCTCCAGTACCGCCGGCCGTGCATGTGGCGCCGCCGCCACCGCCGCCGGTGAGCGCGCATGCCCCACCGCCACCGGTCGCCGCGCCAGCGGCCGCGACGCATGCCGCCGACCCGCCCGCGTCGCCATCGGTGGCGCACGCGCCGGATCCGCCGCCGACCGCCGCCGCCAGGTCGTCCTGGCCAAGCTCGACCGCGACGAACGGCACGAACGCGCCAACGCCGGCGCCGCAAACCGCCGTCGCCGCGTCGCCACCGAGCACGACATCCGCTGCGGTCCGTCTACCGCCGCCGCCACCCGCGCGGCCTGATCCTCCGGTCGCGCAGGCGCAGCCGGCGGCGCCACAAGCGGCTCAAGCCGCGGCCGGTTCGCGCACGGCTCCGACGGCGGCGGTCGCATCGGCGAGGTCGGCGGCGGCTTCGAGTTCCGGCGTGGCGCCGGTCAGCCCGTCATTGCCCGTCGCGGTTGACGATCCTCCGGGCTTGCCGGTCGCCACGCCGTCGCCGAATGCTTCGGCCGCGGTCGGTCACGCCGTGGCGTCGCTGCCGCTGCCCTCGGGTCTGATCGCGGTGCCGTCCGGCCTGCTCGCCGCGTTGAGCGCGCCGGCGGCTCTCATCGCCGGTCGCCCGCCGGCCGCCACGTCCGGGCGCGCGCCGATCCCGGCGCCGCCGGCCATCGCCGACGCCGTTCCGGCCGCCGACGACAGCAGCGCGATCGACGCGCGCGCGGAAACCGGCCCGGCGCTCCCGGCGCCAAGGACGGGCCGTTTGCGGGTGCACCGCGCGTCGGGCACCAACGACGAGAGCGCTCCGCCGACGTCGATCCTGATCTATCCGGAACTCCTCCCGCTGCCCGATTACCTGCGACGCGCACCGGAGCTGCGGGAATTCCGGCCGTGGCCGTTCGCGCCGACCGCGATCAATCTCGACAACAGCGCGGTAGTGATGGTGCTGGTCAGCGCGATCGCGGTGATGACCGCGCTGACCGTCGCCGGCGCCAGCGTCGGCGGCCGGCCGATGAGACACATGGCATGGCGCAGCACGCGCTACCGCTACCGGTTCGGCTCCGACTGGAACGGCGTACCGGCCGAACCGGGCGAGACGGCGGCGACCGCAGCGATCGAGCACAAGCCGGTGTTTGATTCGCTGGCAACGCTGCGCCAAGCCAAGGCGGCGGTGCGCCTGCCCCGCGTCGCCTGAGCGGAGTCAGAAGGCGTATCGGACGTTGCCGAGGATCCCGTACGTCGCCTGATCGCTCTTCTGCATCGTGTTGAACTCGATGCCGCCGCTGAAGCCGCCTTTGAAGTCGGCGTTCATCCCGACCTGTACGAACGCGCCCTCGCGGCTGGATGACGGGCTGCCGCCGGGAACGCCGGGCGCGATCGTCACGTTCGGCTGGACGAAATTGTGCTCCCAGCGGGCGCCGACATACGGCGTCACATTGTCGATCGTGTAGCCGACTTTGCCGCCCAGGCGGCCTTGGCCGACGATCGAGGTCCGGCTCGGGACCGAGGCGGCGCCGGTGCCGCGCTCGGTATAGGCGTCGTCGTTCTGGTGAACGTAGAGATAGCCGACGGTCGGCAGGAACTGCCACGGGCCTTCGATGAACCGGCCGGTGAGGTTGAGGTTGCCGAGCCAGCGGAACGAATCGTAGCTGGCGGTGACCGCACCATTCGAGCGATCGAGGTCGTTGGTGAGCCACGACCAGCCGACCAGCGCGTCGACGTAGAAATGGTCGGTCAAGGTGTACACGGCGTACGGGTTCAGGCCGGCGCCGGTCGTCGTCAGATGGCCGGCATTGAACGTGGTGTCGAGGATCGTCCCTTCGCCGCTGACGGCCAAGCCCAGGATGAGGCGGTCGCCGATCTGGGCATCGCCGCCGACCGCACCGTTATACGAATTCCCATGGTAGGCCGTGCCGGGAAACGAGTTTTGCAGATTGGTCCAGCCGGCGCTGAACCACACCGCCGGATTGCCCGGCGTGCCCGGCTGAGACCGACCCGTCGGCGTCGGCGTGGGCGTCGATTCGGTCCCACCCCCCTGGCCGGCACCTTGGGCGACCGTGACACCCGGGGCGGTCGCCGCGAACGGTCCGCTGGAGTCCCGCCACGGCGAAGAGGGACTCGACTGGGCCAGGGCCGGGCCGGCGTTCAGCAGGCCGGCAAGGGCGAGTGACAGAAAAGGAGCGCAAAAAGCCGTCGTGCGTCGCATTCTCCAAGATCCTTATGGGGGAGCGCCGCCCCAGGCACGCCCGCGTCTTCTTGGTGGAATCTTAGCCAGTTGGGCGTCCGGCCGCCACAGCCGCACCCCGGCTTGCGACGAAAACCCATCTAAAGCTTTGACCCCGTTGCGTCCCTGCAACGGGTAACGCAATTTGCGTTAGCCCGGAGCTGCCCTAGTCGACCGTGACGCCGTACTTGGCCACCAGCGCGCTCCACCGCTCGACTTCGGTCTCGAGGAATTTCTGCTGATCGGCGGGGGCGATCGTCAGGATCCGCCCACCGTCGCGGTCGACGCGGGCCACGAAATCGGTGTCGTGAATGGCGTCGGCGAGCGCTGCCCGCAACGTCGCGACGATCGGGGCCGGTGTGGCCGCCGGCGCGAACAGGCCGAACCAGCTTTCGCCCTCGAATCTGGTCGTGCCGGTCTCGTCGATGGTCGGCACGTCGGGCAGCTGACGGGTGCGCGCGGCCGACGACACCGCAAGCGCCTTCGAGCGCCCGCTCTCGACGTACTGCTTCGCCGCGGAGAGATTGTCGAACATCAGGTCGATGCGGCCGGTGATCAGGTCCTGCTGCGCCGCGGCCCCGCCCTTATAGGGGACGTGCACCATGTCGAGGCCGAGGCTCTTGACCAGGATGGTGCCCCACACGTGCTGCAAGGTGCCGAGCCCGGCCGAGCCGTAGTTGAGCTTGCCAGGGCGCTCCCTCGCGTACGCCACGAAGGTCGCGAGGTTCGACACCGGCATGTCGGGCCGCACCGTGAGCAGGAACGGATAGGCCGAGATGTAGCCGACGGGCACGAAGTCGCGCACCGGATCGTAGGACAGGTCTTTGATCAAGGCGCTGTTCATCACCATGTTGAACAGGCCGCCGATGAGCAGCGTGTGCCCGTCGGGTGGCGCCTTGGCGACATAATCGGTGCCAACCAGCGAGCCGGCGCCGGTCTTGTTCTCGACCACCGCGGCAAAGCGCCAGCGCTCGGTGAATTTCTGGGCGACATTGCGGGCGATGATGTCGGTGCCGCCGCCGGGCGGGCTCGGCACGATCAGGCGGACCGGGCGCTGCGGAAAGTCCTGCGCCTGGGCGATGAGTGGCACCGACAGCAAGACAGCGCAGAAAGCGGCACCGGAAATAATGCGCCGTCGCAGTCCATGGCATCCGGTCGTTGGAATCATCGCGTCACTTTCCCCCTCTTCACCTGCGCGGCTGGCCCGCCGTCTTCGAGCACTATATCGCCGGTGCGCGATGGCGGCGATGACCAAGACTTGATGCGCGCCTCGGTTGCACGGTCCGCCGGGCTGTGCCTAGGATCGCAGGCCGCCGGACATCATGGACGGCGAAGCAATTCGGGGAGGAATTCATATGCATACACGCGTTCTCGCCAGCCTGGCGTTCGCCGCCGCCGTACTCGCCGGTGCCGCTCAGGCGCAGCAAACCCCGCCGGCGGCCAATCCGCTCGACGCCATTCCGGACCAGATGCCGTTTAACGTGCCCTACGGCGCGCCGATCACCGCCGACCGCGCCCGCGCGGTGATCTCCGCCGCGGCCGAGGAAGCCAAGAAGCGCGGCTGGCCGATGAACATCTCGGTGGTCGATTCCGGCGGCAACCTCGTCGCCTTCGAGCGCATGGACGGCGCCCAGCTCGCCTCGATCGCGATCTCGGAGCACAAGGCGCGCACGGCGGCCAAGTTCCGCCGCGAGACCAAGATCTTCGAGAACGGCATGCAGCTGAGCAGCTTCCGCTACATCGCGACGCTCGACGACGTGATCGCGTCCCGCGGCGGCATTCCGCTGATCGAAGGCGGCAAGCTGATCGGCGCGGTTGGCTGCTCGGGCGGCACCGGCTCGCAGGACGAAGCGATCGCGAAGGTCGCCGCCGCCGTCATCAACAAGTAACGCTACGCCGCGGCTCCGGACGCGGGACGCGCGGCGGCTGACGGGAACGCGCGCGGCACGGTGAACCGGAACACCGTGCCGCCGCCCGGATTCTCGGCGACCGAGATGCCGCCGCCATGCGTCTCGATGATGGAGCGGCAGATCGACAGGCCGACGCCGAGTCCGTTGGCCTTCGTGGTGACGAACGGCTCGAACAGCTTCTCGCGCGCCTCTTTCGCCAGCCCGATGCCGCTGTCAGAGACGCTGATCTCGATCAGTTCGTCGGCGGCCGCCTGGGCCACGATCGTTAGGTCGCGGCGCGGACCGGCGGCCATCGCCTCGACAGCGTTGCGGATCAGATTGAGCAGCACCTGCTGGATCTGAATGCGGTCGATGAGGGCCGCCGTCCCCGATGCCACGCGAACGTCCAGCCGCACCGTCCGCCCTTCCGGCCCGGCGAGGGCGAGGGCCGCGGCTTCCTCGATCGTGTCGCGAAGGTCTTCGGCCCGGCGCTCGGTCTGCTTCTTCTTCACGAAGTCGCGCAGACGCTGAATGATCAACCCGGCGCGCACCGTCTGCTGCGCGGCTTTTTCGAGCATCCCCCGGGCCTTCGCCACATCGCCGGCGTCGATCAGGTCGCGGCCGGCAGCCACGTAGTTGTTCACCGCGGCGAGCGGCTGGTTCACCTCGTGCGCGAGGCTGGACACCATCTGTCCGAGGTCGCTCAGCCGCGAAAGATGGATCAGCTCCGCTTCGACCTCGCGCAGCCGCTGCTCGCGGTCGGCGCGCTCGGTTTCGAACAGCCGTGCCAGCCGCGCATAGAGCGCCGTGGTCTCGACCAGCAGCACCAGAAGCACGAAGCTCGCGGCGAGAAGCCCGTAGACGCGCCCGGCGTAAAAACCGAGATCGAAGCGGGCGTTGTTCAGCACGGCGCTGAGCGCGATATCGCACAGCCAGGCGCCCAGCACCACCATCAGCCAGAGATCGAGAACCGAATGCGGCCGTTTGACCCACAGCACGCCAAGGGCAACAAGGCTCAGCGCCCACACGCAGGACACCACGGCAGTGAGCGCCGGCGCGTAGCTGTTGCCCTGCATGACCCGCGGCAGGACCGCATGCCCGACCGTCGTCAGCGCCGTCAAGCCCGCAACGAGCGCCAGGACGACGACGACGCTGAGCGCCACCAGCCGCCGCGTGCCCGGCGGCGGGCGCCGGGCCCGGTCGCGATCCTTGAGCAGCGCATACGCGATCACCGCCAACGGGAAGCCGCTGTGCCAGAACATGTACAGCCAAGCCGTCGTCTGCGGCCCGGCGCCGAGCCCGCCCGCGGGAGTCAGCAGGCCGGGGAAGGTCAACGCGTGCACGAAGGCCATCACCGCCGTGAACAGATAGCCCGCGGCCAGGACCAGCAGCGCCCGCCAGCGCAGGATCGCGAACTGCCCGAACAGCAGCACGGCGGTGATCAGATCGCAGAGCGCCATCCCTGCCTGATAGCTCGGGATGAACGCGTCCAGCCGCGGCAACGGGAGGCGGGCGAACGGGGCGGCCAGGACGAAGGCCACCGCCGACAGAACCAAAACGGTCAGGGCCAGCCGGCGGTCGCCGGGCAGCGCCGGCGACGTCGACAGAAACCCGTGCCGTTCCTTGGTCTGGGGCGCCATCGCTCCTTTACTTACTTCGTCGCCGGCGCGTATTTGCCGGTGAGCTGCGGCGTGTGGACGCCCTCGAGGCGCTTGTCCGCGTGTTCGAGCCGTGTGTCCCGCGCCCAGGTCCGCTTCAGGGGATCGCGCACGGCGATGCGCAGCTTTCCGAGCCCCTCGGCCTCGAGCTCGATCTTGTCGCCGTCCATGAAGCTGGACAGGCCGCGATGGTTGGTGCCCGTGGCGAGGATGTCGCCGGGCTCGAGCGCGTGAATCGAGGTCACCCACTCGATGCAGCGCTCGATCTTGTGCGCCATGTCGTCGGTGTTGAAGTTCTGCTTCACCACGCCGTTCACCGTCAGCTTCACCTGGAGCTTGTGCGGGTCCTTGATCTCGTCGGCGGTGACGATCGAGGGCCCGACCGGCGCGAAGGTGTCGCGCGATTTCATCTGGTAGAAGGTGTTGCCCTGTGGCGGCAGGCCGCGCGCCGAGCCGTCGATGAAGTTGGCGTAGCCGAACACGTAGCTCATGGCGTCGGCGGCCTTGATGTTGCTGGCGCGCTTGCCGATGACCACCGCGACCTCGGCTTCGCCCTCGAAGATGGTGGCCGGCGCATCGGGCAGCACCATCGTCTCATCGGGGCCGATGATCGCGTTGGGTGCCTTGAGGAAGGCATTGATCGGCGCCGCCTCGGTTCGGGTGCCGTCCTCCATGTAATTCACCGCCATGCATACGATGGTCGTCGGCTTGGGCAGCGGCGGGCGGATCTTCACCTGGGCCAGCGGAACGCCCTGGCCCTTCTGCGCCGCCTCCTCGAGCCGCTTGCGGTACTCGCCGAAGCGCTCGATCACGCCGCTGATCAGGTTGTGCGGGCCGGTATGCGGGATGTCCTTCACCACCGCCGACACATCCACGACCGAGTCGCCCTTGAGAACGCCGAGCGCAAAGTTGTTGAAATAGACGAGTTTCACGGTCTCTCTCCCCTGGTTCTGCCGCGTGTGTGCGTCACCGTATCACCGGCGCCGTGCCATGCCTACTGCACCTCGATGTGCTTCAGGGTGACCACCCGCCGCCAGCGCTCGATCTCGTGCTCGATGCGAGCGCGCATCTCATCCGGCGTGGTGGGGGTCGGCACGCCGCCGAACTCGGCCAGCCGCTGGCGCACGTCGGGCAGCTCCACGATGCCGCGGACCTCGCGGTTGAGGCGGTCGACGGTCGCGGGCGGCGTCCCGGGCGCCACCGCGAGCCCGAGCCAGGAGTTCACCTCGACATTGGGCAGCGTCTCGGCGATGGCCGGCACGTCGGGCATCAGCGGATAGCGCGTCGGCGCCGAAAGTCCCAGCGCCCGCATCTCGCCGCCCCGGATCTTCTCGAAGGAGAACGTCGCCGTCTCCACCATGACGTCGACCCGGCCGGTGGTGAGATCGATCAGCGCCTGCGCCGCGCCGCGATAGGACACGCCCACCATGCCGATGCCGGCCTCGATGTTGATCAGCTCGCCCAGAAGGTTGTGGACGCTGCCCGGGCCGCTCATCGCATAGGTGAGCGCCGGCGCGTCCGATCTGGCGCGGGCGACGAGGTCGGCCATCGTCTTCAGCGGCGAGCCAGGCGCCACCGCGACGACGAACGGATAGGACGTGACGACGGAGACCATCGAAAACCCGCGCACCGGATCGTAGGGCAGCTTCATGGTGACGGCGCTCACCGGATGTCCGCCGGTGAGCAGGACCATGGTGTGCCCGTCCGGCGGCGCCTTGGCGACGATGTCCTGGGCGATCACGCCGCTGGCGCCCTGCTTCTGCTCCATGATCACCGGCTGGCCGAGGCGCTCCGACAGCTTCTGCCCGACCAGCCGGCTGACCAGGTCGGAGCTGCCGCCCGGCGCGAAGCCGATCACGAAGCGGATCGGGCGCTGCGGATAATCCTGGGCGCCGGCCGGTCCGGCCAGCACCACCATGAGGAGCGCGAGCACGGCGCGAATCATTTCCCTATAATAGCGGGAACCGGAGGAGACGCCATGCCAAGCAAATTTCCCGGCGCGCAGTTCACCCACGCCGGAATCTTCGTCCGCGACCTCGACACCATGGTCGCGTTCTACAGCCGCGTGTTGGGGCTGATCGTGACCGACACCGGCCCCTATCACATGGGCGGCCACGTCGCCTTCATGAGCCGCAGCCCCGAGGAGCACCACCAGCTGGTCATGGCGTCCGGCCGCGGCGCGAATGCCCCGACGACGGTCAATCAGCTGTCGTTCAAGGTGGAGAGCCTCGAGGACCTCCGGCAGTACTACGCCGGATTGGCCGCCGAGAAGGTCGCCGAGCTCAACCCGCGCAACCACGGCAACGCCTGGAGCGTCTATTTCCACGATCCCGAGGGCAACCGCGTCGAGATCTACACCGCCTCGCCCTGGCACGTGGAGCAGCCCTGCGGCGAGCCGCTCGACCTGACGGAACCCGCGAGTGCGATCCTGGCCAAGACCGAGGCGCTGGTCCGCGAACGCTCCGGTGCCGCACCCCTGCCACGCGAGCGCTGGTCCGCGGCGATGAAGGCGAAGATCGCGGCGGGGTAGTTGTGTCGCCGAAAGACCTGTTCTAACTTAATGATCAAGCGATAACTGGCGAACGCGCCGCAGGGAGGCACGTGACCAAGCCCATCCCGTCTTTCGACGATCTGGTGAAGAGCGCCGAGGGGCTGGTGCCGGCGCTGGTCGAGCGGGCACCCGAGGCCGAGCGGCTGCGGCGCATTCCCGACGCGACGATCGCCGATTTCCACAAGTCCGGCTTGTTCCGCGCCTTTCAGCCGCGCGCCGTCGGCGGCAGCGAGCTCGAGTACGGCGCGTTCACCGACCTGTGCGGGATCCTCGGCCGCGGCTGCGGCTCCAGCGCGTGGGTGTACGGGAACCTCGCCGTGCATCACTTGATGCTCGGCATGTGGCCGGGGGAAGCGCAGGACGATATCTGGGGCGCCTCGCCCGACACCTTGATCGGCTCGTCGCTGGTCTTCCCGGCGGGCCGCGCCCAACCGGTCGAGGGCGGCTACCGGATCAGCGGCCGCTGGCCGTTCTCCAGCGGCATCGACCCGTGCACGTGGCTGATGGTCGGCGCGATGGTCGCCCCCGCCGACGCAAAAGGCGCGCCCGAGGCCCGGATGTTCCTGGTGCCGAAGCCAGAGTACACCGTGATCGACACTTGGCACGTGGCGGGATTGCGCGGCACCGGCAGCAAGGACTTCGCGATCAAGGACGTGTTCGTGCCGGCGCATCGCAGCCTCGCGATGGACGCGACAAGGGGCGGCCCGACGCCGGGAACGGCGCGCAACCCCGGCGTTCTCTATCGGCTGCCGCTGATGGCGCTGTTCCAGTTCTGCATCAGCGGCCCCATCCTCGGCATGGCGCAGGGCGCCGTCGAGGGGTTCGTCAAGAAGACGCGCGACCGTGCCGCGTCTTATACGGGCGCCAAGCTCGCCGAGCTGTCGACGATCCAGGTGCGCGTCGCCGAGGCGGCCGCCCTCGTCGATTCGGCGGAGCTTTTGATGCGCCGCGCCGCCGACGAGGCGACGCGGGTCACCGCGTCCGGCCAGGTGCCGACGCTCGAGCAGAAGGTCCGCTACCGGCGCGACGCGGCCTTTGCCGTGCGCCAATGCGTGCGCGCGGTGGACCTGATCTTCGAGGCCTATGGCGGCGGCGGGCTGTACGAGCACCAGCCGATCCAGCGCGCCTGGCGCGACATCCACGCCGCCGCGGGGCACATCTCGTTCGCCTTCGACGCCGTCGGCGCCACCTACGGCAAGGTGATGCTGGGCCTCGGCAGCGATAATAATTTGTTGTGATCCGCGCTCCCCCTCCCCTTGCGGGGGAGGGTTGGGGTGAGGGGTTCCGATGACGAGGTGGGTGGTGGCCAACACGCGGAGCGAGCCGCGGCAGATACGGCACACACTGCGTGGCTCGAGCATCAAGGCTTTAGAGTGCTTCGATTCTGAAACAACGACGTACTGGCAAATCTGGACGGGGTAGCGGACATGATCCGAGGCGCACTTCCTCTGGGCCCCCCCTCCCTACCCTCCGCCGCAGGGGGGGAGGGTAGGGAATAATGTCTCTCGTAATCCCCTACGGCACGGCGGAATGGCGGCCGGACAGCAACGCGCCGCGCGTCGAGATCGATCCGGACGCGCATGATCCCCTGAGGCTGAACGACGGGCCGTACGAGTTCAGCGAGCTGCCGGCGAAGGCCGCGAGCGGCACAGCCGCCGAGCGCATGGCGATTCTCAGGGATCACATCACCGGGTTCTGCGATCCGTTCGCCAAGCGGCCGCGGCAGTTCGTGGCGCTCTACTTCAAGTTCATCGACGGCGTGATCGCCGCCGACCGGGCGGAGATCGAAGCCCGCGTGCGCCCGTTCGGCGGGTTGTTCACGGCCCCGGATTATGCGTTCAGCGCGCTGCGGCCATTGCCTCGCGCCCATGTCGCAGTCGGGGAGGATCAGCGCCTGCGGGTGGACTTTGCGTTCTGGACGGGCGATCGCCCTATCGCTGTCGACGTTGTCGGCGATGACGCCCGCGGCGCCGCCTGGGACGCCCGGCGACAATCTCTGGACGCCGCCGGCATTCAGCGGATCGAGATTCCCGCCGCGGAGATCGCGAAGGGCGATCCGGCCGTGCTCCGCGGAGCGTTGCCGCCGGAGTTCGTCGCGTTCTGGCGCGGCGAACGGATGCCGTCCAGCCCGTTCAAGGCAACCGTATTGGGAGACATCACGCCGGGCGTGCCGGATTTTTGACGTCATCCTTCGAGACGATCGTCCTTCGCTTTGCTCAGGACGATCCCTCAGGATGAGGTCCTAAATAGCGCCTCACCCCTGAGGAGCGAAGCGTCACGAAGGGTGACGTTTCACACCGTCATCTCGAGCACGTAGAGGCCGCCGGAGAAGCGGTCCATGGCATAGACGAGCTGGTTCTCGTCGACATAGACGTCGTTGATCTGGATCGAGCCGATCTTCGAGCCCTTCGGCGCGTCGGCGACGTAATGGGCGATCTCGCGCGGCTGATACGGATTGCTCAGGTCGTGGACGCGCAC
Source organism: Alphaproteobacteria bacterium (assembly GCA_036394195.1). Lineage (GTDB taxonomy): Bacteria > Pseudomonadota > Alphaproteobacteria > CACIAM-22H2 > CACIAM-22H2 > DATJPD01. The sequence goes on along the minus strand of DASWFO010000336.1, from coordinate 2,013 downwards.
CCCGCCGCCGAACCAGGTGCTGAAGATCCTGGTGCTCGAGCGGTAGGCCGGGCCGGGACGGTTCTCGTGCATGTTGTGCGCGCCGTAGCGCCCCTTGGCGCTGCGGAACTCCTCGACCGGCGGCACGGGCAGGGTCGCGATCGGCACCAGGTTGGTCTCGACGCGTGCGTCGAGCACCCAGCACAGCTTCGGCCAGTCCTCGCCGTTGTTGCGCACGCATTCGTCGCTGACAATCAGCAGGTCGCGGTCGAACAGCGGCAGCACCGTATGCGTAAAGCCGTTGTTCGGCGGATGCGGGTTCCAGTGGCTGACCAGCTTCGGCCGCGACTTGTCCGCGATGTCGAGGATCATGGCGCCGCCGTCGATATAGGCGATGTACGCGCGGTCCGGCCGGTCGGGGTACACGTTCGTGTTGTGGACGCGGATGCCGGCGTCGAACGCCGGATGACGCGCCGGGGCGGGCGCATCGTCACCCTCGCGCGTCCCCGGCAGCCACCAGCGGCCGACGTCGCGCGGCTTGGCCGGGTTCTTCACGTCGATGATGCGGTAAATCTGGTCGTCGAGCGGATTGCGCGGATGGAAATCCGCCGCTCCGCCGGCGAAGTGGACGTACTCGCCGTCGACGAACCACACCTGGTGGACGCCGCGCGAATGCGGACCCGAGCAGTCGAACAGCGAGATCGATTTCGGCTGCTCGGGGTTGGAGATGTCGAACAGCTCCACGCCCGCCGGCTTGTCGCCGGCCTTGGTCGTCTGGTAGGCGACCGCCATGATATCGCCGCAGACCTCGAGCGAGTTCGAGCGCATGCCGCGATGCGGCAGGTCCGTCTGCACGATCACCTTAGGCTTGCGCGGATCGGTGACGTCGACGGCGGTGAAGTTCTTCGGCGCCGATTCATGCGCCATCCACAGGATGCGCCGGCCGCCCTTGAGCTGCAGGCTGATCCCCTCGCCCATGCCGCCGAAATCGCCCAGCTGGTCGTGCGCGATCAGGCGCATGTTCAACGCTTTGTCGGGCATTCAAGCTCCTTTCTGACCGGCTCGCATTTAGCCGCCTCGGTGTTTGCGCCTACGGCACAAAGCACCTGACCAACCCTAAATGCTCGCCGGCGCGCGCCCATCCGGGCGCGCGGGTTACTCACGGCAATCAATTATCAGTATCACACCGTCGCGACGTTCTGCGTCTCCTGGTGCCACACCAGGAGCTTGCGGCGGACCCATTCCTGGCCCTTGATCACGCCCCAGCCGGCGATCGCGATCTCGACGATGCCGGCGAACACGCCGGGTGAATCGGCAAAGCGCGACGACTGGATCATCGCCCCGCCAAGCCCTTCGCCGCCCATCAGCATCTCGCAGACGATGGCGACGATGAGCGCGATCGGCAGCGCGATCTGCAGGCCGGTGAGGATCTGCGGCAGCGCCGCCGGCAGCATGATCTCCCACAGGATCGTCCGTTCCTTGGCGCCCAGGCTGCGCGCCGACCAGACGAGATACGTCTCGACCGCCTGCGTCGCCGCGACCGTGGACGCGATCACCGGGAAGACGCAGTCGAACGCGATCATCGAGATCTTCGAGAAATCGTACAACCCGAACCACAGCATGAACACCGGCAGGAACGCGATCTTCGGCATCGGAAAGCCGACCGACACCACCGGATCGAACAGCCAGTGCACGACCCGGATGCGCGCGATCAGGATGCCCAGAACGACGCCGGATGCGGCCGCGATGACGAACCCGACCGCGGCGCGGTAAAGGGTCAGCCCGAGATTCACCCACAAGGCCCCCGACGCCGCGTCCTCCCACACCCGGGACAGCACCAGCGACAGCGGCGGCAGCAGGAAGGTCGTGAACATGCCGCTGCGCGCCAGGAGCTCCCAGCCGATCAGCACCGCGATGACGGAGCCGGACCGGATCAGGACCTGCTGGCCGATGCCGAAGAGGGACATCGACGGCGGCTCGTCGAGACGCGTCTCCACCGCCGGCGGCGCCGCGATGGCGGTGGCTTGCCCCTCG
>DASWFO010000335.1:0-86770 GCA_036394195.1 Alphaproteobacteria bacterium | reverse complement strand
GTCACCCCGGCCAAGCGGCGCAGCCGCGCGAGCCGGGGTCCATGCTGCCACGGGCGAGATGGACCCCGGATCTCGCTTCGCTCGTCCGGGGTGACGAGGGAAAAAGGATCGGGACTCATCTGTTGGCGTCGATCCACTAGTCTCTGTGCCGGTGATGAGTCACCCCCACCCCTACCCTCCCCCGTCGAGGGGGAGGGGGTAAGAATTCCGTTCCCTCCCCCCTTGCGGGGGAGGGCTAGGGTGGGGGGTACATGCCGCATATGAGGTTCTCGCCTTACGCTCTCCGGTTGCCGGCCGCCGCGGGCGCGGCCGGCCGCTTGGCCGCGGTGCGGATCGCCGCCAAGACGCGCCGGGGCGTCATCGGCGTCTCGTTCAGCTCGGCGCCGATTGAGGCCAGCGCATCGCGCACCGCGTTGGCGATGGCCGCCGGCGGCGCGATCGCCCCGCCCTCGCCCATGCCTTTCATGCCGTACTCGGTATGCGGCGTCGGCGTGTGCAGATGAGCGATCTTGATCTCCGGCATCTCCGCCGCCCCGGGCATCAGGTAGTCGGCGAACGTCGCGGCCAGGGGCTGGCCCTGCGAATCGTACGGGATCTCCTCGTACAGCGCGGTGCCGATGCCCTGGATGACGCCGCCGCGGATCTGCCCGTCGACGATCATCGGGTTAACCACCGTGCCGCAATCCTCGGCGACGGCATAATCGAGAACTTCGACGAGCCCGGTCTGCGGGTCGACCGCCACGACCGCGCCGTGCGTCGCGTAGGAGAACACGCCGGTGTCGAGCGCCGGCTCGTAGGTGGCGGTCACTTCGAGCAGGGGATCGACGCCGTCCGGCAGCTGCTCCATGCGCAGATGCGCGATCCGCGCGATCTCCTCGAGACGAACGGTGCCGCTCGGGCCGGCGACAGCGCCGTCCTCCCAGCGCACGTCGGCCGGGTCGGCCTGCAGGAGATGCGCACCGATGCGCAGCATCTTCTCGCGCAACAGGCGGGTCGCCCGCGCGACGGCGCCGCCGGCCATCACCATGCTGCGCGACGCGATCGTCCCCATGCCGAACGGCGAGATGTCGGTGTCGCCGTGCCGGACCGAGACCCGCACCGGATCGATGCCCAGCTCCTGATGCGCGATTTGCGACAGCGTCGTCTCGAGGCCCTGCCCGTGCGACTGGATGCCGACCATGAGCACCAGCGAGCCGTCGCTCATCAGCCGCGCGTGGCAGCTCTCATAGCCGGGGATGAACGGCGCACCGCGGGTCACCCATTCGCCGCAGCCATGCGCGGTCTGCTCGGAATAGGCGCCGAAGCCGACGCCAATCAGGCGGCCGTCGGGCTCGCCCCGCTTCTGGCGCGCCCGGATCGTCGTCAGGTTCAGGGTCTCGGCGCACAGCTTCGCACCCTGTGGGTAGTCGCCGCCGTCGAAGATCATGCCCGCGACCGACGTGTAGGGCATCTGCTCCGGCCGGACCATGTTCTCGATGCGCACCTCGAGCGGATCGCGGCCCACGGCGCGCGCCACCTCGTCCAGGGTCCGCTCAATCGCAAAACAGGCGCCCGGCCGTCCCACCCCGCGATACGGGCCGATCGGCGACTTGTTGGTGGCGACGGTAAACGTCTTCACGCGGTGGTGGCGGATGGCATAGGGACCGGGGAGGTTGCGCGCCGCCATGCCGGTCTCGAGGAACGGGCCGTTCGGCCACAGCGCATAGGCGCCGGCGTCGACGATGAGCTCGGCATCGAGGCCGAGAATGCGGCCGCGGCGGTCGGCATAGGCGGTCATCCGGTACAGATGCTCGCGGCAATGAATGGCGGTCAGCAGGTGCTCGCTGCGGTCCTCGATCCAGCGCACCGGATGATCGACATGCAGCGCCAGTGCGGCGACCGTCACTTCCTCCTGCGACAGCCGCGCCTTGGTGCCGAACCCGCCGCCGACATCCGGCGCCACCACGCGGATACGGCGCTCCTCGATGCCCAGCATTTCCGACAGGCCGAGCCGGATGGTGTGCGGCACCTGGGTCGAGGTGTAGACGACAAGCTCGTCCAGCCGCCGATCGCGATAGGCCAGCACGCCGCGGCCTTCGAGCGGGACGCCCACCTGGCGATGCATCTTGTACTCGCGCCGCACCACGATCTCGGCCTCGCGCGCCGCGGCGTCGATATCGCCACCCTGGATCACGCGCTCGATGAACATGTTGTCGGGCCACTGCTCGTGCAGTAGGCTCGGCGCCTGTTTGGCGGCTGCCGCCGCCGCATCGACCACTGGCGGCAGAACCTCGAAATCGACCTCGACCGTGGCCGCGAGGTCCTCCGCCTCGGCGCGCGACGGTGCCACGCAGGCGGCGATCACCTCGCCGACATAGCGCACCTTGTCGGTGGCCAGGGCCGGATAGCCCGACGGCCGGAAACCCGGCACCTGGGGCACCGCGCGCATCGGCTTGATCTCGGGCAGGTCCTGGGCGGTGAACACGCACGGCTTGGCATCCGGCGGCACCGTGATGCCCTTGATCCGCGCATGGGCGTGCTGGCTGCGGACGAACGCCACGTCCTGGGTGTCCGGCAACTTGACGTCGGCAACAAAGTGGCCGCGGCCAAGCAGGTGACGATCGTCCTCCTTGCGCAGCAGCGAAGCGCCGACCCCGAACCGCGACTTCGTCTCCGCCTGGCTCATTCGCCGCCTCCGCTCGCGACCGCCTTGGCCGCGTGACCCACCGCCGTCACGATGTTGGTGTAGCCGGTGCAGCGGCAGATATTGCCCGAGAGGCCCTTGCGGATCTCGCCGTCCGAGCCGGCGCGCTTGCGGCTGATGAGATCGCGGGCGGTGATGAGCATCGCCGGCGTGCAGAACCCGCATTGCAGGCCGTGATGCTCCTTGAAGGCCTGGCGGAGCGCCGCGACGATCTTGTCGTTCTCCAGGCCCTCGATCGTCCGCACGTCGCGGCCCTCGCAGGCGACGGCCAGCATCAGGCAGGCCCGCGCCGGCTCGCCGTCGACGAGGACCGTGCAGGCGCCGCACACGCCGTGCTCGCAGCCGAGATGCGTCCCGGTGAGGTTCCGGCGCTCGCGCAGGAAGTCGGCGAGCGACAGCCGCGCCGGCACGTCGTCGGCCACCGGCTTGCCGTTCACGGTCAGCCGAACCTGGGTCATGCGAGCACCTGCAGGGCGGCGCGCAGCGCGATGATCGCATGGAGATCGCGTTGGAACTCGTCGAAGCGGCGGGCCGCGGCCGCGGCGTCAAGGTCGGCGGCAATGGCGCCGGTCAGAGATTCGGCATTCGCGCGACCGGCCAGAAGCGCCTCGGACGTCCGGCCCAGCAGCAGCGGCGCGCCATTGGCCGCACCCAGAACCGCGCGCGCAGCCCCACGCTGAGGATCGAGGACGACCACGGCCATCGAGCTCGCGAACTCGCCTGACTTCCGGCAGAACTTGAGATAACCCGAGCGCGCCGCCGCCGATAGCTTCGGAATGCGGATGCTGCCTAGAATTTCGTCGGGCGCCAGCTTGGTCTCGTACGTTCCGGTGGTGAACTCGGCGCAGGGCACGATGCGCTCGCCCTTGGGCCCGCGCAGCACCACCTTGGCGTCGAGCGCCGACAGGACCGTGGGCCACTCCGCCGCCGGATCGGACAGCGCCAGGCTGCCGCCCAGCGTGCCGCGGGTGCGGATCGCGCGATACGCAAGACCGGCCGCCACCTTCGCCATCAGGCCGCGCGAGGGATCGGGCACCTGCCCGTCCTCGACCGCGGCGTGTGTGACGCAAGACCCCAGCGACACCTCGTCCGCGGTTTCGGACACGGCGCGCAGTTCCGGCAGGCGGCCGATGTCGATCACCAGCTCCGGCTGGGCGACGCGCAGGTTCATCATCGCCACCAGCGACTGGCCGCCGGCCATGAACTGGCTGTCGCGGCCGCTTTGGCTGCGAAGCTCAATCGCCTCGGCGACGCTCTGCGGCCTCACGTAGTCGAATGCTCCGGCCTTCATGCTTCCCCCGGGCCGCGGCGGTCAGGCGACCGCCGCCACCGTGCGCAGGCTCTGGATCAAGGTCGCGTTCAGCAGGAACTTGCGCGCCAGCTCCGGCGTCTCGGCGGTCTTGCGGAGCTCGTTCAGGTGCTGGCGCCGCACCACCGGGTCCTTTTCCTCGAGCTCGCGCTTGTTGCGGATGGTCTGCGCCTGCACGTAATCATGCTGCGCCTTGTGCCGCTGGCGTGTGTAGCCGTCGAGCAGCGCGTCGTCGCCGCGCCCGTGCCACAATTCGGCGAGGCGAGGCGCCAGGTTCGCCACGTCGTGAATGCCGCCGTTCAGGCCCATGCCGCCGATCGGGTTGTTCACATGCGCCGAGTCGCCGGCGACGAACACGCGGCCCTTGCGGAACGTCGCCGCCACGCGCTGGCTGACGTTGTAGATGCTGCGATAGGCGATCTCGAAATTGCTGAAGCCGGGAAAGAATTTATGCAGCCGCGCCTCGAGGCCTTGCGGGCTCAGCGCCTCCTCGTCCGCCTCGCCGACGCGGCAGGGGAAGACGCAGCGCCACACGCCGGGCGGCCCGTCGCCACGGACCTTGAACAGGTTGCACCATTCGTCCGGGTCGGAGAAATAGTTGCGGTACACGTAATTGCGGCCGACCGACATGAAGTCGAACGTGGTGCCGATCTTGATGAACTTCTCGGGGAAGGTGAATCCCTGGAACTCGATGCCGGTGTTGCGGCGGACCGAGCTGTGGCCGCCGTCGCACCCGATCAGGTACGACCCCTCGATCGTCTCGGGCTTGCCGTCCGCCTCGATCGTGACCCTGACGCCGCTGCCGCTCTGCTCGTGCCCGGTGTAGCGCGTCTTGAAGCGCACCTCGAAGCCGGGCTGGCCGCGCAAGACCTTGAGGATGGTGTCGACAAGCTTGAACTGCTCGTGCTGCAGCACGAACGGATACGGCGTCTCGTCCTTGAGCAGGCCGCAGTCGAACTCGCAGACCATCTCGCCGCTGATGCGGTCGAAATAGCGGAAGGTGGTCGACACCAGGCCGCGGTCCATGAGCTGCGGCTCCAGCCCCATCCCGGCCAGGATCTCCATCGTCGGCGGATGGGTCGAGGCGGCACGCTGGTCCTTGACCGGCGCCGGCTCCGCTTCGACCACGATGACCGGCACGTCCAGGCGATGCAGCGCCAGGGCACAGGTCATTCCCACCGGCCCGGCACCGACGATCACGACCGGCCGGGTTTCCTTGCTACGTACGACAGTCATGGAGAAGCAACTCGTCTCAAGATTCGTGCTGAAGGCATGTTATTCCGCGGCGGCCTTGGTTTCGGCCGGCACAACTTCCTTCACCGCACCCTGCCAGCCGGATGTGGTGAGATCGAAGATGACCCCGGTCGGGTCCTTGTATTTCACTTCGTAGAAGACGCCCGGCCGTGTGTCGCGATGTCCCCCGGCGTGAGTGGCGCCGGCGGCTTCGGCCTTTTTCGCCGCTTCGTCGAGGTCGTCGACCCAAATGCCGAAATGGGTGATGCCGTAGAAAGGCTGGCCCGGCGGGAAGCCCAGGATGTCCCCGGGATATTTGAGCAGCGCGATGTTGAGCGTGCCGTCGGTCACGTAGATGCCGATGGGCGACAGGCCGCAGCGCTGCATGCCGAACGCGTGCTCGAAAAAGACCGCGGCCTTCTCGGGATCCGGAACCGAAATCGCGATGTGACGCAGCCGGGCGGCGGCCATTCCTGCACTCCTGGTTAACTGACCAATTAGTCTATGATGAATGAGCCAGTGGCGCCAGCGTCAGGGTGCGGCTTTCGGCTGATAGGGCCCGAGCCGCCGCAGCGCCGCATCGACGAACGTCTCGTCGACAACCTCGTCGACGCCGGCCGTGACGCTTTTCTCGATATAGCCCCGGGCCTTGAAGAACGTGTAATCGTTCCTCAGCGTCGCCAGGTTGACGTGGCCGTCGGGGTTGACCCAGTTCGGCGTCATCTTGCGGTAGATCTCGGCGTCCTTGATCTCGGTGGACTGGGTGAGGATGGCGATCATCTCGCCGGCGTTCGGCCCGGCGATCTTGCCGTCCTTCAGGCTGTCCACGTACTCGCGGACCGCCCGGAGATAGGCGACCATGAACTTTTCGGCGACGGCGCGCCGTTTGATGAAGCTTTCCGAGAACAGGACGACGGCCGTCTGCTGATCCGGATAGACCACGTCGTCTTGCAGGACGCGCACGGCCAGCCGCTCCTGGATCGCCCGCGTGACGGTCGGCTCGTTGGTGATGCTGGCCTCGATCGCCTTCCCGCGATAGGCGAGGAGGTGATCGGGATAGCCCAGGAACATGAGATTAACGTCGTCGATCTTGAGGCCGCCGCGCTTCAGCGCCTCGTTCATCGCCGATTCCGAGCCGGTGCCGCGGGCCGCGACCGCGACCGTGAAGCCCTTGAGATCGGTAAAGCCCTTGAAGCGGCCGCTGTCCACCAGGTCCTTGCGTACCATCAGGGTCGAGAAGTCGTAGCCCGGCCGGATCGAGGCCTTGTCCGCCACGATCTTCATGGAGATGCCGCGCCCGGCGGCGTTGTACAGCCCGGCGGCCACCGTACCGCCGCCGACGTCGAGCTGGCCCGCCCCCAACGGCGCGATCATCTGGGCGGCCGAGCCGAACGGCGTCATGGTCGCAGCGATGCCCTGCTCGCGGAAATAGCCCTTCTTGTCGGCAATGTAGAACGCGACGTCGCTGCTGGTATTCGTGGTGCCGATTGCGACGGCAACTGTCTGCGCATTAGCCAGCCGCGATGCACCGATGAGCGCCGCAACGGCGAGACAAAGCACTTGGAGGCGAGTTCGCGACATGGCGCGATCCATGCAAAACCCATGCAGGCACGACATGTGCAGGGGGCGGCGCTCCATTTCGAGCACAAGCCACCCCTTTCGTCATGCGCCATCGCGGCGTAAAACGTCGGGGGTCTACGGAGTTCCATGAGTCGACGATCTTGGATTTTCGCGGTTTTTTTGCTGGCCGGCGCCGGATTGACCAGCTGGTCAGCTTCCGCCGCCGATGCCTGGCCATCGCGGCCGGTGCGGATCGTGGTCCCGTTCTCGGCCGGTGGCAGCGCCGATATCCTGGGCCGGATTGCCGCCCAGCAGCTGACCGAGGCGCTGGGCCAGCAATTCGTTGCCGACAACCGGCCTGGTGCCGGCGGGTTGATCGGGGTCGACATCGCGGTGCATGCGCCGCCCGATGGCTACACGCTCGCCGTCTCAGGGATCGCGTCGCTGGTCGTCGGGCCGGTCCTGAACCCGAACGCCCCGTTTGACCCGATCAAGGACCTGACCCATATCGCCCTGCTCGGTGGTCCCCCCTCGGTGCTGGTCGTGCACAAAGACGTGCCGGTGAAAACGGTGGCCGAGTTCATCTCATTGGCGAAGTCGACGCCGGGCGGCCTCAGCTACGGCACGCCGGGAATTGGCACCCACGGCCATCTGGTCGGCGAGATGTTCCAGCAGCGCGCGGGCTTTCACATGGCGCACGTACCCTATCGCGGCGCCTCGCAGGCGGTGACCGATATCGTCGCCGGCCAGGTGCCGGTCGGCAGCGTCACGCTCACCACGGCGTCGGAGCAGATCCTGAGCGGCGCGATCCGGGCACTCGCGGTGACCTCGACCCGGAGGCTTGCGGAGTACGCGGACGTCCCGACATTCGTCGAGCTGGGCTACCCCGACATGATCGCGACGACCTGGTTCTCGCTCTCGGGCCCCGTCGGCCTGCCGCCGGACATCGTGAACCGGATCAACGCCGTGGTCACCAAGAGCTGGCAGAAGCCGGAGGTGCGCAAACGGCTCGACCGCGACGCCATCGACCCGGAGCCGTATACGCCGGCCGAATTTACCGAATTCGTCAAAGCCGAAATTGCCCGCTGGGCGCCGCTGGCCCGCGCGTCAGGCGCCAAGCCTGAATAACAGGAACGCTCGGCTTACGACGCGAGCTTGGCGTCGCCGTTGCGCAATTCCACCGAGGCCCGCGCGCCGCGCCGGCAATAGAGGAGGATCATGTCGGTGATATGGGCGAGCCAGCGCCGGGATGACCTGTCGGAGGCGAGGTCGATCCCCAGCGCCATCTGCAAGGTGTAGCGGTTGGACAGGTAGTGATAGGCCAGAGCCGACAGCGACAGGTACAGCGTCACCGGGTCGATTCCCGGCCGGAACACGCCCTGGGTGGCGCCCCGGCGCAGCAGCTCGCGGATCGTATCCACCAGCGGGTCGTAGAGCTGGCGGATCCGCCTGGACCGCCGGATGTGACGGCCCTTGTGCATGTTCTCGTCGTTGAGCAGCCAGATCGCCTCCGGATGCTCGAGGAACGCATGGAAGGTGTGGGCGATCAGCCTTCGCATCGCCTCGACCGGATCGCGGCCGCGGATCGAGAAATCGCGCTGCCGCGCGCGCAGCGTCTCGTACATGCGCTCCAGCACGGCAATGAACAGGCCCTGTTTGCTGCCGTAGTAGTGGTAGAGCATGTTCTTGCTGAGGCGGCAGCGCGCGGCGATGCCGTCGACCCGGGCGCCGTCATAGCCCTTGGCCGAGAATTCGATCGTCGCCTGCGCCAGGATCTTCTCCCGGGTGCGCTGCGGGTCGCGAGTCTCCTTGCGTCTCATGTCCTCTCCTGGATCAAGCGCCAGACCTGGGGCGGGCTGAGCGGCAGCTCGCGCGGCTGGACGTCGAATGCGCCGAGTGCCGCCGCGACGGCATTCGCCACCACGCCGCCAACCGGGATTATACCGCCTTCTCCCGCCCCTTTGGCACCGAGCGGATTGTGGGGTGCGGGATACAGCTGTAGCGCGATCACGCGGATATTGGGGAAGTCGCTGGCGGTCGGCAGCAGATAGTCGGCGAGCGACCCGGTGAGAAGCTGGCCCTCGCGATCATAGACCAGATGTTCGAGCAGCGCGCCGCCAAGCCCCTGCACGATGGCGCCCAGGGTCTGGCCGTGCAGGGTCCGCGGATTGATGATCCGCCCGACATCCTCCACCGCGACATAGTCGATCACCTGAACGTGACCTGTCTTGGGATCGACGGTGACGTGCGCGGCGTGCGTTCCGTAGCTGTAGGTCCGCTTGTTGCTGGCAAAGGTCCCGTCGACCGACAGACCGTCACCGGCGAGCTCGGTAAAGCTCGCGGACCTGCCGCCAGGTCCCACCGCGGTACCGTTCACGATATTGATCTCGGCGGATGCGCAGCCGAGGCGCTTGGCCGCCGCCGCGCGGACCAGCTCGCGGAGCTTGGCCGCGGCATCGATGATGGCCGAGCCGCCCATGACGACCGAGCGTGAGCTGTAGGAGCCGAAGCCGTCGGAGAGATGGGTGGTCGAGCCGTGAAAGACGCCGTTGATGCCCTCCAGCGGCAGCTCCAGCGCATCCGCCGCGATCTGGGTGAACACGGTCTCCAGCCCCTGTCCGACCGCGGATGAGCCGACGAACACCGAGACCCGGCCATCGGGCTCGATCGCAAGCCGTGCGTTCTCCCGGGGCCCGGACGCGCCGCCTTCGAGGTAACATCCAACGGCGAGGCCGTGATACCGCCCATCGATCAGCCGGCCCTGGAGCGTCGACTTCTCGGCCCAGCCGATCTCGGCCAGGCAGCGGTCGAAGGTCGCGTGGTAATCGCCGTTGTCGGTCTCGGTCGCAATGTTGAGCGTCGTGACCGTCGGCATCGGATAGGGCATGTCGGCGGGCGCCAGCAGGTTGCGCCGCCGGAATTCGACGCGGTCGATCCCGAGATCCTTGGCCGCCATGTCGAACAGGCGCTCGCGGGAGAAATCCGCTTCGAAGCGGCCGGGTCCGCGATAGGTGCCGGACGGCGTCTTGTTGGTGATCAAAAGCTCGACGTCGGCCTGGACGTGCGGAATGCGATACGGGCCGGGCAGCACCTGGATGATGTTGCGGGCCGCCGTCGCCCCCACCGTCCGCATATAGCCGCCCTGATCCACATACGCATGCGCGCGGAGCGCCACGATGGTGCCGTCGCGCTCGCAGGCGATCTCCAGATCGCACTCGGCGTCGCGCGCGTGGTTCGTCGCCAGCAGGTTCTCGCGGCGGTCTTCGACCCACTTGACCGGCCGGCCGGTCAGGCGCGCCGCGAACGGGACCAGGAAATCCTCGGGATAGTATTCACCGCGCGCGCCGAACCCGCCGCCGACGTCGTTTTCGACCAGCGACACCTTGTCCTCGGCAAGACCGAGATGGCGCGCCAGAACGCGACGATTGACGAACGCCACCTTGGCGGCGCCGCACACGGTCAGCCGGCCCGCAGCGGCATCCCACGTCGCCAGAAGGCCGCGGGACTCCATCGGCACTGCCGTGTGGCGCTGGATGCGGAACCGCTCCCGCCGTGTGTAGCCGGTGTGCCGCTTGAACGCGGCGTCGGCGTCGCCGCGCGCGGCCGTCAGCCTCTCCGCGACGTTCGTGCCGACGGCTTCGAACAGCACCGTCCCGCCGCGCCGCGCCGCGTCGCGCTCGACCACCGCCGGCAGCGACTCGATGTCGACGTCGATCAGCTCCAGCGCGTCCTCGGCGATGGCGGCACTGTCGGCCACCACCAGCGCCAGCGGCTCGCCGACATAGCGCACCTTGTCGTGCGCGATCACCGGCTGCTCGAAGCGCTTCAGATCAGGCGAGACGTCCTGGCGCAGCGGGATCAGCGGCACCTCCGGGCCGATCTCGGCCGCGGTGATCACGGCGTGGACGCCCGGCAGCGCCCGGGCGCGGCCGGCGTCGATCCGGCGGACCCGCCCGTGGGCGACCGAGCTGCGCAGCACCGCTGCGTGCAGGACCGAGGCCGCCGGAACGTCGTCAACATACTGGCCGCGGCCGCGGAGGAACCGGAGGTCCTCCACGCGCTCGACCGGGCTGCCGACGAAGGCATTGACCCGATCCGCCCGCGTTCGCTCGTCGCCGTCGTGGTTCATGCGCGGTCAGCCTTCACTTCGTATTGAGGCGAATGCCGGTTCTCCGGCACCGTCTGCGGTGGCGCCGCCTCCGGGAAATGGCAGGCGACCTCGTGCGCGGCGCCGATCGCGGCGAGCTCGGGCATCGTTTGTGTGCACGCCGCGGTCCCCTTCGGGCAGCGCCCGTAGAACCGGCACGCCCGCGGGTCGGGATCGACCGGGCTCGCCGGCTCGCCCGGCAGCACGATCCGTGCCCGCTGGCCGTCCCAGGCATTCGGAATCGCCGACAGCAGGGCGGCCGTGTACGGATGGCGGGGAGCCTGGAAAATCTGCGCCGTCGGGCCGCTTTCGACGATCTTGCCCGAATACATGACCAGCACGCGCGAGCACAGGAGGCGGATCACGTTGAGGTCGTGGCTGACGAACAGGTAGCTGAGGCCCAGCCGCTCCTTCAAGCTCTGCAGCAGGTGCAGGATGACGACCTGCACCGACACATCGAGAGCCGACGTCGGCTCGTCGAGGATCAAGAGCTGCGGCTCCACCGCCAGCGCCCGCGCGATGCCGACCCGCGCCTTCTGCCCGCCCGACAGCTGATGCGGGAACCGCGACAGCAGCTCCTTCGGCAGGCCGCACAGCTGGGCGACCTCGCCGACCCGTGCGCGAAGGGCGGCGCGGCCGAGCGGCCGCAGCCGCCGGATCGGATCGGCGATGGCATCGAACGCCGTGAAGCGCGGGTTGAGCGAATCCGTGGGGTCCTGAAACACCATCTGGATCTTGGCGCGCTGCGGGGTGCGCGCGAAGCGGCGCGGCGGTACGGCGCCGATATCGGCCCCGGCGAAGTGGACCGTGCCGCCAGTTTGGTCCAGAAGGCGCGCGATCAGCCGCACCAAGGTCGACTTGCCGCAACCGGACTCGCCGACGAGGCCGACGCTTTCGCCGCTGCCGACCGTGAAGCTCACATCGTCGACGGCGAAGACCTGCGGACGATGGCGGGCGCGCGACAACCAGGCGCGCTCCGCCTTCAGCGGGAAGCGCTTGGCCAGATGGCGCACGTCGAGAAGCGGCGTCATAGCGGATGCCGGCACGCCACCATATGCCGCGCCGACAGGCGCTCGACCGGGAGCGCCTGGTCGCAATCCGCCTGGTAGCGGATGCAGCGTTCGCTGAACCGGCAAGTGGGCAGGTCGGAGCGCCGGAGATCGGGCAGCGCCCCCGGAATGGCCTCAAGCGCGTCGAGACTGGGAGCCGGGCCCGGCATCGCCGCGATCAGGTTCCGCGTGTAGGGATGGCGCGGGACGCGCAGCAGCGTTTCGGTGGGTGCGATCTCGACCACGTGCCCGGCGTGCATCACGGCGATGCGGTCGGCGTGCTCGGCGGCGAGCGCCAGGTCGTGCGTGATCAACAGCGTCGACATGCCTTCGTCGCGCGCGACCTCGTCGATCAGATCCATGATCACGGCCTGGGTCGTCACGTCGAGGCCGGTGGTGGGCTCGTCGGCGATCAGGATCCTCGGCCGGCACGACAAGGCCATGGCGATCATCACCCGCTGGCACATGCCGCCGGACAACTCGAACGGATAGGCGCGGGCGCGCCGCTCGGCGTCCGGGATCTTCACCTTCTTCAGGAGCTCGGTGGCGCGGCGGGCGGCCTCGCCGCGCCCGACGCCGGCGTGCCGCTCCAGCACATCGGCGATCTGCCGGCCGACGGCGCGGATCGGGTTCAGCGCCGTGCGCGGATTCTGGAAGATCATCGCGATCTCGCCGCCGCGCAGCCGGCGCAGTCTCGCCTCGTCGGCGTGCAAGAGATCCTGGCCCTGGAACATGATGCGGCCCGACGTCACCCGGGCGGCGGGATCGAGAATGCCGAGCACGGCATACGCGGTGACCGACTTGCCGGAGCCGCTCTCGCCGACCACGGCCAGGACCTCGCCCGCCGCCAGGTCGAGGCTGATCCGCTCTGTGGCATGCACGGTCCCGGAGCGCGTCCGGAACTCGATCGAAAGTTCGTCCACCGCCAACAGCGGCACCGGGCCAGTGCCGCTCATGTGCGGTTCCTCGGATCGATCACGTCGCGCAAGCCGTCGCCCATCAGGTTGAAGCAGAACACCGCCCCCATCAGCGCCAGGCCGGGAAACAGCGCCACCCACCACTCGCCGGACACGATCGAGCTGGCGCCGTCCGAGACCATGATGCCCCATTCGGGTGTGGGCGGCTGAACGCCGAGCCCGATGAAGGACAAGCCGGCGGCGTTGAGGATGGCATAGCCCAAAGTCAGCGAGGTCTGCACCGCCATCAGCGGCAGGATGTTGGGCAGGATGTGCGCGAACAGGATGCGCAGCTCCGAGTTGCCCGAGAGCCGCGCCGCCTCGACGAAACCCGCGGTGCGCCGGATATTGGTCTCGGCGCGGACGACGCGGGCATAGAGCGGCAGGTTGATGATCGCCGTGGCGTAGACGATGTTCGCCACGGTGTTGCCCAGCGCCGCGACGATCCCCATCGCCAGCACAAACAGCGGGAACGCCATGATCGTATCCGTCAGCCGGCCGATGATCCGGTCCGTCCAGCCGCCGAAATATCCGCCCATCAGTCCCAGCGCCGTGCCGAATGTGGAGGCCAAGGCCACCGCCGAGACGGCGATGCCGAGATCGAGCCGGCTCGCGGCGATCAGCCGGCTCAGGATGTCGCGCCCGAGGGCATCGGTGCCGAGCCAGTAGTCGCGACTCGGCCGATGCAGCGCCTCCGCCGCGTGGCTGGCCAGCGGATCGTGCGGGCTGAGCCACGGGGCGAACAGGGCGACGGTCACCAGCAGCGCAAACAGCGCGAACGCAAATCCCGTGACCGGGTTCTCGGTCACCACGTAGCGGGCGTGGCGAATGAGCTCCCTCATGCCGAGAGGCCGATCCGGGGATCGAGAAATCCGTACACGATGTCGATGACCAGGTTGAGGCTGATGTAGAGGAACGCCATGGTCAGCACGAAACCCTGCACCGGGGCGTAGTCCGAGGCGATCAAGGCGTCGATCGCATACGAGCCGATGCCCGGCCAGGCGAACACCTTCTCGACGAGGACATTGGCGCCAAGCAGGAACGAGAACACCATGCCAAGCGTGGTCACGACCGGCAGCACCGCGTTGCGGAACGCGTAGGTCAGCACGATCTGCCAGCGCGACAGGCCGCTGGCGCGCGCGGTGCGGACGAACTCGCTCGACAGGGCCGCCAGCATGGAGGCGCGGGTGATTCGGGCCAGCGGTGCCAGCGAGAAGATCCCGAGCGTCAGCGCCGGGAGGATCAGCTGCGACAGTGCCGCGCGGAACGTCTCGAGGTCACCGGCCACGAGGCTGTCGATCAGGTAGAAGCCGGTGACGGCCGGGGGCGCCACGGAGAACACGTCGAGCCGCCCGAGCGGCGGCGGCGCCCAGCCCAGCAGATAGTAGAACACATAGACCAGCAGCAGGCCGGTGAAGAAGGTGGGCAGCGACACGCCGGTGGTCGAGACGATCCGGCAGACATGGTCGATCCACGACCCGGGCCGGATCGCGGCGAGGATGCCGAGCGGCAGCGCAATCGCCGCCGAGATCAGCAGGCCGAACAACGTGAGTTCGGCCGAGGCCGGCAGGCGCCGCAGGATCTCCTGCGCCACCGGCTGTCCGGTGGTCAGCGATGTACCAAGATCGCCGCGTGCCAGCCGTTCGACATAATCGATGAACTGCACCGGCCAGCTCCGGTCGAAGCCGAGCTGGTGGCGGATCTCCTCGATGGCCGCCTGGGTCGCCGACGGCCCGGCGAAATACGCCGCCGGATCGCCGGGCAGCGCCCGCGTCAGAAGGAAGGTGACGATGATCACCCCGATGATACTGGGAACGGCCGTCGACAGCCGGCCGATGATGATCCGGCCCATCGTTCGTCCTCACATGGTCCTGGCGGGCGAGTCGTCCGCCCGACCGGCGGCGGCCTTGTCTGCCTCCGTCAGGAGGTCAGGTGCGCGTCGCGGCGCTTGTAGAGCTCGTCGTCCGCGTATCCCATCGCGTCCGGCTTGGACGTGCCAAGCATGACCTGGAAATACACCGGCTCGAGACCGTCGTTCACGTAGCCGTGAACGACGCCGGGCGGGCAGGAGACGCATTCCCAGGGGCCGAGCGTGCGCTCGACGCGCTGACCCGCCTCGTCTTCGAAAAACACCTTCAGATGCCCGCGCAGAACGAAGAAGACTTCCTCGACCTCGTGGGTGTGGGCGGCGTTCCCCTGCCCCGGCGGCACGAACATGATGCTGAGCGTGAAGCCGCGCGCCGGGATGACCGTCGGGTCGTTGTGCTTGCCCGACCCGCCGGCGCCGATGAACCGGTGCTGCGCCCGCTTGTAGCCTTCGATCTTGGCGTCCTCGAAGGCGGCCCAATCACCCTTCTTCTCGCTGAAGCGGCCGATATAGCGCTTGGCGATCTCGTCGATCGAGAGCGACGCGACCTCGGGAGGCTTGCGATGGCGGGCGACGGCCATGTGATTTCTCTTGCTGGGTGCTTGCTGCGCGGCGACGCCGTTATGTGGCGGAACAGGCGTGCCGACAGCGTCGAGCCTGGATAACAAGCACTGACCAGACAGTCAAGGCGAGCGCCCACGGCGCCGTGCTTGACTTCGGATTTGACCGTCCGGTTAATTACGAAAACGACAGCTAGCGCGGCCGGTCGATGAACTCGCGCATCGCCTGGCCGAGCACGTCTTCGGCGGTGTTGATATGGCCGATCATCGAGGTGTGGTTGTGGCCCTTCAGGTAGACGACCGGCGGCGACCGCCGCTTCGCCGCCGCCAGGCGGTAGGCGAGCTCGGCACAATAGACGTCGATCAGCGGGTTCTCGTACTCGCTCCAGGCGACCAGGGTCGGCACGCTGTCGGCGCCGGCATGCGACACGGCCGAACAATCGTCGTAGCGCGATGAATCAGGACCGTAATACGCCTCGACCTTCCGCGCGTTCGGGTTCTCCGGAAGATTATCGGCGCGCACCCGCCCGCTCACGACGATCAGGCCGGCGATGCCGGGGCCGCCCGCCGGATGCAGGCGCCGGTCATACGCATAGCTGCCGACATGCGCCCCGCCGGCGGAATGACCCATCAGGAAGATGCGCGACGGATCGACGCCCAGCTCGCCGGCGTGTTGATGCGTCCATTGCACGACGGCGCCGATATCCCGGCTGGCTTCGGGATAGGACGCGTCGCCCGCCAGCCGGTAGCCGATATTGACGCCGACGATCCCATGCCGCGCGAAGTAATACGACACGTTGGCGTAGATCTCGTCCGTCCGGTTGCGATGACCGTCGACGAACGCGCCGCCATGGACGAACAGCACCGCCGGGCGCCGCTGCCCGGGACTGGCCGGCCGGAAGACGTCGAAATTCTGCCGCGGATGCGGGCCGTAGGCGATGTCGCGTTTGACCTCGACCCCGGTCTTGTTGGCGAGCTTGTGGACCTTGGTGAACTCGTCAACCATCAGCTTGACGTGCCCGCCGGTGTTCTCGCCCCAGCGCGGGCCGATCTCGGCCATCAGCGCCCAAAGCTCCTGCGGGATCTGGACCGACATGCGGCACCTCATGGATTGACGTCGGACCCGAAGCTACGGCCGACGGCGCGGCCGATCAAGCGTGGCACGTTCATTGCTCCCACCGCGGTGCGGTGGCTATAGTCCGTCGTCACAGGGGAGATGATCATGCACAAGCCGTTTGATCCGACATCGGTGATCGACCGCGTCCGTCAGCGGCGTGGCCGCGAACACATCTTCGACGACGTCGATCCGGCCAAGACGGCCTTGGTCGTGGTCGACCTGCAGAACGGCTTCATGATGCCCGGCGTCGCCCACTCGCTGGTCGAGATGGCCCCCAAGATCGTCCCGAACGTCAATCGCCTGGCCCACGCGGTCCGCAAGACCGGCGGCACGGTGGTGTGGATCCAGACGACCTACACCGACGACTCGCTCGCCGACTGGTCGACGCTGTATGGGATGGGGAGTCCCGAGCGCGCCGCCAAGCGCAAATCGTCCCTGACCAAGGGCAATATCGGCCACGAGCTGTGGTCGGAGCTGGAGGTCAAGCCGGGCGACCTCAGGGTCGAGAAGACGCGCTACAGCGCCTTCGCCGTCGGCTCGTCGAACCTTGCCGAGGTGCTGCGCGGCCGCGGCCTGGACACGGTTCTCATCACCGGAACCGTCACCAATGTGTGCTGCGACTCGACCGCGCGCGACGCCATGATGAACAACTTCAAGACGATCATGGTCTCGGACGGCAACGCGGCGGGCACCGACGAGGACCACAACGCGTCGCTGTGCCTGTTCTACCTGACCTTCGGCGACGTCATGTCGACCGATGTCCTGATCTCCTGTCTCGAACACAACATGCGCGGCCGCGTGGCAGCCGAATAGCGGTAACACTTGATTGAATCTCTGAACGCGTCGCAGCTGCGCTGCATCGGGCAGGCGCAGCTGCGGATCGAGGATCCGCCGCTGCTCCGAGGCACCGGCCGGTTCGTCGACGACCTCCACCTCGCCGGCCTGCTCGAAGCGGCCTTCGTGCGCAGCCCGCACGCGCACGCGGAGATCCGCGGCATCAACGCCGACGCGGCGCGCAAGCTTCCCGGCGTGCACGCGGTGTTCACGCTCGCCGACCTGACACCGCAGCTGACGCAGGAACGGCTGCCGCTGCAGTTCCGCACGGCCCAGCTACCGCCCAACATCACGCCCTTCGTGCTGGCCAAGGACGAGGTCTCGTTTGTCGGCGAAGCGATCGCCGTGGTGATCGCCGACTCGCGCTACATCGCCGAGGACGCGGCCACCCTGGTCGAGGTCGATTACGCGCCGCTGCCGGCGGTCGCCGACTGCCGGCAGGCGCTGGCGCCCGGGGCACCGCCCGTCCATCGCGGCCGCAAAAGCAATCTTCTGATCGAGTTCACGCAGGCCTATGGCGACGCGGCCGGCGCGTTCGCGAAGGCGCCGCACCGGGCGACCGTGAACCTGAAACAGCACCGCGGCGTCGCCCACCCGATCGAAGGCCGCGGCGTGCTGGCGGCGTACGATACGAACGAAGACCGGCTGACCGTCTGGTCGTCGACCCAGCTCGCCCATGAGACCCGGGCGTTCCTGATGCGGCTGCTGCGGCTCGACGAGAACCAGCTGCGTGTCGTAGCGCCCGATGTTGGCGGCGGCTTTGGCACCAAGTTCGTGATGTATCCGGAAGAGGTCGTGATGGCGGCCTCGTCCCTGCGGCTGCGCCGGCCGGTCAAATGGGTCGAAGACCGGCGAGAGCACTTCCTCTCGGCGGTCCAGGAGCGCGACCAGTATTGGGATCTCGACGTCGCGTTCGACGGACATGGCCGGCTTCTCGCGGTCCGCGGCACCATGATCCACGACGAGGGGGCCTACACGCCGCAAGGCATCAACCTGCCGTACAATGCCTCCACGGCCCTGCCGGGTCCGTACATGCTGCCGGCCTACGAGCTCCGGGTGCTGGTCGCCGAGACCAACAAGGTCGCAACCATGCCGGTGCGCGGCGCCGGCTATCCCGAGGGCGCGTTCGCGATGGAGCGGCTTCTGGACCGCATCGCCGACGTTCTCGGCCTCGAGCGCGCCGAGGTGCGCCGCCGCAACCTGGTGCCGGCGGACAAGGTGCCGTACGAGACGCCGCTGAAGACGCGCTCGGGATCCACCATCACGCTCGACAGCGGCGATTTCCCGCGCTGCCAGCAGACGGCGATGGACACGATCGAATATCAGGGGTTCCGGGATCGCCAGCGCCGGGCGCGCGAACAGGGCCGATATCTCGGCCTCGGCATTGGCAACGGCATGAAGGGCACCGGGCGCGGGCCGTTCGAATCCGGCATCGTGCGGGTCGGACGCTCGGGCCGGGTGTCGGTCTATACCGGCGCGATGCCGATGGGCCAGGGCATCAAGACGGCCCTTGCCCAGATCTGCGCCGAGCAGCTCGGCGTGTCGCCGGACGTGGTGACCGTCATCGCCGGCGACACCGCGGTCATTCCGTACGGCCAGGGCGGCTTTGCGAGCCGCCAGACCATCGTCGCCGGGTCGGCGGTGCACATGGCGGCGGTCGCGGTGCGGGACAAGGCGCTGGCCATCGCCGCCCACCTGCTCGAAACCAGCGCCGCCGACCTGGAGCTGCGCGACGGGCGGATCGAGATCAAGGGCGTGCCGGGAAGCGGCCTCAGCCTGCAGGACGTCGCGGAGGCCGTGGCCGGTGTCCCCGGCTATGCGCTGCCGGGCAAGTTCGATCCGGGCCTGGAAAGCCTGCAGCACTTCCTGCCGGGTCCGCTTACCTATGGCGGCGGGTCGCATGCGGTCGAGGTCGAGGTTGATATCGAGACCTGCAACATCCGCATCCTGCGCTACGTCGTCGCCAACGACAGCGGCCGCGTGGTGAACCCGATGATCGTCACCGGCCAGCTCACCGGCGGGGCGGCGCACGCCATCGGCAACACCCTCTTCGAATGGATGGGGTATGACGACCAGGCGCAGCCGCTGACCACGAATTTCGCCGAGTATCTGCTGCCGACCGCGACCGAGGTCCCGAATATCGAGGTGAAGCTGCTCGAATTCCCCTCGCCGCTCAATCCGCTCGGCGTCAAGGGCGTCGGCGAATCCGGCTGTGTGCCGGCGGCCGCCGCCATCGTGTCAGCGGTCGAAAACGCGCTGGAGCCGTTCGGGATCAAGATCGACGAATACCCGGTGACGCCGGCCCGGCTGTTCCAGCTGCTCGCAGCGGCGCGCGCCAAGAAGAAGTAACGCCGCAAGCGATCCCTGCTTCTCTGTCATTGCGAGCCCTCGGGTCCGGCCAGAGGCCGGCCCAAGGACAGGCTCCGCGAAGCAATCCAGGGTTCGCTGCTGGATTGCTTCGTCGCTGCGCTCCTCGCAATGACGACGTAGGGACGGCTGGTTTTAGAACCGCTCGCGCTCGAGATAGCGTCTGGCCGGGCGATCTATTCGGCGGCTTGCGGCTTGGCGCTCTGCGCCGCCTGGACCATGTGCCAGAGCCGCGACGGCGACAGCGGCAGGTCGTTCGGCTGCACGCCGAAGGGCGCGAGGGCCGAGGCCACGGCGTTCGCGATCACCCCACCGACCGGGATGATGCCGCCCTCGCCCGCGCCCTTGGCGCCCAGCGGATTGATCGGCGACGGCTCCTCCTCCATGAGGAAGCCGCGGATGTTCGGAAAGTCGCTCGCGGTCGGCAGAAGATAATCGGCGAACGATCCGGTCAGCATCTGTCCGTTCTCGTCATAGACCAAATGCTCGAGGAAGGTGCCGCCGAGGCCCTGGACGATGGCGCCGATCAGCTGCCCCTTCAGGGTGAGCGGGTTCATGATCCGGCCGACGTCCTCCACCGCCACATAATCGACGATCTGCACGTGGCCGATCTTGGGGTCGACCGCGACATGCACCGCGTGCGTGCCGTAGGCGTAGGTGTGGTGATGATTGGTAAAGCTGCCCTCGGCCGAGACCCCGGCGAAGTCCGACCATTTGGCCGATTTGCCGCCCGGCCCGCCGATGCGCTCGTCGGCCAGCGTGACGTCGGCGGCGGCACAGCCGAAGCGTTGCGCGGCGACCTTGCGGATCTCGTCGCGGAGGTTGTTCGCCGCGTCCAGGATGGCCGAGCCGCCCATCACCACGGCGCGCGAATGATAGGAGCCGAAGCCCTCCTTCAGGAGCGTCGTCGAGCCGTGGAACACGCCGCGGATCCGGGTCAGCGGAATTTCGATGGCGTCGGCCGCGATCTGCGCGCACACCGTCTCCAGGCCCTGGCCGATGGCGGATGAGCCGGTATAGACCGTGATCATGCCGTCGGATTCGATAACGAGCTTCGCGGTCTCCTTGGGGCCGGCCGCACCACCTTCGATGAAGCAGGCAACCCCGACGCCGTGATAACGGCCATCGATCAGGCGGCCCTGGAGCTTCGCCTTCTCCGTCCAGTTGAATTCCTTGAGACAGCGGTCCAGCGCCGAGGCGTAATTGCCGCTGTCGAACTCGGTGTCCTGCGCATAGGGCGCGATATCGGCCAGGTGATACGGCATCTCGGCCTTGGTCACGAGGTTGCGCCGGCGGAACTCGATCCGGTCGAGGCCGAGATCCTGCGCCACCAGATCCAACAGCCGCTCGCGGAAGAAATCGGACTCATAGCGCCCCGGGCCCCGATACGTGCCGGCCGGCGTCTTGTTCGACAGCTGCACATGGGCGTCGATATCTATGCTGGGGATCCGGTACGGCCCGGCCAGGAACTGCGCGACGTTGCGCGGGCCGACCAGCCCGTTGGTGCGGATATAGGCACCCACGTCCGCATAGGTGGTGCCGCGCAGGCCGAGGATCATGCCGTCGCGCGTACAGGCGATCTCGATGTCGCAATCCATGTCGCGGGCGTGCTGCAATGCCAGGAGGTTCTCGCGCCGGTCTTCCGTCCATTTGACCGGCCGGCCGAACTTGCGCGCCGCGAACGGAATCAGAAAATCTTCGGGATAGAACTCGCCGCGGGCACCGAAGCCGCCGCCGACGTCGTTCTCGACGAGGTCGATCGCCTCTTCCGGCAGGCCGATCTGGCCGGCGAGGATGCGTCGATTGAAGAACGCCACCTTGGCGGCACCGTGGACGGTCAGCTTGCCCTTGGCCGCGTCCCACTCGGCCAGAAGCCCGCGCGGCTCCATCGGTACGGCGGCATGGCGATGGACGCGGAACTTTTCGCGCCTTGTATACGGCGCGTTCTTGAAGGCGGCGTCGATGTCGCCGTGGGTGACGTCGTATTTGATCGCGAGGTTCGTCCCGTGACCCTCGAACAGCAGCGTCTTGTCGGCGCTCGACGCAAAACGGTCGGCGACTGCCGGGAGCGGCTCGATGTCGACCGCGATCGCATCCAGCGCGTCCTCGGCAATGGCGGGGCTCTCCGCCAGCACAACCGCGATCGGCTCACCGACGTAACGGACCTTGTCATGGGCCAGCACCGGCTGGTGGAACGGCACCAGCTGGGGCAGCGGCTGCAGCCGGATGTTGATGGTCGGCACCGGATCGCCGATGTCCTTCGCCGTGAGCACCGCGTGCACGCCGGGCACCGCCAGCGCCGGCTTCGCGTCGATGGACTTGATGCGGCCATGGGCAACGGAGCTGCGCAGGATCGCCGCATAGAGCTGGCCGGGGCGCGAGACGTCGTCGATGTACTGGCCGCGGCCGCGGAGAAAGCGCAGGTCCTCGATCCGCTCGACCGGGCTGCCGATGAAGGAGTTCCTCATGTCCGGTCTTCCCGTCCCGGCTTGCGATACGCCGCGCGCGCATCCAGCACCGCCTCGACGATCGGCACATAGCCGGTGCAGCGGCAAAGATTGCCCGACAGCACCTCGCGCACCCGGTCCGCATCGGCCGTGGGCTCCTCGGTCAGCAGGGCGTGGGCAGTGGTGATCATGCCGGGCGTGCAGAAGCCGCACTGCAGCGCGCCGTGCCGCCGGAACGACGCCTGCAGCGGCGACAGTTCCTCGTCGCGGCTCAGGCCCTCGACCGTCACCACCTTCGCTCCCTCGGCCTGGACGGCCAGCATGAGACAGGACCGCACCGCTTCGCCGTTCACGATCACCGTGCAGGCGCCGCAGACCCCGTGTTCGCAGCCGATATGGGTGCCGGTGAGGCGCAGGTGGTGCCGAAGGCAGTCCGCCAGGGTCAGTCGCGGCTCGACCTTCACCTCGGCCGGCTTGCCGTTGACTTCAAAACGAACGGACATCGCGGATTGCGTCACAAATCGGCTCCGGGTTGGACTTTATGCGGCGGCGCGGGCGAGGGCGCGCTCGACAAGCGTGCCTACGAGGGCCCGCCGATATTCAGCGCTGGCATGGATATCATCCGGCGGATCGACCGCGGCCGAGGCGGCCCCGGCGGCGGCGGCGATCGCGGCCGCGTCGACCGGGCGGCCGTTCAGGGCCGCTTCCGCCGGCGTCAGCCGGCGCGGCGTGCTGCCGGCACCGATGACGCCGATATGGGCGTCCTTCGCATGGCCGCGCTCGTCACGGTCGTAGAAGGCGGCGACCGCGGCCATGGCGAAATCGCCGCGACGGCGCGCGAACTCCTCGAAGCCCCACCGCCGGGCGGCCGGCCACGACGGCAGCCGGATTTCGGTGATCAGCTCGTCCGTGGCAAGCTTGGTCGTGAGCGGTGCAACGAAAAACTCCGCCGCCCGGATCGTCCGCGAACCGGACGGTCCGACGACGACGATCTCGGCATCGCAGGTCACCGCGATCCCGGGCATTTCCGCTGCCGGATCGGCGTGCGCCACGCTGCCGCCGACGGTGCCGCGGTTGCGGATCTGGTAATGCGCGACATGGGAAATGGCGGCGACGAGCAGCGGATGGGCCGTCCGCAGCCGCTCGTCGTCCTGGATGTCCCGCCAGCGCACCTTGGCGCCGAGACGCACCCCGTCCTTGCCGATGGTGATCTTGTCGAGGCCGGGTAGTTTGCGGAGATCGACGAGCAGGCTCGGTGTCGCGAGCCGGAACGCGAGAATCGGCATCAGGCTTTGACCGCCGGCAATCGGCTTCGCCGTGCCGCCGCTCTTGGCGAGGAGCGCCACCGCCTCGGCGATCGTGGTGGGACACGCATATTCGAACTGAGGCAGTTTCATCGGCTCAACTTGACCAATCGGTTAATTGGCAAGGCGTAGCATAGATCGCCAGCCATAAAAAGCGGGCAGGTGCGCGCGTCAGATGATCGAAGGCGAATGTCGTCATGGGTTATCCCCGAGTGCCAAACCGTGGCATTATGGACCGGCGATGAGCTCCGACCTTCTCATGACGCCGCAAGTTTCGGTGCAGGTGAGTCGCAAAAGCCGTGCCGGAACGGCGGTGATGGACAGCCTGGCCGACGCGAAGTCCGGCCTGACGAAAATCCCCGACAAGCTGTTCCAGCTCGCCGGGATGTCGGGGCGGCGCTACCGGATCTTCATCAACCAGCTGATCGGGCGGCTGGCGGACGCGCGCTATCTCGAGGTCGGCTGCTGGGCCGGCTCGACCCTGTGCAGCGCGATCTTCGGCAACGACGGCATCACCGCCCTGGCCATCGATAACTTCACACAGTTCGGCGGACCGGCGGCGCAGTTCTTCGTCCATCTCGGCATGGCGCATCCGAAGGATGCCCGCATCTCGTTCCTGAACCAGGACTACCGCAACGTGGACCTGCGCCTCTTCGGGCCGTTCAATGTCTATCTCTTCGACGGCCCGCATGAGTACCAGGACCATGCGGATGCGATCGCGTGGGCGGCACCGCATCTCGACGACGACGCGGTCCTGATCGTCGACGACTGGAACTGGGAACGGGTGCGAGCCGGCACGCTGGACGCGCTCAAGGCGACCGGCTTGCGTATCGATACCCGGATCGAGATCCGCACCACCCTCGACGAGTCATACCCCGCCATCGACCAGCAGCACAGCGACTGGCACAACGGCTACGCCGTCTTCGTGCTGGGCCGGTAGGACAGCGCGTCGCCGCATCCGCGCTCCCGCGTTTATTTCTTGTAGGCGGCGATGATCGCCTCGCCGTCCGCGCCGGCGCGTTTGGACCAGTCGGTGGTCAACGTTTCGCCGATCTTCTTCAATCCGGTGACGAGCTGGGGGCTCGGCGGCGCCACTTTCATGCCCTTCTCCTTGAGCTGGGCGAGGTACCAGTCGGTCTTCTCCTGCATCATCTTCCAGCCGCGCGTTTCCGCCTCGGCCGCGGCCTTGAGCAGCGCGTCCTGGGTCGGCTTGTCGAGCGAGTTGAAGGCGCGCGTGTTCACGAAGACCATGTTCTTCGGCAGCCAGCCCTGGATGTCGTAGAAATGGTCGAGCGATTCCCAGATGCGGGTGTCGAAGCCGGTGGCACCGGACGAAATGAAGGAGTTCATGACGCCGGTTGCCGCGGCTTGCGCCACTTCGGCCGCCTGGATGGTGATCGGTTGCGCGCCGACCAGCTCCGCGATGCGCGAGGTTCCCGGGTTGTAGGCGCGGAATTTCAGGCCCTTCATGTCATCGACGGAGTTGACGTCCTTGTTGGCGTAGAGGCCCTGGGGCGGCCAGGCGACGACGTAGAGCAGCTTCAAATCCTGGGCCGCCAGTTTCTTATCGACGACCGGCTTACTGGCTTTCCAGAGCTTCATGGCATCGTCCCAGCTGGTGGCGAGGAACGGGACCACATCGACCCCAAACACCGGGTCGTCGTTCTCGAGAACCGACATCAGAAGTTCGCCCGCCTGCGCCTGGCCGGTCTGCACCGCCTTCTTGATCTCCGGAACCTTGAACAGCGAGGCGTTCGCATGGACCGTGATATCGAGCTTGCCGCCCGTCGCCTTGCGGACGTCGTCGGCGAAGAGCATGAGATTCTCGGTGTGCGGGTTCGAGGTCGGGTAGCCGGCCGGCAGGTTCCATTTCTGCGCGGCGGCGCTGCCGCTGGCGAAGAGAAGAGCCAGAGCGGCTCCGGCGATCAGCTTGCGCATTCGACGTACCTCCATTGGAATTGTATTCAATCCGGATAAGCCCATTTCGGAACGATCATCACGATGTCCGGCCAGACGGTGATAATGGCGACCGCGACGACCAGCAGGAAGAAGAAGGGCAGAGCCGCGCGCGCCACGTCCATGCTGTCACGACCGCTCATGGTTTGCAGCACGAACAGGTTGAAGCCGACCGGCGGCGAGACCTCCGCCATCTCGATCACGATGACCATGAAGATGCCGAACCACACGAGGTCAAAGCCCGCCGATTTGATCATCGGCAGGACCACCACCGTGGTGAGCACGATCATCGAAATGCCGTCGAGGGCCGTGCCGAGAAGGATGTACATCGCCGTCAGCGCCGCGATCAGCGCGTAGGGGCTCAGATGGAAGCCCGCCACCCATTCGGCGAGGCCGCGTGGGATTCCGGTATAGGCCATGCCCGCCGAGAGGAAGGACGCCGAGCCCAGGATCAGCATGATCATCGCGTTCACGCGCACGGTGCCGATGACGCTCGCCCAAAATGAGTCCCACGTCAGCATGCCCGACCACCCCGCGATCGCCAGCGAGCCGACGACGCCCCACGCCGCGCATTCCGTGGCGGTGGCCCAGCCGAAGATCAGCGAGGCGCAGACCAGGAGGATGAGAAGCGTGATCGGAATCAGGTTCTTCGATTCGCGCAGCTTCTCGCGGAAGGTCATGTGGATGTCCATCGGCGGGGTCTTCTCGGGATGGAGCAGCGACCACACCACGATGTAGCCGCTGTAAAGCGCCATCACGAGAAAGCCCGGCAGGAACCCGGCGAGGAAGAGCTGGATGATGGAGACGTCGGCCGCTACCGCGTACACGACCATGGTGATCGACGGCGGGATCAGAATGCCGAGCGTGCCGGCGCCGGCGAGCGAGCCGAGGCTCACGTCCTCGTCGTAGCCGCGCTTCTTGAGCTCGGGCAGAGCGATCTTGGCGATCGTGGCGCAGGTCGCGGCCGACGATCCGGAGACCGAGCCGAAGATTCCGCAGCCGATCACGTTGACATGCATCAGCCGTCCCGGCAGCCAGCCGAGCCAGGGCGAGAGGCCGCGGAAAATCTCTTCCGACATCCGGGTGCGGAACAGGATCTCGCCCATCCAGATGAACAGCGGCAATGCGGCCAGCGTCCAGGACGCGCCGCTGTCCCAGAATTTGGTGGCCAGGACTTTCCCGATCGGCAGGTCGGGAATCACCAGCATCGACAGAATGCCCGTGGCCAGCAGGGACAGCCCGATCCACAGTCCGCCCATCAACAGCACGGTGAGCGCGATCAGCAGAAGCAGCGCCAGCTCGATATTGTCCATGGCCGTCACACCGTCTCGCTCAATCGCTCGATCGTCTCCTCGACGGTCTTGGGCGGCTCGCGCTCGTAGCACGGCTTGGCGCCGCCGATGACCCTCACCAGCTCATCGACCACGGAGATGAACAGGACGACGGCGCCGACGCAAAGACCGAGCTGCGGAATCCAGATCGGGATCGAGATGATGCCTTGGGCCCGCTCGTGAAAGCGGAACGAATCCCAGACCATGTCCAGCGTGTAGTAGGCGAGATAGCCGGTGAGGCACGCCGCCGCGGCCAGCACGACGATCTCGGTCGCGTACCGGACGCCCGGGCTGAGGCGGTCGATCAACAGGCCGACGCGGACGAGATCGCCGGTCTTGAACGTATAGGCAATGCCAAGATAGGCCGTGGCCGCGCAGAGCCAAGCCGAGATCTCATCCGCGCCTTTGACGTTGAATCCGACCTCCCGGCCGATCGACAGCAGCATCATCAGGATACAGATGCCGACCAGCGACAGGCCGGCCAGGACGCCGGTGGTCCAGTAAAGACCATCGAGCATCCTTCGAATTGGATTGCGCCGCATGCCGCCATGCCTCCCGACTGCCACCCCGCCGAACCTAGCAGGCCCCTCCCGCAGACACGAGCATGGGCCCGGGAGGTCTCCCTTCAAATCTCATGCCGAGTGGGCTGGGCGGGGCTGGGAAATCAGGGATCGGCTCGTAGTTGTCGGGCGAACGGCGCCTATTCCGCAGCCTGATCCGGGATCGGCTTTCCGTATTTCTGCACGTCGCGGAAGCGGCTGACGAGATAGTCGCCCGACTTGATCGGCTTGTACTTCGGCGGGTTGTCGGCCGACTGGCAGCTCGGCAGGCAGGCCACCGGGGTGTCGTAATCGAGGTTGAAGAAGGTCGGGATCGAATAGCGTTCCTTGCCGGTGCGGTTGACCACGCGGTGCAGATTCGACACGTAGAGGTCGTTCGTCCACACCTTGAACATGTCGCCGAGATTGATCACGAACGTCCCGTCGATGAACGGGGCGCCGATCCACTCGCCGTCGCGCTTGCGCAGCTCGAGCCCGCCGATCGGATCCTGGGTCAGGAGCGTGACCATGCCGTAATCGGAATGGGGGGCCACGCCGAAGGCCTTCTCGTCGAGCACCGGCGGCTGCGGCGGGTAGTGGAACAGGCGGCTCTGGACCATCGGCTTCTTGCAGAACTGCAGGAAAAAGCCTTCCTCGAGATCGAGGCTCACGGCAAAGACACGCAGCAGCCGCTTGCCCAGCGCCATGGTCGCGTCGAAATAGGCTTCCGCCGCCTGCCGCAGCCACGGATATTCCGGCGGCCAGCGGTTCGGCCCGTGCAAGGCGAGCCCCGCGACGACGTCCGGATCGTCCAGCGGCAGGTCCAGGGCGAATTCGAAACTCTCCTTCAGATCCGCGGCATAGCCCGGGTGCTGGTTGATGCCCTGCGGCATGAAGCCGCGCAGGAAGCGCTCATCGATGCGCAGCTTCATGCGGTCAGCCAACGGCAGCGCGAAATAGCGCCGCGTCGCGTCGAACACATTGTCGACCACCGCCTGCGGCACGCCGTGATTGGCGATGTAGAAGAAGCCGATGGTCTCGCAGGCGCGGCGCAACTCGCGGGCGAGGCCGGACAGGGTCTCGCCACGGTTGAGCGGTGTCAGGTCCAGAACCGGCACTTCGTCGCGGGTCGCGGGGCGTGGGGCTGCGCTCATGGGGACTCCTGATATTGCGGCTAGTCTAGCGCCAAGCCGGAGCGGCCGCCATTTCCATCTGACCGGATGGTCAATCGCTTACGCGCCCATGACCCGGTCGGTGGCGCTCTCCATCCAGAAGACGACCCGCCGCTGGATCGCATTGACTGCCATATGCAGCCCGATGCCCATGAGCGAGAGGATGATGAGGATTGCGAACACGCCCGACATGTCCATGTTGAAGTTCTTCTGCATGATCAGGTAGCCGAGCCCGGCCTGCGAGCCGACGAACTCGCCGACGATGGCGCCGATCACCGACAGCACAATGGCCACGTCGAGGCCGACGAAGATATAGGGCAGCGCCTGCGGCAGCCGCGCCTTGCGGAAGACCTGCCAGCGGGTGGCGGTGAACGCCACCATGAGCTCGACCTGGTCCTGCGGCACGGCGCGCAAGCCGACGATGGTGTTGGCGAGCAGCGGGAAGAACGCGATGGTCGCCGTGATCACGATTTTCGAGGTCACGCCATAGCCGAACCAGATGACGATGATCGGGGCGATCGCGACTTTCGGCAAGGTCTGGAAGGCGACGATGTAGGGATAGAGGGTGCGCTCGAGCAGCGGGAACTGGGCGACCAGCGCGCCAGTCGCGAGCCCGAACAGCGCGCCGACCACGAAACCGGCCATGGTCTCGTAGAACGTGATGGCAAAGTGCTTCAGCAGGTCGCCGCTTTGGCTGATCTGCCACAACGCCATGGCGACGGCCGACGGCGCCGGGACGACGATCTTCGGGATTTCGAAGACGCGGACGGCGAGCTCCCATCCGCCGACGCTGGCGACGAACAGGACCAGCGACAGCGGCACTTCTGGCCGTTGACGGATGGCCAGAACGAGGCGGCGGAGCGTCATCCGTCGAGCCCTCCCTGCGCCTGGAAATGCCGGCGGATGGCCTCGACATAGCCGCCGAAATGCGCCGAGTTGATCATCGCCAATTGTCGCGGACGCGGCAGGTCGACGCCGATGATCTCGGTGATGCGGCCGGGCCGCGGCGACATGACGATCACCCGGTCGGCGAGGAACACCGCCTCGGGGATGCTGTGGGTGACCAGGAGGACGGTCTTGCGGCTCTCGTCCCAGATGCGCAGCAGCTCGAGATTCATCGTTTCGCGCGTCATGGCATCGAGCGCCCCGAACGGCTCGTCCATGAGCAGGAACGCGGGATCGTGGACCAGCGCCCGGCAGATCCCGACGCGCTGCTGCATCCCGCCCGAGAGCTCGTTCGGATATTTCTGCTCGAAGCCCTGCAGGCCGACGAGCTTGATGTAGTCGCGGGCCCGGCGCTCGAAGGCGGCGCGGTCGCGCTGCTGGAGCTCGATTGGCAGCATGACGTTCTGCAGCACCGTCCGCCACGGCAACAGCACCGGCGACTGGAACACGACGCCGACGTCGCGGCTGGGCCCATCCACGGCCTTGCCGCGCAGCCGGACGTCTCCGGCACTGCGCCTGAGGATTCCGGCCAGGATCTTCAGGAGCGTGGTCTTGCCGCAGCCGCTCGGCCCCACGACGGTGACGAACTCGCCCTCCCCGATCGCGAAACTTACGTTCTTCAAGGCCTCGATGTCGGCCCCTTCGAGCGTCTTGTAGATCTTGTCCAGATGCGAGACCGCGACGACCCGCGCCATGGCACTGGTTCCCGCAACGCCGCCGGCGCCGCGCTGGGTAGTTTCGACACTCTGCACCGCTACTGGACCGGACAGCTCGCGGCCTGGGCGCGCACCGCATTGGCGTCGAAATTGTTGATCTTCTCGTAGAGGCCGGGAATTCCGTTCATGTAGGTCTGCGGCGGGAGTTCCTTCTCGATCTGCTTCGCCTCGAGCATGAAGCGCTGGATGCGGCCATAAGCCTCGGGTGTGGCGTTGCCCCACAGCTTGCCGCCGTTCATGGCGTGTGCGTCGCGCATCGAGTCGAGCTGCGCCTGCTGGTTTTTCATGTCCGCCTTGATCAAGGTCGCCTCGTCGGCGCCGGTGGGCTTGGTGCTCGGCCAGTACTTCCAATGCAGCTGCCGCGCGCAGTCCGGGTTGGCGAAGACGAACTCCGACGCCTTGGCGGCACCGCGGGCAATCGCCTCGACCATGGCCGGGTCGCTGTCGATGGTCTTCTTCAGCGTCGAAAACGTGAAATCGGGATAGGTCCGCCAGTCCGGCCCGATCAGGTAGCGCAGCTTGAGGCCGGCGTTCTCGAACGTCGCCTGGGCCGCCGCCCAGAACAGCAGGCCCTGGACTTTGTTCGTCTGCAACGCGTCGACCGGCGGTGCGCCGAGACCGACCGCGACCATGCCGACGTCCTTCTCGGGATCCATCCCGCTGGCGCGGAAATAGGACTTCATGAAGAACACGCCGCCGGTAGCGAGACTGAACACGCCCACCGTCTTGCCTTTGAGGTCCTTCACATCCTTGATCGGGCCCTGGTCGAGAACGGAGATCGACCAGTCGATGACCCCGTTGTTCATCACCACGCGCGCCGGGATGTCGTTCACGACGTTGGCCTGGATGACCACGCTCGAGTTCAGCTGGGCGAACTCGGCGTTGCCGGCGACCATCTGCTGCAGGGCCTGCAGCGACGCGCCAACCGGCAGCACCTCGACATCGTAGCCCTCGTCCTTCCAGTAGCCGAGATCGAGGGGCAGGGTCAGCCACGGATAGCCGACGTTCAGATTCGTCGTGCCCACCGCGATGCGCACCTTCTTCAGCGGCTTTGCCTGGGCAATGCTGTCGTCGCTGAGCGCTGGCTGCGCAAACCACAGCGCAGTCGCGGCCGCCAGAAGCCCCGGGATCAATCGGCGAAACACGGTCATTCTTCTCCCCCTCTTTGCCGGACTTATGTGTTTCACATTGAGTTCGGCGTTAAAAAAGTTTAGCACGTTCCGTGCCAACCGCCAGACGCTTGCACAATCGGGGGAGTCCGCGCCTTGCCGTCACCGAACGCTCTGATTGAAAAAATGCCGAAAGCCGAGCTGCACATGCATCTCGAAGGCTCCATCGAGCCCGATCTCATGTTCAAGCTGGCGCGGCGAAACCGCATCGCCCTCAAGTACGGCAGCGAGGCGGAACTGCGGGCGGCCTACAACTTCACGAATCTTCAGAGCTTCCTCGACATCTACTACGCCGGCCTCACGGTGCTGCTGACAGAAGAGGACTTCCACGACATGACCGCGGCCTATTGCGCGCGGGTTCGCGAGGACAACGTCGTGCACACCGAGGTGTTCATCAGCCCGCAGGCGCATACCCGCCGCGGCGTTCCATTCCAGGCGATGTTTCGCGGAATCGACGCGGCGCTAAAGGACGCCGAGCGCAACCTCAAGATGAGCACGCGCCTGATCATCGGGTTCCAACGGCAATATCCGGAGGAGGATGCGTTTGCGGCGGTGGAGGAGGCGCTGCCGTTTCGCGACCGCATCGCCGGCATCGGACTCGGCGGGCCGGAGGTCGGCAACCCGCCCCAGAAATTCGCCCGCGTCTTCGCCCGCGCCCGCGACCTTGGCTGGAAGACGATGGCACATGCCGGCGAGGAAGGCCCTGCGTCTTACGTCGCCGACACGGTCGATGTGCTGAAGGTCGACCGCATCGACCACGGGGTGCGGTGCGAAGAGGACCCGGCCCTGGTCACGCGACTGGCGAAATCCGGAATCCCGCTCACCGTGTGCCCGATCTCGAATGTGAAGCTGCGCGTCTTTCCGGATCTTGCCGCGCACAATCTCGGGCGGCTGCTCAAAGCCGGGCTGTGCGTGACCGTCAACTCGGACGATCCGTCCTATTTCGACGGCTACATGACCAAGAATTTCGCCGCGATCCAGGCGGCGCTTGGCCTGTCCACGGACGACGTCTATCGGCTGGCGCGAAACGGCTTCGTGGCCGCGTTCCTCAGCGACGCGGAGCGGGAGCGGTATATTGCCGCCCTCGACGCGCATTGGCGCGTCCACGGCGCCGCGCTTCCGCCGCTGCAATAAGTCGCCGCGGTGGCCGCCCTCATTCGGCGGCCTGGCTCACCGGCTTCGATAGGCAGGCCACCACCTCGTCCGTGCTCATCACGTCGGCGAAGTTCGCCAGCATGATCCCCAAGGTCGCGTTGTGCGCCTCGTCGGTATGGGTGGCGGTGCCGTCGGAGACGAAGATGACCTTGTAGTTCAGCATCATCGCGTCGCGGGCCGTGGACTCGCAGCAGACATCGGTGGCGGTCCCGGTGAT
The DNA here is from genome assembly GCA_036394195.1 of Alphaproteobacteria bacterium. Lineage (GTDB taxonomy): Bacteria > Pseudomonadota > Alphaproteobacteria > CACIAM-22H2 > CACIAM-22H2 > DATJPD01. Next base: position 54,137 of record DASWFO010000335.1, on the reverse strand, counting down.
GATCAGAGTGTCGATCTTCCGCGCCTGCAGAACGGGATGCAGATCGGACGAACCCTGGACGAAGGCGCCGAAGCGAGTCTTTTTCACCTTGAGGTCCGCCGGCAGCACCTCGAGCCCCGGCCACAGCGAATGCCCGTAGCTGCCGTCGGCAAACGCCTCGTCCATCCGGGCGGCGCGCTTGTCGCCCGACATGTACTTGAACCAGTTCGACCACGTCGCCTTGGCATCGGCGTTGATGGTGTTCTGGATATAGACGACCTGGCCGCCGGCTTTGCGCAGCGCCGCACTGACGCGATTGACGTTGGGCACGATGTCGCGGGCGGTCGGAATCTCGGCCGGCTGTCCGGGCGCCATGAACCCGTTCTGGAGATCGACCACGATATGCGCCGTGCGCGCCGGATCGATGTCGGTGAAAACGTGAAGGTTGTCGCGGCGCTTCAGGACCCGGTCGATCGCACCCTGCGGGATCGCGATTTTATGCATGCGGCTTCTCCTTTATCTGCGCTCGGCCCCAAGATGCTGAGTGAAGGGCGGCACAGACGGGTTGGCAAGGCTTTTTTGCCGGCCCCCGTTCGGTGCCCGCAATGTCCATACCGCGGACAACAGGCTCATCTTTGTCCAGGGCGGGCGGCATCACCGCGCGGCCATATTGACACTCCGCCGCGGTGCTGGTCGGATGGCCATGCTTGCATTTGCAAACGTTTGAACGCGAAGCAGGCGGCAAGGGAGGCGCGCGACGGTGGTATGACCTATCAGTCCGAGCACATCACAGTGAACGGCGCCCGCATTCATCTGCGACGTGCCGGAAGCGGCGCGCCGCTGCTGTTCCTGCACGGCGCGGCCGGAGTCACCGCCTGGCTGCCCTACTTCGAAGAATTGGCAAAGACCCGGACCTTGCTGGTCCCGGATCATCCCGGCTTCGGTGAATCCGATACGCCCGCCTGGCTGTTTGGGATCGGCGACATCGCTTACTTCTATCTCGACTTCATCGACCATTTGGGCCTCAGCGAGCTCGACATCATCGGCCATTCGCTGGGCGGATGGATCGCGGCCGAAATCGCCGCGCGCAATGCCGGGGCGCTGCGCTCGCTGACCCTGCTGGCCCCCGCCGGGGCCCGGGTCAAAGGCGTCCTCTCCGGCGACGTGTTCATGTGGTCACCCGAGGAGCGGGCCAACAATCTCGTTCACGCGCCCGCCCTTGCAGCGCAGATGCTGGCCGCGGCGGCCGCCAATCCCGACCAGATGAAGGCGCAGCTCAAGAACAGCTACGGCGCCGCCCGCCTGGGCTGGCAGCCGCGTTTCTTCAATCCGGAGCTGCAGCGCTGGCTGCATCGCATCAACATCCCCGTGCAGCTGATCTGGGGCGAGAATGACAAAGTGCTGCCTGTCGAGTTCGCAAAGGCGTGGACCGACGCGCTGCCTAAGGCGCGGCTGACCAAGCTCCCTCAATGCGGGCACCTGCCGCACGTGGAACGGACGGCCGAGACGCTCGCGGCGACCCAGGCCTTTCTGCGCGAGGTGGCGGCATGAAGTTCTATGCCTTTCATCTCATGCCGTATCGGGTGCTCGATCTCGCCGGCGCGGCCAAATATCGCTCCCCCTGGGTTGCGCTGCCGAACGAGTTCTACGACCCCGCAAAGGGCGCCGACCTCTATCGCGAATACATCGAACAGATGGTGTTCGCGGCGAAGCTCGGCTTCGACGGCATCTGCGTCAACGAGCACCACCAGACCGCCTACGGCATGATGCCGGCGCCCAATCTGCTGGCGAGCATCCTGATCGAGCGCACCCGCGACCTCGACGTGAAGGTCGCGATCCTCGGCCGCGCCCTGCCGCTGGTGAGCAATCCGCTCACCATCGCCGAGGAATTCGCGATGCTCGACAACATCTCGAAGGGACGGGTCATCACCGGCTTCGTGCGCGGCATCGGCTCCGAATATCACACGATGGGCGTGAACCCGATCTTCTCGCACGACCGTTTCCACGAGGCGCATGATCTGATCGTCCGCGCGTGGAGCGAGAAGGGTCCCTTCGCCTTCGAAGGCGAGCATTTCAATTTCCGCTACGTGAACGTCTGGCCGCGGCCGTACCAGAAGCCGCATCCCCCGATCTGGATCCCCTCGCAGGGCTCGCGGGAGACCATCGACTGGGCCGCCGACCCCAAGCGCAAATACCCGTTCATCATCACGTTTGCCCCGCTGGCCACCGTGCTGAAGAACCATCAGCTCTACAAGGAAGCCGGCGGGAAACACGGCTACGAGGTGTCGGGCGATCAGCTCGGCTGGGCGCTGCCGATCTACGTGGCCGAAACCGATGAGATCGCCAAGCGCGAATCGGGGCGGCACGTCGAGGCGCTGTTCAACAGTTTCCTGCGCATGACGCCCGAAATGCTGTTCCCACCCGGCTACACGTCCATGGAGTCATTCCTCACGATCATGGCGGCGCGCAAGGGCACGGCTTTCAAGGCGCAGACGGTGGACGAGCTGCTGGCGTTGGGGACGTTCATCTGCGGCAGTCCGGCGACCGTGCGGGCGAAGCTCGAAGAGGCGCATGCCCAGAGCGGCTACAAAAAGCTGATCTGCATGCTGCAGTTCGGCACCCTGCCGGACGAGCTGGTCCGCAAGAGCACGGAGATGTTCGCCGCCGAGGTCATGCCGAAGCTGCGGACACTCTGACGCCGCGGCGCAAAACGACGCGAGACAGCACAGGGAGGGGTCGATGTCCAAGATGATCAGCCGACTATCGGCAGTGGACGCCTATCTCGGCATCTGACTTACGGCAGCACGACGAAATTCGTAAAGCCGCCGTCGCCGTCGCCAAGCGCGGCAATCGCGTCGTTGACCTTGGCCAGCGGAAAGCGCCGATGCTCGAAGTGCGAGAGATCGAGCGTGCCCGCCCCCGCCATGGCGGCCAGATCGTCGCCTTCGGCGGTGGTGAACCAGCGCGATCCCATGAGCTGGGCGTTGTAGTCGCGCAGGAAGCTCGCATCGAGCGTCAGGGCCGCCGAGACGCCGCCGGGATCGGCGCCGCGCCCGCCGACCCGCAACGCGCGGAACCCGTCCATCATGGCGCTGGGCGGCGATTGTGGCGACAAGGCATCGATGACCGCGTCGACGCCGTCGCCGTCGGTGTGCGTCAGCGCCCAGTCGCGGATCGGCTGCCCGCCGACCGCGAGCACCTCGATCCGATCTGGGGCCAGCGCCTTGACCCGCTCGAGCAACGGCTGCCTCCGCCCGGTGCCGAGAATCTTGGTCGCTCCCATCGCCAAGCCAACCAGCGCGCCGCACAAGCCAAGCGTTCCGCCGATGCCGTTGATGAGCACCGTCCGGCCCGGACCGACGCCGGTCTTGCGCATGGCCGAATAGGCCGTGCCGAGATAGCCGAACCGCGCGGCGGCTTCGAAGGGCACATTGTCGGGCAGCTTCACCAGCGCCGACTGCGGTGCGGTGAGATATTCCGACAGCCCGCCATAGGGGTAGGCGTCGAGAATCTTTCGCCCCAGCGGCCCCCGTCCAAAGTAGCCCTGATAGGTGAAGCTGCGGCAGCTGATCGGGTCGCCGCCGCGGCAGGCGCGACACGATCCGCAGCTGCGCGCCGGATTGACATACACGCGCTCCCCGGGCTTCACCGCGAACACCTGGCTGCCGACCTCGGCGATCACGCCCGCCGCGTCGAGACCAAAGCTCGCCGGCAGTTTGGGCAGCGGCTTGTCGGGGAACCATTGCGGCCAATGCTTCAGGATGTTCCGCAGATTGGGAACGATGTTGCACGCCTTCACCGCGACCAAAACGTCTGTCGGCCCGGGAACCGGGATCGGAAGGGTGTCCAGGCGCAATGGGGCGCCGATCTCATGCATCCGCGCCGTGATCATCGTCTTCATCCGTCTCCTCCGCGCCTCAGCGCAAAACGACAAGACCGTCGGCGGCGCGCACCCCCTGCCCTTTCGGCAACACAAAGAGCGGATTGATCTCCGCTTCGACGAGGCGATCGCCGAGCACGGCGATCATCCGCGAGAACGACACGATGGCGCCGGCCAGCGCGTCGATATCCGCCGGCGGGCGGCCGCGGAAGCCTTTCAGCAGTGCGGCGCTCTTGAGCTCCTCGATCATGTCGACGGCGTCGCCGGGTGAGATCGGTGGGAGCCGGATTGCCGTATCCTGGAAGACTTCGGCGGCGACACCGCCGAAGCCGAGCAGGATCGCCGACCCCAGCTGTGGATCGCGATGAAAGCCCAGGATCAGCTCGGCACCGTCGCGGATTTGTTCCTGCACCAGGAAGCCTTCGATCTTCGCGGTGGTCGATCTGGCGACCGCGGTCCGCATCGCCTCGCAGCGCTGCGCCACGTCCCGCGGATCGACATCGACCGCCACACCGCCCACCTCGGACTTGTGCGTGATCTCGCGCGACAGGATCTTCAGCACCACCGGTCCGTCCAGCCCGCGCGCCGCATCCGCCGCAGCCGCTGGCGTGTCGGCCACGAATTCGCGCACGCTCGGAATGCCGAACCGCTGAAACAGGCGTTTGCTTTCGGCTTCGTTCAGGGGTCCCGAGGGAAGACGGAGATCGTCGATCCGCGCCGGCGCGGCTTCAGGCGACGCGGCCGAAGGGCCGGAGCCTGTCGCCCGCAACAGTCCCGAAAGAGCCGCGGCGCACGCTTCGGGCGCGCTGTACGCCGGAACGCCGTGGCGGTTGAGGTGCTTGATAATGTTGGGCGCGTCCGGACTCACATAGACGAGGAGCGGCTTGGGACTGCCGGGCAGGGCCTCCAGCACCGGCTTGGCGACGAGATCGGGGCGCGCGATTCCCGACGAGCCGACGATCATAATTACGGCGTCGTAGGTCGGGCTGGCGAACAGCGTGTCGATCACGCTGCGGAACAGATCGGGCCGCAGGCCCGCCAAGGTGACATCGATCGGGTTGCGGTCGAGCACCGCGTCGCGGATGTCGAGCGCCGTCAGCCGCCCGGCAGTCGCCGCGTCCGGCTGCGGGGTCTCCAGGCCAGCCATGCCGCAGGCGTCGGCGACCAGGGTCGCGGCCCCGCCAGTGGACGTGACGATGGCCACCCGCGGCCCGTTGAGCTTTCGGCCAGTCGCCAGCGCCTGCGGGATGTCGAGGAGGTCGGCGAAGGTCGTGGCGCGGATGACGCCAGTCTGTTTGAAGAATGCGTCATAGACCCGGTCCGCCCCAGCCAGCGCCCCGGTGTGCGACACCGCCGAGCGAATCCCGGATTCGGAGCGCCCGACTTTGAACGCGACGATCGGCTTGCCGGCGGCAGCGGCCTTCTCGGCCGCAGCGCGAAAGCGTGGCGCGTCGCGCAAGCCCTCCAGATAGAGCGCGATGACCGACGTTGCGGCATCCTCGGTCAGGTAATCGAGACAATCCGCAACCTCGATGTCAACCTCGTTGCCGGTGGCGACGAGCTTCGACAAACCGATGCCGCGGCCGGCGGCGCGCGACAGCAGCGAGCCGAGGATGCCGCCGCTTTGCGAGATCACGGCGATCGACCCAGTCGCGAGCTCCTCGAGTTCCAGAGCACCGCTGGCCGACAGCGTAATGCGATCGGTGAGGTTGACCAGCCCGATCGTGTTCGGGCCGAGAATCCGCATGGCGCCGGCCGCGTCTTTGAGCTTCTGCTGCCGCTCCTGGCCGTCGGGTCCGGCTTCGCCGAAGCCGCTGGCCAGGACGATCGCGGCGGCGGTGCCGACGGCAGCCAGTTGCCGCACGGCGTCGAGGCTGTGCTCGGCCGGCAGCAGGACAATGCCGACATCCGGTGCGGCAGGCAGCGAAGCGACGTCGCGATAGCAGGTCAGGCCGGCAATCGTGTCGTAGCGCGGGTTGATCGGATAGAGGCGGCCGCCAAAGCCGTGTTTCTGCAGATAGGCGATCGGCCGTCCGGTCAGCTTCCCGGGATCCGACGAGGCGCCGATGACCGCCACACTCTGCGGACGAAATAGCCGGCCGAGGGCGCTCATAGACGTTTGCCGTGGTTCGCGCGATCAACACCCCCATCCCAACCCTCCCCCGTCGAGGGGGAGGGAGTAAGAATTTGCGGCGCGATTCTGTTCCCTCCCCCCTTGCGGGGGAGGGTCAGGGAGGGGGGTGCAACGCGCATTCGCAACGTCCGAACTATCGCGACGGCTTGCTCTTGTTGAGAAACGCGGCCACGGCGTCCTGATGCTCGGCGGTGGTGTAGCAGATCGCCTGCGCCTCGCGCCCGAGCGCCAGCGCCTGTTCGTCGGTCAGCTCGAACGTCTGGTCGAGAATTGCCTTGCTCAGCGCCAGTGCCGTCGGTGAGCCGTGGCTCAGCTCGCGCGCCCAGTCGCGCGCGTCCTTCAGGAGATCGGCGGCACCGGTCACGCGGTCGGCGAGGCCAATGGCGAGCGCCTCCGGCGCCTCGACGCGGCGGCCGGTGAAGATCAGCTCCTTGGCGCGGCTGAGGCCGACACGGCGCGGCAGGAAATACATGCCGCCGCCGTCGGGGACCAGCCCGCGCAGGATGAAGCTCATGGTGAACATCGCGGCTTCGGACGCGATGATGAAATCGCAGCACAGCGCCAGGTCGCAGCCGAGCCCGGCCGCGGGGCCGTTCACGGCGGCAATGGTCGGCTTCGGCAGCTTGTGCAGCTTGCCGACGATTTGATGCAGCCGCACCTGGCGCCGCCAGCCGTTGAAGGCGACTTGCCCCGCCGGCGCCTTCAGGCGCTTCTGCATGCCGGCAATGTCGCCGCCGGCGCAAAAGGCGCTGCCGTTGCCGGTGAGCACGACCGCGCGCACCGCCTCGTCATCGGCGATGCGGTCGAGGACCGTTTCGAGCTCGCCACGCATCCGGTCGTCGATGGCGTTGCGGACGTCCGGCCGGTTGAGCGCCACGGTCGCAATCCCGTCGTCGATCGACAGCTCGATTCGGGGCGCACCGGTTGAAGCGTCGGTCATGTCAGAACTCCGTCATTGCGGCTCGATATGCGCGGCCTGGACCACGTCGCGCCAGCGCGCCTCCTCGCCCCGGACATAGCGGTCCAGCTCGTCCGGCGAGCCGACCGCCACGGTGAGGCCTTCGACCGTCTCCAGCTTCTTGAAGCCGTCCGATTTTACGGCTTCGGCGGCCGACTTGTTCAGGCGCGCGACCACGTCGCGCGGCGTGCCCGATGGCGCGTAAAGCCCGTACCAGCTCTCGGCCACATAGCCGGGCACGCCGGCTTCGGCGATGGTCGGCAGATCGGGGACCGCCGGTGAACGTTTGGCCGAGGTTACCGCGAGCGCCCGCAGCTGTTCCGCCTGAATATAGGAGCTGACGCTGGCGACAGTCGTGAACATGGCGTCGATCTGGCCGGCCATCAGATCGGTCAGCGCCGCCGCCGCCCCCTGGTAGGCGACATGGGTCAGGTCGACCTTGCCCAGATATTTGAACAGCTCACCGGCGAGATGCGCCGAAGTGCCGATCCCGAACGAGCCGTAGTTCAGCTTGCCCGGATTGGCCTTCGCCGCCGCGAGCAGATCCTGGACCGTCTTGAACCGGCTGTTCGGATTGACCACCAGGATGTTGTAGGAGCGCGCGACGAGCGCCACCGGCTGAAACGCCTTGTCGGTGTCGTAGGGTAGCGACGCCTTGAGGCTCGGGTTCACCGCGTGCGCGAATGTCGCCATCACGAGGGTGTAGCCGTCAGCCGGCGCGTTCGCGACCTGGGCGGTGCCGAGGATGGTGCCGCCGCCTGGTTTATTTTCGATAACGACCGGTTGACCGAGATCCTTGGACATGCCGGAGCCCAATGTGCGTGAGATGATGTCGGTGCCGCCGCCGGGCGGAAACGGCACCACGATGCGGACCGGCCGGTCGGGATAGGCGGCGGCGGGGCCAACGAACGCCAGAAAAAGCGCCAATGCGCTGAGGGTCTTCGAAACTCGAATCATGCCATCATGCCAAGACTGGTGGAGCGGAGCGGAGACCGAAGCGTTTACTCCGCTGCCGCGGCTTTGGCGATGGACAAATGGCCCAGCAGCGAGTCGATGTTGGGCAGCCGGTCGAGGCTCTGCGCCGCCGCAAACGCGTCGTCGAGCCGTTCGGCCGGAAGAATGCCGGCGCCGCACTCCATGAACTTCTGCCGCAGCCGTTCGTGAGAGAACCAGCGCTGCGGCTTGCCCATCGCGAGCTCGACGAGCTTTTCGCGCCGGCTCCCGTCGTCCAGGGTGAAGGACACGACCGACGCAAACTCCCCACTGTGGCGCACCCGGTCGTCCACCTCCATTTGCGTGCGGCCGATCAGATCGGCGATTTGCGGACGCGCGAGCTTGGCCTCGGTGAAGGTCGAAAGATCGACCTGCCCGTCCATCAGCGCCGAGGCAATGCAGTAGTGCATGCTGAACTTGCCTTCGAGGAGCGTGCTCGGCTTGACGTGGATCAGCGGCTCCAGCGACATCTCGGCCACCCCGGCACGGATCGAGCGGATGCGATCGATGGCGCCCCCGATCTCCTGGCGCAGCAGCAGCGCCGCCTCGATGCCGGTATGGGTCGCGGCACAGCTCGGGAACGGCTTCAGGCCGATGCCGAACTCGCTCAGGATTTCGAACGGCTCGCCCCAGTTGCGAAATTCCTCCCACCTGATGGCGCGGCCGGCGTTGAAGGTCTGCGCGAAGCCGAACCTGTGGGTTAGCGCCTCGGCGCTGGCGGTGAAGCCCTCGCGCGCCAGCTTGACCGCCAGCACCGCGTTCCGCGCCGCATAGCCGGCGTGGAGCGGCTTGGTCATGGTCCCGAAATTGGCGCGGAGGCCGGACGACGCCGAGGCGGCCATGCCGATCGCCGAGCTCAGCTGCGCCGGGGTCAGCTTCAGCAGCCGTGCGGCCGCGATAGCGGCGGCGATGCTTCCGAACGTCGAGGTGGCGTGCCAGCCGGCGCGATAATGCGTCGTGTTCAGCGCCCGGCCGAGCTTGCCGAAGATCTCCAGCCCGACGATATAGGCGGTGACGATGTCGCGCCCGGTCGACCGGGCCTCCGCAGCCAGCGCGAACAGCGCCGGCATCAGCACTGTCGACGGATGGCTGTAGGCGGGGTGCGTCACGTCGTCGTAATCGAGCGCGTGGGTGATCGTGCCATTGTAGAGCGCCGCATCCGCCGGAGCCGCCGTCCGGCCGGCTCCGAGCAACGCCGCGCCGCCGGCCGCCGACCCCGGGCCGATGCCCAACGCCCGCAGGATCGGCAGTGCCACCTCGGAGACGCTGCCGGCCAGCGCGCAGGCGAGGGCATCGGTCATCGCATCGACGGCCTTGCGCCGCGCCTCGTCGGGGACGTCCGCGTCGGCGAGGCCCAGCGCAAAGCTCGCGAGATCCGGCCAGCGGGATGGGGATGCCATGTCACGCCTCCTTGGATGGCGACAGCCTAGCTGCCGATGCGGCCATAGGCCACCGGGAAGAACGTCTCCTTCCAGTGCTCGGGCGACTGGCCGAGCATGCCGATCTTCTTCATGAAGTCGGCGAAGCGCTTCAAGCCGTGCGGCGCCACGTCGAACTCGGTCGAGCCGTCGCCCAGCATCTCCTGGACGTCGTTCTTCGACAGCTTCGAGTTCTCGGACGCGATATAGATCTCCGCGGCGCGGGCGCGATTGGCGCGGATGAAATGCATCGCGTCATCCAGCGCCAAATAGAGGGCGCGCGTGACCTTGGGGTTGTCCTCGACGAACTTGCGGGCACCGCCGAGGATGACGCCGGTCGCCTCCTCGCCGTCCAGGATCTCGCGGGCTGTCGCCACGGCGTGGATGCGGCTGTCGCGCAGCAGGAACTGCTGGAACGGCGGCGTGGACACATAACCGCTGATCGTGTTCCCCGACAGCAGCGCGTTTGCCGAATCGGGATGCGGCAGCGCCACCATCATCGTGTCGAAATGCGACACGTTGCCGGGGCCGTAAAGCTTTTCCGAAGCCATTTTCAGAAGGATCGCCTGCGGCGAGTTCGTCGCCGGCAGCGATATCCGGTCGTCGTCGCCGAAATCCTTGAGGCTCTTGATCGCCGGCTTGTTGGTGACGACGACGAACGCATTGCGGCCGAAGGCGGCAACGCCGCGCACGTCCTGGCGGCCGCGCGTCTTGTCCCACACGATCAGCATACCCGGCAATCCATAGGCGCCGAGGTCGACGTTGCCGGAGAGCACCGCGTCGTTGATGGCCGTCGAGCCGCTGAACCGGCTGATCGTCACCTTGACCGCGCCGAGCCCTTCGGCTTCGGCCCGCTTGTCGATGAACTTCTCTTCCACCGCGACGGTCGCCGGCAGATAGATGAACCCGAACTGCAGCCCGATCCTCAGTTCGTTGACCTCGGCCCGCGCCCCCGCCGCGGCGCCGAGCACGGCCATCATCAGCACGACCAGTGCCGTGATCTTCCGCATCGTATCCTCCCCTCGCAGCTTATTCGTTCAAGTCCGACGCTGATCGAATCGGCGGTCGAACACGTGTTCGGCGATCCGGTTCTTCATCATCTCGACGGAGCCGCCCGCGATCATCCACCCGCGGGTGCGGCGCATGCAATACTCGGCGAGCGACTCGCGGCTGTAGCCGAGACCGCCCATGACCTGCACCGCCTCGTTCGCCACCTCGAACCCCGCCTGGTTGCAATACGCTTTCGCGGCGGCGGTCTCATACGCGGACGGCAGGCCGTTCTCGTCGGCATTGGCGGCGGCGCGATAAAGCAGCAACTGGGCGGCATCGAGCTTCATCGCCATATCGGCGAACTTCCACTGCAGCCCCTGGAAGTCGCAGAGCGGCCGGCCGAACTGGCGGCGGGACAGGGCGTGCTCGCGGGCGAGATTGAACGCATGCCGGCCGAGCGCCAGCGACCGCGCCGCGTTGCCGATGCGCTCGACATTGAAGCCGGCGATCTGCTTCTTGAAGCCCCCCGCCCCCAACAGGACGTTCTCTGCCGGGATACGGCAGTCCTCGAAATAGAGCTGACGCCACTCTTCGTCGCTCATGAAGGCCGATGGCCGCCCGATGGTGAACCCCGGCGTCCCGCGCTCCACCACCACCGAGCCGATGCCCTCGACACCCGGGCCGAAGCGCACATAGACCAGGAACAGCGCCGCGTCGGCACTGTGGGTCGAGAACACCTTGCTGCCGCTGATCACGTAGCCGCCGCCCTCGGGGCGGGCGGTCGTCTGGAGATCTGTGACGGCCGAGCCCGCCTCCGGCTCGCTCATGCCGAGGCTGATCACCGCGCGCCCGGCGAGCAGGTCGGGCAGGAACCGCTTCTTCTGCGCCGGGTTGGCATATTCAGCCAAGGTGCGGATCGGACCGAAATTGCCGGCCTGGATGACGTCGGCGCTGCGCGGGCACGCCAGCGCCACCTGCTCGATCGCGATCACTGCATCGAACAGCGAGCCACCTTGCCCGCCATCGGCCTCGGGCAGCGTGATACCGAGGAGCCCCTGGTCCGCCGCCATTTTGGCGACATCGAACGGAAAGCGCGGATCGTGGGCGCGCTTCAACGCGTCGGCAGGGAGGCGGGTCTGCGCAAAGCGCCGGACCGCTTCAGTAAACAGACGCTGCCCTTCGCTGAGCGTGAAATCCATGGCGCCTCGGCCGCGAGTGTAGCAGCTAATCGCGGTTTTCGGACGCGCCAGCCGGACGGCAAGCTGGCCAATATCGAGTTCGAGACGATCGCGCGGGTGAAAGACCCGTGGAAGGAATTCAACCCGCCGAAGTAACGGGCGCCACAAACCTTGACCCCTCCGGGGGGGACCGGAGGGGTCAGGTTCAGGACGACGGATCAGGCGCGCTGGCGCGCCGACACGTCGGCAATGGCACGGTCGACCTTTTCGATCCAGGTGCGCACGCTCACGGCTTCCGTGTGCGGCAAGGCGCGCCGGTAGGTATCAAGAAAGGTCCGCAGGCGAATACGCAACGCCCGCAGCCGGTCGGGCCGGACCAGCCGCGACTGGATGGCCGGGGCGGTCAGTCCGGCGCGCTGGATCTCATTTTTGAGCTTGGCCAATTCTTCGTTCACCGTCTCCTCCTTAGTCACTGATTTTTAAAGGTCTTTTTAAGCCCTCAGGGTTCACCCGGGGCGCAGCCTAGCGTGCCGCCCGAGGGCGTGGACTCCCATTAAAACCTGAGTTTCGTCCAGGAAAACACCTAGATTTTGGCACGAATTGCGCCCGGTGGAGAGGGCTGCGTCATTTTGTTAAGGTCCCGCCCACGAGACGGTGTGTCGAGTCGGGTCGCCGCAGCCGAACGGGAGGCCACATGGTCGGGCGGAGTGTCGCCTGGATCCTGCTGTTGCTGGCGCTGATCGCGGCCGGCCACGACGGCCTGATCTATCTGAAAACCGGCGCCTACAGTCCGACTGAGATCGGCGCGCTGTGGTACACGATCGACCGCGGGTCGCTGAACCTCGTCCAGGCGGTGATCGAGCGCTACATTCACCCGTTCCTGTGGCAGGACGTCATCTTTCCGCTGCTGGTCTGGCCGGCATGGCTGGTGCTGATCGGCTTGGCGGTGATCCTGGGGATTCTGTCCGGCAGGCGCAGGCGCAAACGCAAGAGCGGGTTTGGGTAAGAAGCGGTCAGCCTTCAGCTTGTCAGCTATCAGAAGAGCCGTGCCTGGCCGATTGCTGACGGCTGATAGCTGACGGCTATCCCAGCTAATCCTCGCGCGCTTTGAGCGCCGCGAAGAAGGCGGACTGCGGAATGTCGACCTTGCCGAACTGGCGCATGCGCTTTTTGCCTTCCTTCTGCTTCTCGAGCAGCTTGCGCTTGCGGGTGACGTCGCCGCCGTAGCACTTCGCGGTCACGTCCTTGCGCAAGGCGCTCACCGTCTCGCGCGCGATGATCCGCCCGCCGATCGCCGCCTGGATGGCGATCTTGAACAGCTGCTGCGGGATCAGTTCCTTCAACTTCACGCACAAGATGCGCCCGCGGCTCTCGGCGTGCGCCCGGTGCACGATCATCGAGAGCGCGTCGACCGGCTCGGCGTTGACCAGGATGCTGAGCTTGACCACGTCGCCCTGCTGATAGCCATCGATCTGGTAGTCGAAGCTGGCGTAGCCCCGGCTCACCGACTTCAGGCGGTCGTAGAAATCGAACACCACCTCGTTGAGCGGCAGCTTGTACACCAGCATGGCGCGGTTGCCGGCATAGGTCAGGTTCTCCTGCACGCCGCGGCGGTCCTCGCACAACTTCAACACGGAACCCAGATACTCGTCGGGTACCAGGATGGTCGCCTTGATCCACGGCTCCTCGATGTGATCGATCCGCACCGGGTCTGGCATGTCGACCGGGTTGTAGAGATCCATCACCTCGCCGTTGGTCATATGGACCTTGTAGACAACCGACGGCGCCGTCGCGATCAGGTCGAGGTTGAACTCGCGTTCCAGCCGCTCCTGGATGATCTCGAGATGCAACAGGCCGAGGAAGCCGCAGCGGAAGCCAAAGCCGAGGGCGGCTGACGATTCCGGCTCGTAGACGAAGCTCGCGTCGTTCAGGTGAAGCTTGGCCAGGCTCTCGCGCAGCCGCTCGAAATCCGCCGAGTCCACTGGAAACAGGCCGCAGAACACCACAGGCAGGCTGGGCTTGAAGCCGGGCAGCGGCTCGGCCGCGAGGCGGCGCTCTTCCGTGATCGTATCGCCCACGCGGCAGTCGGCGACGCTCTTGATGCCGGCGGTGATGAAGCCGATCTCGCCCGGCCCGAGCTCGGGCATCTCCGTGTTCTTCGGCGTGAACACGCCGACGCGCTCGATCTCGTGGGTGACGCCCGTCGCCATCATGCGCACCTTGAGCCCCTTGGCGAGCTTACCGTCCTTGACCCGCACCAGCACGACCACGCCGAGATAGGCGTCGTACCAGGAATCGACCAGCAGCGCCTTGAGCGGCGCCGCCGCGTCACCCTTGGGCGGCGGCAGGCGCTTGACCAGCGCCTCCAGCACGTCATCGATGCCGATGCCGGTCTTGGCCGAGATCGGAATGGCCTCCGAGGCATCGAGTCCGATGACGTCCTCGATCTGCTGCTTGACCCGCTCGGGCTCGGCCGCCGGCAGATCGATCTTGTTCAAGACGGGAATGATCTCATGCCCGGCGTCGATGGCCTGATAGACATTGGCGAGAGTCTGCGCCTCGACACCCTGGCTGGCATCGACCACCAGGATCGAGCCTTCGCACGCGGCGAGGCTGCGGCTCACCTCATAGGCGAAGTCGACATGGCCGGGCGTGTCCATCAGATTCAGCACGTAGTCCTGGCCGTCGCGCGCGCGGTAGTTGAGGCGCACCGTCTGCGCCTTGATGGTGATGCCGCGTTCGCGCTCGATATCCATCGAATCGAGCATCTGCTCGCGCATGTCGCGCTCCGCGACCGCGCCGCAGCTCTGGATCAGGCGGTCGGCCAGGGTCGATTTGCCATGGTCGATATGCGCAATGATCGCAAAATTGCGGATGCGGCTGAGGTCGGTCATCGCGGCGGTGGCCGGGTGCAGGATGGTAGCCATAGGGGAAGGGCGGGAACATAAGGTTCCGGGGCCGCTGATGCAACGGCCAGCTATCAGCCGTCAGCCGGACGGCTCCCCGCTGCTGTTGATTGCTGACCAGCTGAGGGCTGAACGCTGGCTTTACGCCGCGTCGCGGGTGTCGACGAGCTCGGGCAGGGAGCTGGCGCGGTCGGCAAGCTTGCCGACACGGGCGATTAGCGCCTGGGTCTCGGCCACGAGTTCGGCGTTGTGGCCGCCGAACCGAGGATCGGCCATGACGCCGCACATGGTCTCGAGCGCCAGCATCTCGGCCTCGAGGATCTCGCGGGCGCCGAGCGGCATCACGCCATCGCGCTCGATGACCGCGAAGAACCCGGCCAGGGCCTTCAGCGCGGGTCGGTAGATGGCGCCCCACAGGGCATAGAAGCGCTCTTCGAGCTCGGCCCGGCGATGCAAAGCGAGGCGGCCGAGATAGCCTTCGATGACGCCGCAGAAGGTCTGAAAGTCGGCGAGCTTGGCGCGGAACGTCCGATACGCGGTGAAGGTGCGGAAACTCGCAACCGCGGTCGACTCGCCGGCCAGACCGACGATCTCGCGGGCCTGCGATTCGAGCTCGGCCAGCATGTCCGCGGCGGATTTCGGGTTCGGCCGGCGCCGCGTGGCACCCGGCGACGAAAACAGCGCGTCCGCGATGCTGGCGGCGAACTCGGCTTGATCCAGGGGGGGTTGGGCGGGGGAGCCGGCGGACGGCTTGGTGCTCGGACGCCAGGCGGCAGCGGGGAACTGGTAGGTCATCGCCTACGATCCTATCGTGACGCGGTAAATAAAGACTTAAACAAATTTTAAGTGAATTTGATCAATTCTGGAGGCAACGAAACCAAGGTGTTGGGCGGCGAAGACCGCCCTCGGGCAAGGGTGTACGCCGATGAGTGTAGTCCGTTTAGCGGCCCTAAGAGCTATAGTGCGGCAATCGGCTCGGGAGCGCGCCCTGGCGCTCGCGATCCCCGGGTCCGGCAGCGAAGGAACCGCGCGCATGACCAACACCGGCCCTCGTCAGATCCGCGACGCGGCCAACGAGTTGCTGGACGCCTTCATCCGCGCCATCGAGCAAAGCTACGCCGGCCGGCCGGTCAACGCGGCCGACCTGCGGCGGGTCGCGGACGCGCTCAAGGGCTCCCCCGATTTCGACGCGCTGTTCGATCGCGCGTTCAGCGACGTGCAGAGCCAGGCGCTCGCCCACGCCCTCGCGCAGGCCCACGATGCTCAGCGTGTCGAGATGTTCCACCGCGTGCTCACTCACCCGCTTGATCCGCTGCTCGACGCCGAGGTGATCAGCCGCGACGCGCTGCCGAATTTCTTCAATTTCCTCCGCCTCGTGCTCGGCGACGCCGTTGATGCGTTCCAGGAGCGTTGCGTCGCGGCGCATGACGAGATCAAGGCCAAGGCAGGCGAGGATTTCACCTGGGACATCTTCTACGCCGACGCGCGCGCCAAGCTCGTGCTGTACGAGGTGCTGATGCGCATCGCCGACGCCTTCAAGCGGTTCGACGCGCGCAAACAGTGGTTCATCGGGCTGATGCAGTACTCGCCGACCACGATCGGCGTCGCCAGCAACGTCTTCGTGCCCAACCCAAAGGCCGGCAAATGGGTGTTCGGCGAGTCCGAGTTCACTGAGATGTTCCGGCACCTGTTCCAGCCGGTGCGGACCCTGACCAAACCGGAATACGAGCTGTTCGCCACGAAACTCGGCCGCACGCCCGAAGACGCGTTCCAGCCGCTGTTCGGCAACCTGGGGTAAAGCGCCCGAAACCCAGGCGCCATATCCATTCTTCGTCATTGCCCGGCCAGTCTTGATTCGCGCCCGTCCGCAGCCTTGAAGGCCGCGAACGCAGCGCAAAGGCCGGGCAGTCCATCGTGCCGCCTGAACCATGATGCCCCGCCTTCGCGGGGCATGACGGACAAGACAGGCATGGTTAGCCGGCCCGCCGCACCATGAAAATGGCGCGGCGGACCGACGCTCCCCGCTCCCTACATGTTGGCTGCCTTGGGCAACGCCTGGACCCCGCCGGACGGCAGGTTGAAGAGGCCGCGTGGCAGCGTGTCGAAATAGGTCACGACCTCGTCGCTGGGCACGACATCGGAGTATTTCGCATTCATGTCGCACAGGTTGATCGCGTGCGAAGCCTGCGAGCGGTCGAAGCAGCCGTCCTCGACGACGGTGCAGCGATAATTGTTGCTGAACGCGTCGAGCACCGTGGCGCGCACACAACCGCTGGTCGTCGTCCCGGTGACGACCACGCTGTCGCACCCGAGCAGGACCAGGTAGCTCGCGAGGTTGGTGCCAAAGAAGCCGCTCGGCTTCTGCTTTTTGATCACGATGTCTTGAGGTCCCGGCGCGATGTCGGGCATGATCTCGTTGCCGTCGAGATTCGACTGGACGGGGTGGACGTCCTCGACGTTGCGGTTGTTCTTCCACGACCAGCTGCCGCTGTCCCAGTTGTCGTCGCGGCGGATGCCGGTCGTGTAGATCACCGGCACGCCCTTGGCGCGGGCCGACAGGATGAGCTTCTTCAGCACCTTCAGCGCCACCCAGGCGTCCTCGCCGCAGGAGTTCCGCCACCGCTTGATCGACTGCAAGATCGGCTCCGGCTTTTCGCCGCAGAACGCGTAATTAACGTCGATCACCAGCAGCGCCGGGCGCTTGCCGAAGCCGGCGCGGGCCCCGTAGCCGGCCCCGCCGAAGACGGCCTTGTCGCGCTCGGTCAGAAATTTGTTCCAGATCGGCTCGCTCATATGGGTCTCCCTTTCCTCACCAGTTTGGATTGAAATCACTGCGTCGGCAACGCGGCCTTCACGAACTGCATGTCGATGATGTCGTCGTACGAGACATCGACCTTGAGGATGCCGGCCGTGCGCACGACCTTGCTCGCGGTGTCCCACGCCGCGCGGTCGATCATGCCGTCCTTGCTCCACAGATTGTCCTTGAACGTCCGGTCGAGAGTCGCGGTCTGATCCTCGATCGACATGGTCGGGAAATATTTGCGCGCGATCTCGGCCGCCTCGGCCGGATGGGCGTAGGTGTACTGCAGGCCCTTCATGACGCCGCGGACGAACCCGGCAACCTGCTTCGGATCCTGGTCGATCGATTCCTTGCGCACGTTCAGGGTCGAATACGCGTAGTCGCCGAGCTCGTTCGGCACGTTGTAGAACGGCTCCGCCCAGATGTGCTCGCGGATACCTTGGGTCAGGCCCGGCTCGCTGATGACCCCGATATCGGCCTGCTTGGCCTTCATGGAGGCGAGGATCGCCGCGGTCGTGGTCTCGATGAGCGTGACGTCTTTGCCAGCGTCGAGCTGCCACTGACCCAGCATGAAGCGCGTGATCGAATTCGGCGTGCCGCTATAGAAGCCGGTGGCGATCCGCTTGCCCTTGGCGAAGGCTGCGAGGTTCGCATGATCCGGCTTCGCATCCGGGGCAGCGACGAAATAGACGTTGCCGCGGTTGACGACATTCACGACCGCGCGCAGCTCCGCACCCTTCGCCTTGGCGAAGGCGTTGTGCTCCGGACCGCCGATGAAGGAGAAGGCCTGCCGGGTCAGGACCGCGTTGGTGTGGCCGCTGCCGGTCTCGATCGTGATCATCTTCACGTTCTGGCCTTCGGCCTCGAAGAAGCCCTTATGGATGCCGACATAGAGCGGCAGATAGCCGATCTGATGCACCGGCTCGGCGACCAGCAGCTCCGGCATGCTCTCTGCGGCGGCGAAGCCCTGAAGGCCCAGGGCGAGTGCGGCGGCGACAAGCCCGCGCACGATATGTCGAGACCGGATATGGGGCATGAGCAACTCTCCTCTGTTCAGAAATCCGCGACGCGGCCGGCGCTCATCGCTTCACGCCCTTGAGCAGCGTCTTCTCAAGCCAGGACACGCCGACATACATGATGACTGAGAGCGTCGAGAGCACCATGACCGCCACCCAGACGAGGGCGATGTCGTAGGTCTGGCCCGCGTACATGATCTCGCGGCCGAGCCCGTGCTGCGACGAGATGAACTCGCCGACGATACTGCCGGTGAGTGCCAGGCCGATGTTCACGCGCAGCACCGAGATGCCCCACGGGAGGACGGACGGCACGACGAGCTTGGTGAAGACCTGCCAGCGCCGCGCACCCAGCGAGTAGAGGAGGCGCTCGTTGTCGCTGTCGACGGCCTTGACGCCGGCATAGGTGGTGAGGGTCGAGACGACCACCGTGAGCGCCGTGCCGATCGCGACCTTGGACGCGAGGCCGACGCCGAACACCAGAATGATCAGCGGCGCCAGCGCGAGCTTGGGTGTGGATTCGAAGGCAATGATGTAGGGCTGCATCACCGCCGCGTAATTGCGCGACCACCAGAACGACAGGCCGATGCCGGTCCCGGCGGCGGTGCCGAGGAAGAAGCCGATCAGGGTGGCGCGGAACGTGTACCAAGCGTCGATCCCAGCGTCGCCCTCGACGATGAAGGTGTCCAGCGTGGCGAAGATCGCCGACGGCTTCGACCAGAAGAACGAGTCGATCAGGCCGGAATCGGCCGCCAGCTGCCAGAACCCGAGCGCGCCCAGCAGCAGCGCCAACTGGATGACGACCGTCGCCCAGGTCGGCCACAGCCGCGACTGCGGAAGCCGGCGCGGCCGGAGCGGCTTCAACACCGGGCGGCGGGCGGGATTGGCCGGCGCCGGCGCGGCGGCGGGCGGCGTCAGCGGGACGGGCAAGGCAATGTCGGTGTTCGGCATGGGGTGGACTGAATTTTGGGGATCAGGCGGCTTGCGCGGAGGCTGGGTCATGTCCGAGCTGCGCCAGGCATGTCTCCTTGATGCGGATGAACTCCGCGTCCAGCACGACTTGGCGCGGGCGCGGCCGGGGCAGCGGCACCTCGAGATGGGCCACGATGCGGCCAGGGCGCGGCGACATGACGTAAATCTCGTCCGAGAGGTAAACGGCCTCCTCCACGTCGTGCGTCACGAACAGCACCGTCTTGCGGAAGTCCTGCCACAGCTGGAGGAGCCATTCCTGCATGCGGGCGCGGGTCTGCGCATCGAGCGCCCCGAACGGCTCGTCGAGGAGGATGACCTCGCTGTCGAACAGCAGTGTCCGCAACAAGGCGGCGCGCTGCCGCATGCCGCCGGAGAGCGCGTTCGGATATTGGCGCTCGAAGCCGCCGAGACCGTACTTATAGAGGTACGGCAGTGCGTAGTCGCGGGCCTGACGGCGACCGACGCCGCGCACCTCGAGACCGAGCACGACATTGTCGAGGACGGTGCGCCACGGAAACAGCAAGTCCTTTTGCAGCATGTAGCCGACCTGGCCGACCATGCCGGTCGCGTCCTGGCCGTCAAGAACCACGACGCCCGCCGACGGGTCCTGCAGCCCGGCGATGATGTTGAAGATGGTCGTCTTGCCGCAGCCCGACGGGCCGATGAGCGTCACGAAACGGCCCGGCTCGATCCCCAGCGACACCGGAGCCAGCGCCTCGACCCGCGATCCGTCGACGCCGACGAAATGCTGCGCAATGCTGCGTAACTCGATCTTTGGATATCGCTTCGCCATGCCGACCAAAGTGCTGAGTGTGCCTAGGGAAAGACCGGTCTTCGTCGCAGAATCCATGCCAACCGAGCGGCGGCGGAAAACCGACCCCTGGCGCGGCGAAACGCGGCGGTTCTGCGGGTGGAATGGGCGGCGCGATTAAATTTGCGCCGCTCGAACTCGGCAGCGCGCGAAACTTAGGCAGGCGCCGCGAACCGTGGGGCCAATAGCTTGAATGCGCGGTTCACGGCGCATCGCCCTAGGGCTGGCAGTCGGGGTAACCCTCGAGCGTGGGACATTCGGTGGTGTTCACGCCCGTCGGTCCAAGGGTGCCGGTATTGCCTGACACGGGGGCGCAGGCCGACATGGAGGCCAGGGCAATCCCGGAGAACAGGATGAAGGCAATGAGACGCATGGGGGCGTCGCTTTGAGGCAGCAGTTTCGTGATGGACTTCTCGTCTCGTCCTTCAATCACGTCGAAGCGAAGCAGTGGCATGTCATATCTCCTAGGTTACGAGTTATCCCGTCGCCAGGGTTGGAGGCCGCACGGGGGGCGCTGGCGACGGGATCGACGCCCCATGTGCATGAGTGGGTTGGCGTGTACGAGTGGGTCGGCGCGACTAGCGGCGGTTTCCGACGGCTGCCGTTTTCTCCTCGTGAGGTAGTTCTTGCTTGGCCAACGAGGGCATCAGAGACGTCGTGTCCTCGATCTGTACCGTGGCGGTCATTCCAGCCACGAGTCGCACGCCCTGTGGGACGTCGTCGATGTGGATGCGCACCGGCACGCGCTGCGCAAGGCGGACCCAGGTGAAGATTGGATTCACCGACGCGAGCCCTGCGGAGTCCGGTTGTGCGTTCGCGACATTGATGCCGCGGGCAATGCTGTCGACGTGGCCGCGGACGATTGGGCTGTAACCCATCAGTTTGATCGTCGCCGGGCCGCCCTCGCGGATTCGCCGAAGATTGGTCTCCTCGAAATAGCCGTCGACCCAGAAGGAGTCGGCGTCGACGACGGAGATGCTCTTCTGCCCGACATTGACGTAGTCGCCGAGCCGCACCAGCAGGTTGGTCACGTAGCCGTTGACCGGGGAAACGATGCGTGTCCGCTCAAGGTTCACCCGGGCCTGGTCACGGTTGGCGATTGCCTGTTGATAGGCGGCGTCGGCGCTCAGCGCCCGGCTGGTGAAGGTCTGCTTATCCTCGTCCGAGACCGACAGGTTCGTCAGTTTCTGCCGGCGCTGCGACTGGGCCTGGGCATTCTGCGCGACCGCCTTCGCCTGCTCGACGGCCGCTTCCGCTTGCCGGACGGCGATCGCGTAGTTCGTGGGGTCGATGACCATCAGCACGTCACCCTTGTGCACGAATTGGTTGTCGGCGACGGGTAGCTCGACGATCCGTCCGGCCACTTCGGGTGCCATCGTCACGACATAGGCGCGCACGGTGCCGTCGCGGGTCCACGGCGTCCCCATGTAGGACTGCCACATCGCCCAGCCGAGGAAGGCGGCAAGCGCCACCGCGCCGAGCGTGGTGAGAACGGGAACGGCCCGGATGCGGGGCCTCGCGTTGTCGTAGCGGATAGGCGGTAGCCCGCCTTTGGCGACGACGTGTTCCGATTTGCGTTCGAGATTGGCCATTGTGGAGCCTCAGCGTGCGACGAGGAGCACGATTGCGGAAAGCAAGAACGTGTAGACCGCGAACCAGAACAGGGCTGGATGCCACACTTGGCGCAGCAGCCCGAAATGATCCGCGAAGCGCCGCAGCGGCAGCAGGACCAGCCACGCCGCGACCAACATCAACGACATCGGTGCAACATAGACGCCGAACAGGTCGATCTCCGTGAAACTCATCGCAGCTCTCCTGAATCGAAATAGCCACGATGTTGAGCCAGCGCCTCCGATATCGCGCGGATGCTGCCCCGGGCTCGAAGCTTCACCGTCGCACCCTGTCTGGCGTCGGGGAGGTCGGCGAGACTGCGATCGACCTGGGCAAGGCTCTGGATGGCTGCCCCGCTGTCGCCCTGCGCCACAGCGTTGAGCGCCGTAGCGAGATCGGAGCCGACGTCGAAGCGGCGCGCGATGCGGCGCAGGCGGATGATCTCGGTCCCTATCGAGACCGTCGCGACGATTTGTGCGAGCTGCGACGGTTCGACCTGCGCCGATAACCCGGAGATGCGGTGGTAGGCGCGGCCTTCCCAGTCAGCGGTGAGTGGGTGGATTCTGCCTGCGGCGAGGCGGCGAAGCTCACGCAACGTGAACGCAAGAACTCGCCGGGCCCGCACCGTCGGCGACAACGGTGGCACCAGGAGCATGGCCACCGCCGCGCAACACACGCCCGCAATGAAGGCGACGGCTGAGTTGTAGAATTGAACGGTGTCATAGGTCATCTGGTTCGTCGGCACCAGGAGGACAACGAAGAGCACCGCCATTGTTCTGAACATCGCGCCCCGCCGGGACTGAGCGGAGAGCGCACCCAAGGGCACCAGAACGAGACCGATGGCGATGCTGAAGCCGGCGAACGTCTCAGCTGCGGGCAGCACCGCGAAGCGCACGAGTCCTGCCAGGACCGCGGCGACGATGATGCTCAGCGCGAACATCTTGGCGCCTCCGAAGCCTCCGAAGGCCTGACCCTCTAGGGGCGAGAACAGGATGACGCCGAAAGCGGCACCGGTCATGGCCGTGGCGCCGTTGGGCCAGGCGGTCGCGACCCAGAAAAGCTCGACGGCACCAATCGTCGCGAAGACCCGTGCCGCATTGATCCAAGCCGGAAGCAGATCGGGTAGATGCGGCCGGGCGCCGCGTCGAAGCGGAACCGGGTGAGCGGGATCGGCCAGCAGCGTCAAGCCGTCCAACGTTTGCGAGAGGCCGAGCAGCGCCTCGGCTGTCCCGTCCGCAAGCAGCCTGAGCGACGGCGTGTCGGCCGAAAGAGCCACGAGCGCTCGTATCGCCGCCTGGCACACCCGACGCAGGTGGGACGGCTCGTTTATCCAGCTTGATAAGCTCCCCGGCGCCGACGGTGAATGCAGCTCCTGCGGGAGGGTTTGGAGAATGATGTTCGCCTCCCTCCTTCCCTCGCCATCCCGCAGCCGTTCAAGGCAATTGGCGACAATGCGCCAGCCGGACAAGGCGGCGAGCAGGCCCTTGACGGCCGCCCGCAATGCCGGCAGGCGGCAGCGCAAGTCGGAGGCCTCGCCGATGGCCTCGTCGATGACCGGGCTCAGCGCGACGACCCGCGCGGCGAGGCCGTGCCGCTCCGGCCGCGTGTCCGCCTGATCAGGGCCAATCAATGAGAACGTGCCGCCCAACCGACCGGCGATCTCGACGGCGAGGGCAGCGAGTTGCGTGGCGAGGCGCCGACGCGCGCCGCCGAAGTCTGTCCCGGCGAGGACGACGCCCGCGCAAACGATGCCGATGCAGATCTCGCTGGCGCGGGTGATAGCAAGCATGAACACTTCGCTACTCGCGCCCCCGGTCGCGCCGAGCGCGTCGCTCGCGATGATCACCGCGGTATAGCCGGCCAGCGCGGCCCCGTAAGGCGCGAAGTTACGCAGGACTGTGGCGACAAAGCCGCACGCAGCACCCCACAGCGCCAGGCCCAAGAGAAAACCGGTGCGGTCCTGCGGGAAACACGCGGTCAGGATGACGATCGCCACTGCGCCGACTACGGTGCCGACCATGCGGAACGAGCCCTGGCGCAGCGAGGCGCCGAGGCTCGGCTGACAGACGATCGCCACGGACCAGCCGGCCCAGTACGCGTTGTCGAGCTCGAGCCAGTACGCGACGTAAAGCGCGAGGCAGACCGCTGCCCAGAGGCGCAAGCCGAACAGCAACGCCGGGCCCGCGGACCGTATCCTGCTCGCGAGCTCCGCGGAATCCGGCCAGGAGATCCGCCGCCGATGCGCTCCCGCCAAACAAAATCCGGCCGGGCTCATCGGCACTCACTCCCATCGAGTTTGACGGAAAAACTCAGCCCAAGCCCTTCTGACATCATGGCGTCGACGCCGGCCTGGGCGCCGCCGGAGTCGTCTTCCTCCGACCCGCCGCTGACGCCGAGTGCGCCGATGATCCGATCAGCGCGGCGCAGCGGCACGCCGCCGGCGAGGAGCATGACGCGGCCGCCATTGGAGGCGTGGATGCCGAAGAACGGGCCGCCGGGTTGGCTGTAGCGACCGAGTTCGGCCGTCTCCATGTCGAAGGCGCGCGCCGACCAGGCCTTGTTGATGGCAATGTCGATGGCGCCGATGCGGGCATTGTCCATGCGGCCGTGGGCGACGAGATTGCCGCCGGCATCGACGACGGCGATGTTCATCGAGCAGCCGAGCGACTTGGCTTTGGCCTCAACGCCTTCGACGACACGCCGGGCGGTTTCAAGATTGACGGTCAGCATATCGATGCAACCTTTCGAAGGTGCGCCTCATCCGACGTCGCGGCGGGCGTGATCCAGGGATCGAAGGGGGCGCACCGGCTGGCGATGCGCCTTCGTGGTGTCAGTTCATCGGCTCCATGATGAGGTGCTCGACGTACCAGTCGCTGGCGGCGCGGGCCGTCCCGGCCTGGTCGCGCACATAGGCGTCGAAGTGGCCGCCGTGGAAGAGGACGAGTTTCTTCGGCTGATGCGCGCGATTGTAGATGTCGAGCGATTGGTCGACGGCGCCGAGCGTGTCGGCGTCCTCGACGATCATCAGCAACGGAACGGGGCCGATCTGCTCGACATAGCCGATCGTCTCATGCGCCATGAACAGTTCGAGCGAGCGCAGCGTCACCTCGTTTCGCCAGGTCGGCGCGATGGTCTGCTGTGCGCCCTGGAACGCCTCGAAGGCATTGGTGCCGGGGAAGGCGCAGACCTCGTTCGGATAGCGCGACACGACCGGCACCATGGCGGGGGCCTTGCCGGCGAAGCGCGCCGCGCGATCGGCGTAGAAGCGCGAGAGCAGTTCCGGGATGAAGTCTTCCCGAACGGCACGGTGGATGTTGCGGGCGCCGGAGACGACCGGCACCTGCGAGACGACGCACTTCACGCGCTTGTCGATGGCGGCGACGATGAGAACATGACCGCCGGTGTAGCTCGTGCCCCAGATGCCGATGCGGTTCTTGTCGACCTCGGGCAGAGTCTGGGCGAAGGAGATGGCGCTCTGGTAGTCCCGGACCTGGGCCATCGGATCGACTTCGAGGCGGAGCTCGCCGTCGCTATCGCCGAAGTTGCGGTTGTCATAGACGAGGACGGCGAGGCCATCCTTGACGAAGACCTCGGCGTACTTGTCCAGAAACATCTCCTTCAGGCACGAAAAGCCGTGCGCCATCACCACGGTGGGCACCGGTTTCTTCGCCCCGTCGGGCACATAGAGCCATCCACGCAGGGTCAGGCCTTCGGATTTGAATTCGATATCGCGTCGCATAGCTTTGCTCTTTCTGTTTTGACATAGTTACCGTTCGGTAATTAGTGACCAGGGCGTGATGTGCCGTTAATTACCGACCGGCAACTAGCTAAATACGACGGAGCGCAGAGTCAATCTAATTACCGGTCGGTAAGTAAATTCGCAGGACTAGCGGATAAAAAAAGTCCTTTTGGGGATAGGTCCAGTCTCGGTCGGCTGCCGCCTTGGGATCACCCTGTCGGCTAGAGCGCCCCTGTCCGATTCCACTGATCACTTCGGTCCACTCTGGTTCGGTCCACTAGACCCCGAGCGGCGGCTGGCTTGGCCGATGTTAATTGGCGCCCGGTCATCAGTGGTTTATGGTGATCACAAATTTGGAACGACAGGTTGGGTCAGATGCCTCAACAGAAAAGCAAATCGACGAAAGCTCGGCGTCGTCGAGGGATGAACGCGCCAGAGCATGGGCCTCCGCCCAAGCGCAGACGCCGCTTGGATCCGGAGGATCGCGAGCGGGAGATTGTGGATGGTGCTGTCGCTTTTTTCGCCGAGGTTGGTTTCGACGGTGGTCTTCGGGATTTGGCGACGCGCCTTGGTATCACCCATCAGAACTTGTTCCGCTATTTCCCGACCAAGGAAGCCTTGATCGAACGCGTCTACAAGGAAATGTATCTCGATCGCTGGCAGCCCGAGTGGGAGACCGTTCTCCGCGATCCGACGAAGCCACTTGAGGCGCGCCTGATTGATTTCTACGAATCTTACCTCGCGGCGATCTTCCGCTATGACTGGGTTCGAATCTTTGTGTTTGCCGGCCTGAAGGGGGTCGGCATAAGTCAGCGTTACCTCGATCTCGTACAGAAGAGAGTCATAGAACCGTTAGCGATTGAATTGAGACGCGCCGCCGGTCTGCCAGATGGGGCAGCCCTGTCCAGGGAGGAACTGGAAATAGCCTGGGGTCTCCACGGAGAACTGTTCTATTTGGCCGTTCGGCGTTGGGTGTATGACATGAAGACGCCCGATCACCTTGGTCCGGTTGTTAAAGCCGCTGTCGCGCGCTTTCTTAAGGGTGCTCCCGCGGCGATGCGCGCTCTGAATGCGGCATCCGCTGGTAGCGAGCGAGGCGGCGCCGGAGACACGCCGGGCAGGACAACAGATAGGCGTAGTCGCCGTATCGCCGCCCCACAGCCCGTAAGACCACGTTAGGGCGTCGAAGCCCGTCCGCAGACCGTTGCAAAGCCGATAGGCTAGGCTCCGCTCACCAATCTCGATTTGTGAGTGCACGTCCTAGCCAATTCTTGCCGGCGGATTCAACAGCGCCTGCGCCGGTCTAGTCGGCGGCGGTCGCTGCCTTGAGCGCGGCCATCCGCTCCTCGTAGCGACGGCGGAGCTCACCGATCGCGGCTGCGGCTTCCGATGGATCGTCCGAATGATTTCCGCCGAGCCGGGCGCGACAGTTGTCGCCGATGCGCAGTAACTCCGGCAGGTAGAAGCCGGGATCCGGACCGCGCATGGCCACCAGCGTCTGATCCACGAGCTGCAGCGCTTCCTCGGCCCGCCCCGCCCGCAGCCGTATATCGGCCATCGCCATGGCGATGTAGTTCGGCCATGGGCCGAGCGTGAAGGCGGGTTCGAACTCTGCCTCCATCTGCCGGAGGCCCGCGCCGAAATCTGACCCGACCGCTTGCGCCCAACCCAAAAAAAAGAGTCCGATGGCCCGGTGCATGGGAAAGTTCCATTTCTCCGCGATCTGCACCATGCGCCGCGCCGCCTCTTCCGTCGCCACTGGATCGCCGACCTGTTTGTGCATGAAGGTCGCCAGCGAATAAGCATGCGCCAGGGTGTGTTGATGTCCCAGCTTTTCCGCCAGCGCGATGCCGGACTTCAGGGCATGTCGGGCGTGATCGACATCGCCGACGGCGGCGAGCGTCTGCGCCTGGATACAATGTGCGCACACACCCGGGTCGTGGCCGCCGAAGGCCGGACCCAGCTCGTGATGGCGCGCGGGGTCGTACCGCCGCACCCCTTCCCGGCTGTCCGCAAACGCGACCGCGAGATCGCCGCGGAACAGCGCGGTCGCCCAGCGGCAGTGGATCGCTTCGAGGAAGAGGTCATCGTCGTTCAGACGCTGGCCGAGTGCCACCAGCTCCTCCGCCCGCGCTTGCGCCTCGTCGCGCCGCCGCCCCATGTTCAAGGCGTACCAGAGGTTCCAGGTTGCCTTGAACAGCTCGGGGCTGTCGCCGAGGCCCTGGGCGATCTCATAGGCGCGCGACGCCGGCTCCATCACCTCCGGGCTGCTCAAACCTTTGACGATCGACAGTGCCGGATTGAGCTTGAGCAGGAGCGTCAGCTCGCGCCGGGCGTGGTCCGGCAGTTTGCGGGTCTGTTCCAGCGCCGCCGAGAGATGCGCCACCGCCTCGGCATAGGCGGAGCGCGCAGCCGCGCGGTCCGCCGCCCGTTCGTGAGCAAGGGCGGCAGCGTCCGCACGGCCTGCCGCCGCGTAATGGTAGGCGAGCAACTCCGGCTCGGCCGCTGCGACGGTCGGGAAGCGCTCCTCCAGCGCCTTGGCGATCCGCTCATGCAGCGCCTGGCGGCGCGCACGGAGTAGGCTGTCATACGCCGCATCGCGCAGTAGCGCGTGCTTGAACACGTAGCTGGTCTCCAGCGCCTGACGCTGCGGAAACACGATCTCGCCCTGCACTAGGCGCGCCAGCACGGCCTCGAGATCGGCGCCGCCGAGCGGTGCCACTGCGGCGAGCAACGCCTGCGGGAACTGGCGGCCAATGACGGCGGCGATCTGGGCCGTCTCCTTCGCCTCGCCCAGCCGGTCGAGGCGCGCCATCAGCGAATCCTGCAAGGTGGCCGGCACGGCGGAGCGGTCCGGCGCCGCAGATTCGAGAATGGTCTTGGTCAGCTCCTCGACGAACAACGGCACTCCGTCGGTCTTTGCCACGATGTCGTCGCGCAGGTCCGTCGGGATGGCATGCGCCGCGGCGACAGCGGCGACCATCTCGGCGCACTGCGCGCGGCCGAGGCGGCTGAGCGTGAGCTGGCCGGCATGCGCGCGGCCGGTCCACGGCGAGGCGAAGTCGGGCCGCGCGGTCACGACGACCAGGACCGGCGCCGATTGAATCGCGTCGATCAGATGCGCGACCAGCTCGACCGTGGAGGGATCGATCCAGTGCGCGTCTTCGAGCAAAAACAGCACCGGTTGACGGCGTGCCACACGGACGATGTGGTCAACGAAGGCGGCGATCGTCGCAGCCCTGCGCTGCGCCGGCGTCAGATCCGAGATACCTTCCTGCGACTGGGCGGGGCAGTCGTCGGTCGGCAGCGACATCAGGCCGGCGAACAGATGCACCGGCGTGTCGGCACCGGCGCTGCCTTCTGAACCAATCGGCGACACGAACAGAGTGCGCAGCTTGGCGAGCTTGACCGCCGGCGAATCGTCGCCGACAAAGCCGGCCATCAGCTCGAGGTAGCGGATCACCGGGTAGAGGGCTGTGTTCGCGTGATGCGACGAGCATTGGAGGCCGGCGAACACCGGCTCGTCGCCGCAACGCTCCCGGAAGGCGTCGATCAGCCGCGACTTGCCGATTCCCGCCTCGCCGGCCACCAGCACGAACTGCCCCTCGCCCGACGCCGCGAGGCGCCAGCGGTCAAGCAACATCCCGATCTCATGCTCGCGGCCGACGAAGGGCACGCGATGCTCGGAACGCGCCGCCGCGAAGCGGCTGCCGACCGCGGATTCGCCGCGGATCCGCCAGACGGCGACCGGCTCAGCAAAGCCCTTTAGGGCGTGCGTGCCAACGCTGTCGAGATCGAAGATGCGGCCGAGCAGCCGATGCGTGGTTCGACTCACCAGGATCGCATCCGGCGACGCCAGCGCCTGCAGGCGCGCGGCCAGGTTTGGCGTCTCGCCGACGATCGACTGCTCGCGCGCGACGCCAGTGCCGACGATGTCGCCGACCACGACCAGGCCGGTGGCGATGCCGATGCGGGTGTGGAGCCGCTGCCCGCTGGCGGCGGCCAGCCCGGGCAGCGCGGCGACGATGGCCAGGGCCGCGCGCACCGCGCGCTCGGCGCTGTCTTCGTGGGCCTGCGGGAAGCCGAAATAGGCGAGCACGCCGTCGCCCATGAGTTTCGCCAGGAAGCCGTCGAAGCGCGCGATGGCGCCGGCGCAGGCGTCCTGATAGGCGCGGATCAGCCGGCTCATGTCTTCGGGATCGAGGCGCGCCGACAACTCCGTGGAGCCGACAAGGTCGCAGAACATCACGGTGATCTGGCGGCGCTCGGCTTCGCGAGGCGCCGGCGCGTCCGCGGACGGCGCGGGCGCGGATCGTTGCGGCGGGGCGGCCGAGGCCGCGGCTCGACCGGCGATGGCCTTCAAGAGCCGCCGCCGCTGGCCGAGCGACAGGCCCAGACGCTCGAGATCCTGCTCGGTGAGGTCCGACAGAATGTCGAGGTCGATGTCATTCGCCACCAGAACGGTGGCGAGCGCCTCGAGACCGTTCTGCTTGAGCCAGTCCTGCAACTCCCCCATGCCGCCAATTTACGGGGGCGGCGGCGGCGAGGCCAGAGTGCTTGCGGCGTCCGGGCACCAAGCGATCGCCCCTGGAAGGCCGGCCCTGAATCCGCCATTCTCGTCCCTGGGAGGATCGGTCATGAAAATCGAACGGGTTCAGTCGCGGATCGTGTCCCTGCCGGCCGACGAGCCGCTGGCCGATGGACCGACCGTCCCGGGGACGCGCGACTTCGTCGCCGTCACCGTCGCGACCAAAGACGGCATCGAAGGGCTGGGTGTCACCTTCTTCGGCGGCGCCTTGACGCGCAGCCTGAAGGCCGCCGTCGACGCCCTGGGCGCCCTCATCGTGAACGAGGATCCGCTGCACGTCGAAGCGATCGCGGACAAGCTGCGCGCGGCCGCCGGCACGTCCGGCCCCGGCGGCATCTTCACCCTCGCCCTCTCGGCCCTCGACACGGCGCTGTGGGACATCAAGGGCAAAGCGCTCAATCTGCCGCTGGCAACCCTGCTCGGCGGGCGGCGCGCCCGCGTGCCAGCCTATGCGAGCGGCGCGCTGATGCGGACGTTCCCGCCGGATCACATGGCCAAGGCGGCCGAACGGCTGGTGAAGCGCGGCTTCACCCAGATGAAGACCCAGGCGGCCCTGCCCGGCGACACGTCACCGGAGCGCGAGGTGGCGCGCATCCGCGCGGTCCGCGAGGCCGTCGGGCCCGAGACCGCGTTGATGTGCGACATCAACCAGCGCTGGTCCGTGGACGAGGCGGTCGCCATCGGCCGCCGACTCGAGGAGTTCCACCTGGCCTGGCTCGAAGACGTGACGGCGCATGACGACTACAAGGGCCTCGCCCATGTGACCGATCAGCTGTCGACGCCAGTAGCCGGCGGCGAGTACGTCTACGGCATCGTCCCGTTCCGCCACATGCTCGAGGCGCGTTCGGTCGACATCGCGATGATCGACCTCTTCCGCGTCGGCGGCATCACCCAGTGGATGAAGGTGGCCGGCATGGCCGAGGCGTTCAACGTACCGGTCGTCAGCCACCTCATCCCCGAGGTGCATGTTCACCTGATCGCGGCCGTGCCAAATGGGCGGGTGGTCGAGTACATGCCGTGGACGATGCGGCTGTTCGAGGATCCGCCGCTGCCGGAACGCGGCGAAATGACGGTGCCGTCGCGGCCGGGACTGGGCCTGCGGTTTGCGCCCGAAATCGTGAAGCGGTTTGCGGCGCCGGAGTAAGGGCCGGAGCGCGGCTGCGCGCCGCGTCGTTTCTGGACCGCGACGCAGCCTGGTGCCTGCAGACGGCCGGCTTCCGGTCAGGTAGTGTCAATCCGAACCCGTCTCGACGCGGAAAAAGGGGCCGCCGTTCCATGACCCGGAAACCGCTCAAACTCGATCGTCCGCTCCGCGGCCGAATCTACGACAGCATCGCCGAGACCATCGGCAACACGCCGCTGGTGCGCATCCCGAATATCTCGCGCGACGAGGGGCTAGCGGCGGAGATCTGCCTGAAGCTCGAATTCTTCAATCCCATTGCGAGCGTCAAGGACCGCATCGGCGTCAGCATGATCGAGGCGCTGGAGGCCGCCGGCCGCATCCAACCCGGCGGGCTGGTCATCGAGCCGACATCCGGCAATACGGGAATCGGCCTCGCCTTCGTCTGCGCCGCCCGCGGCTACCGCCTCATCCTGACCATGCCCGAATCCGTGTCGGTCGAGCGGCGGAAGATGCTGCGCTTCCTCGGCGCCGAAGTGGAGCTGACGCCGCGCGAGAAGGGGATGAAGGGCGCCATCGCGCGCGCCAACGAGCTGCTGGCGCAGAACCCGGGTGCGGTGATCCCGAACCAGTTCGGCAACCCGGCCAATCCCGACATTCACCGGCGCACCACCGCCGAGGAGATCTGGGCCGACACCGAGGGCCGGGTCGACGTGATCGTGTCGGGCATCGGCACGGGCGGGACCCTGACGGGCTGCGCGCAGGCCCTCAAGCCGCGCAAGCCGGGTCTCAAGATGATTGCGGTCGAGCCGACGGCGAGTCCGGTCCTGTCGGGCGGACAGCCGGCCCCGCATCCGATCCAAGGGATCGGCGCCGGTTTCGTGCCGGACATCCTCGACACCAAGCAGATCGACGAGATCATCCAGGTGACCAACGAGGAATCGTTCGACTGGGCGAAGCGCCTGGCGCGCCGCGAAGGCATTCCCGGCGGCATCTCCTCGGGTGCGGCCCTCGCCGCGACGCTCAAAGTCGCCCGCCGCCCGGAGATGAAGGGCAAGTTGATCGTGACCATCATCCCGTCCTTCGCCGAGCGTTACCTCTCGACCGCCCTGTTCGAAGGACTCTAACCGGTCATCCACCCGGCCGGGGTCGCCGGATCAGCCGGCAGAACTCCGCCGCGTCCGTCAGCAGCGAGTCGCCGGCGAAGGCCAGACTGGCGAGCGATCGCGTGGCGGCATCCTGATGGCCGGCGCCGCAGGCGTCGGTGACGATGACCGGCACGAAGCCCAGATCCGCCGCGTGGCGCGCCGTCGGCTCGATGCCGATTTCCATCGCGATGCCGACAATGGCGACGGCGGCGATGCCGCAGTCGCGCAGGGCCAGGTTGAGCGGCGTGCCTTCGAAGGCCGACATGGCGATCTTGTCGAAAATCGCCTCGCTCGCCGAGGGCGCCAGCTGCGGGACGATGGGAAATCCCGGTGAATCGCGCAAGAACCACGGCATGACCCGCTCCGGATCGTCGACGCGCTGCCAAGCCATCGCCATCCGGTAGTGAAAGGCGCCCATGAGCTCCTTCGGCAGCGACATATGGCGGGTGAAGAAGACGCGCACGCCCGCCGCCCGGGCGGCGTCGAGAACCTGGCGCACGCGGCCGATGACGGCGTCGCCGTCCTTCAACTGGCTGACGATGCCGATTTGCATGTCGTAGACGAGAAGCGCCAGCCGCCGCTCGTCGCAGACGTCTTCGAGGGTGCACGGGATGTCGAGGCCGAAGATCCGCTTCATGGGCACAATGCCGGCGAATCTATCGTGGCGAAAGCTGGCCAAACAACGCACTGTTTGGTAAGGACTCGTCAGCCGCCGCGCGAGGGAAGAAGCACCGATGGTGAAGCGACTCCCGACGACATTCGGCTGTCCGGTCGAGCTCACGCTCGAGGTGCTGGCCGGAAAGTGGAAAGCCGTCATCCTCGCGCACCTGAAGGAGGGCGCGCTTCGCTACGGCGAGCTGCGCGCCCGCGTGCCGCGGCTCAGCGACAAGGTGCTGACGGAGCGGCTGCGCGACCTCGAAGAACGCGGCCTCCTGCGGCGCCGGCGCCTGCAGGGTGCCAAGTCCCGCGTCGTCTATGAATTGACCGCCAGCGGAAAATCGCTGCGTCCAATCCTAGAAGCGCTGTATGCGTGGGGCGAGACGGCGGCACCGGCTCTCGGCGTCAAGGTCGAGCTGTTGTCCAAGCCGCGCGCGGCCGCGGCTTCATAACAGCGGCAACCGCACGGCCGCTCCCGCCGGCCCGCGCCGTCATTGCGGCTCTATATTCGCGTCGCGGATCAGTCGGCCCCATTTTTCGATTTCGCGCGGCGTCGCAGCGGCGAGCATCTGACGATTGCCCGGCCAGGGTGCGGATCCGATCCTGGCGAGGAAGACGCGCGTCTCCTCCATGGCGACAATCTGGTTGAACCATGTCTCCAGCCTCGCAGCGACGGGCTCGGGTGCTCCCACCGGCAGCCACACGCCCCACCACGCGGCGAGATCGAACTCTGGAAGCCCCTGCTCGCGCAGCGTCGGCAGTTCCGGATTCGCCGGCGAGCGCTCGGCCGTGGTCACCGCGATGATCCGCAGAAACCCTTGCTGCATCTGCATGGTCGCCGACGAGACATCGGTGAACATGAAGTCGATTTCGCCCGACTTCATGTCGGTCAGGCTATTGAGGCCGGTCCGGTACGCCACCGGATGACCGGGCACCTGGGCAACCCGCTTGTAGAGCTCGGAGGCCACCTGGCCAAACGACGTTCCATACGCATACGTCGCCTTGTCGCCCCGCGTCTTGAGGTGACGCGTGAGTTCGCCGACGCTTGAGATGTTCAACTCCGGGCTGACGGTCAGCACGAACGGCGTGGTGATGAGCGTCGTCACCGGCATGAAGTCGGCGATCGGGTTGAACGGCAGCTTCTTGAAGAGATGCGGCGGCGTGGCGAAGCTCGCATTGCCCGGCGCGATGTAGATCGTGTACCCGTCGGGCTTCGCCTTGGCGACCGCGTCGCTCGCCACGACGGTCAGCGCGCCGACCTTGTTCTCGACCACCACCGGCTGTCCGGCGAGCACGCGGAGCTTTTCCGTGAAATAGCGGGTGAGCACGTCGGCTCCCGTCCCCGCCGAAAACCCGCAGATCGCGGTGATCGG
Source organism: Alphaproteobacteria bacterium (assembly GCA_036394195.1). GTDB lineage: Bacteria > Pseudomonadota > Alphaproteobacteria > CACIAM-22H2 > CACIAM-22H2 > DATJPD01. The sequence goes on along the minus strand of DASWFO010000335.1, from coordinate 19,869 downwards.
GCGCGTCGGATAGGACTGGGCCTGGGACGACCCCGCGGCCGCAAGCGACGCCCACGCGAGCAGCGCCGGTAGAATCCGCCCGCGGCCCCGTTTCATCGCGTGTCCTCCCATGCCATTATGAATTTGCATCATCTTTTCCCAGCCGCATGTCGCCGTCCAGCGCGATCGCGTCAAAGCACCGGGAGTCTCGGGAGGTTCGCCTAAATGAAATTGTTCGTGTTCGACCTGCATGCCTATGGCGAGCAGATGGACCATCTGCGCACCGAGAACGGCCTCCCCTATCCGCTGCCCAAGCGCCATTTCAAGGCCGACGTGGCGATGCGCACCTATGCCGAGCATCTGGACGCCTGGGCGGAGATCGACCGCCTCGGCTATGACGGCATCGGCTTCAACGAGCACCACTGCTCGCCCTACGGCCTGATGAACTCGCCGAACCTCCTGGCGGCCTCGGCCGCGCAGCGCACCAAGAACGCGAAGCTGCTGATCTACGGCAATCTGCTGCCCCTGCACGAGCCGCTGCGCCTCGCCGAAGAGCTGGCGATGCTCGACTGCCTGTCGCATGGCCGGCTGATTTCCGGCTTCGCGCGCGGCATCCCACGCGAATATCAGGTCCACAACGTGAAGCTCTCCGAGTCGCGGGCGCGCTTCGAAGAGGCGTACGAGATCATCATCGGCGCCTGGACGCAGGAGGTGTTCTCCTATGAGGGCAAATTCTGGTCCTACAAGGACGTGGCGCTGTGGCCGCGGCCGGTGCAGCAGCCGCACCCGCCGATCTGGATCCCGGTCACCGGCAGCAAGGAATCGATGGAGTTCGCGGCCAGACACAACATCGCGATCACCCCGGGCCTGCGGCCGGGCGGGCTGCAGGACGACATCATCCGCTACTACGCGAAATGCCTGGCCCGGAACGGCCGCAAGATCACCCCCGATCACCTGTCGATCGGCGTCACCGTCTATATCGCGGACAGCAAGGCGCAGGCGGTCAAGGAGAACGGGCCCTATCACCTCTATTTCAATCGCACCTTGTTCAGCCACGGCAATTTCACCGAGACCAGCCTGCAGCGCGCCACCGGCTACGCGACCCAGTCGTCGACCGACTACGTGCGCCCGGAAAACCTGCGCGCCGCGGAGCATGCGCGCGAGGACTTCCGGAACATGACCCTGGACGACGTGGCGCGGCAGGCGGAGCACCTGCCGTGGGGCACGCCGCAGGAGGTGACGGAGCGGCTGATCGAGCTTGCCGACCATGCGGGTGCCAACACGCTGAACATCAGCCTCAACCGCGGTGCCATGCCGCAGGAGATGTTCCTGGAGCAGATTCGCCGTTTCGCGCGCGACGTGCTGCCGGCGGTGCAGCGCCACCGGGTGACGCGCGTGCCGGCGGTCGAGGACGCGCTGGCGTGAGCTAGTCTTGCGGGTTCGCGGCGGCGTCTTTTTTACGGCTCGCGAGCTGCCCCAGGACGTAGCCGACGATGCCGCTGAGAATGGGGGCGGTGACGTTTCCGTCCAGCCGGCCGGCGAGGCTCAGCACCGCGGTGGCGGCGATCACGCCCATGACAGTGACCGTCTTGAAGAACGAGGCGCTGAGCAGGATGTCCGTGACACTTTCCCTGGCGAGAACAACCGCCGCCCAGAACAGGCCCCACATCACGGCGAGGCCGACGGTGGCGAGAATCGACAGGGTGACGACGGCATGTTCGCTGAACGGCAACATCGGCCCGACTCCCCTCTACGCAATCACTCGATCACCTCGTCGGCGGTGGCCAGCAGCGTCGGCGGTACGGTGAGGCCGAGCGCCGTCGCGGTCTTCAGGTTGATCAGGGTCTCGAACCGCGTCGGCGCCTGCACCGGCAGCTCGGCCGGGTGCTCGCCCTTGAGGATGCGGTCGACATAACCGGCCGAGCGGCGGAAGATTTCGAGCACGTCCGGTCCGTAGGCGATGAGCCCGCCGTCGACCGCGAACTGCCGATACGGCGAGACGGACGGCAGGCGGTGCTGCAACGCCTGCTCGGCGACGAGCGGGAGGTGAACGACCGTGAACGCGTCGAACGGCACGATGAGCCCGCCCCGCGGCTCGCGGGCGATTTCGGTCAGCGTCGCGGCCACGTCGTCCGGCGTCCTGACTTCACCGGCAGTCACAGGAATCGTGAACGCCTTTGACTCGGTGTAGGCCGCAAGCGCCCGCCGGTAAAAGGGGACGGTGTCCGGGTTGTAGAGCAACGTCGCGCGCCGAACGCCCGGCGCCACCGCGCGCAGCAGGTCGAGCCACTTGCCGATGAGGTCGAAATCGACGGTCACGGCAAAGCCGGTGATATTGCCGCCGGGGCGCGCCATCGAGGCGACGATGCCGAGCCCCACCGGATCCTGGATCTGCGCGAAGACGATGGGGATCGATGGCGTCATCGACTGGAGCGCTCTCACCGCGGGCGTGCCGTTGCCGAGGATGACCGCGGGTGCCTCCGCCACAAGCTCCGCGGCGTAGGCGCGGATGCGCTCCATGTCGCCGCCGGCCCAGCGGATCTCGAGGCGCAGATTGCGCCCTTCGATCCAGCCGGCCTCGCGCAGGGCGTCGCGGAACGCGGCGATCCGCGCCTGTCCCTCAGCATCGCCGTCGCGATTGGACATCAGCACGCCGACCCGCCGCGGCTCCGGCTGTGCGCGCGCTGTGAGCGGCCAAGCGAGCGCCGCGCCGCCCAACCCCGCGATGAACTCCCGCCGCCTCATGAACCGCCTAACCTCGCTGAACCGGCGTTGCCGTAATCTCCAATACAATACATTACCCCACACCCGGGGGGCGCGGCTGTGAAGCGGTTCACAGGCCGGCCTGCCAGCCCCCCCACCCAGCCCTACATCGCGCGCCGCGGAACGGTCTGCAGGAACTCCTGCAACTGCGGCGCCCAGAATCTGGCCATGCCGGTGGTGCCGTGGCCGCGCGTCTCGTTGCTCGCGGGGATCAGATAAAGCCGGCCGTTCTTCACCCGCTTCAGCGCCTGGTCCATGACCCCGGTCTCCGGGGGATTGCGCTCGTCGTCCGCGGAATTGATGGCCAGGAGGGCGGCCGTGATGCGCTCCAGGCGCGGCGCCGGGTTGTAATCGCGCGAGGAGTCCCATTGGTACAACGTGTCATTCGCGTCGGCCGCGAACGGTGCCGCCAGCCGGTCGTCGAGCAGCTTGTCCGCCTGCGCGCGCGTGGGGGCGAGCGTCTGGTAGCCGAGCGTGCCGCCGCTGGTGGCAACGCCGTAGAACACGCTGGCGAAGCGCGCTGAGCGCGGCTGAGTCGCGTAGTTGCCGCCGTTCCACTCCGGATCGGTGCGGATCGCATCGATGATCAGGCGGCGCATCATCCAGTTGCGGCTCGACATCTCCGTAGGCTGCGAGGCCATGGGCACCAGCGCGTCCATGACGTCCGGGTAGGTGACGCCCCAGATCCAGGTGTTCATCCCGCCCATCGAGTTGCCAAGGACGAGCCGCAGGTGGCGGATGCCGAGGCCTTCGGTCACCAGCCTGTATTGGGCGGCCACCATGTCGTCGTAGTTGTAGCGCGGGAATTTAGCGCGCAGCCCGTCCGAGGGCTTCGACGATTTTCCGTGGCCCACGGCGTCGGGCAGGATGATGAAATACTTGATTGCATCGAGCGGCTGGCCGGGGCCGAAGAGCGCGCCGGCGAAGGTCGGCGTCAGCAGGCCGGTGCCGGCGCCGGTGGTGCCGTGGAGGATCAGCACCGGCATGCCGGCGGGATCGCCGAGCGTGGCGTAGTGCAGGCGGAGCTCGGGCGTCACCTCGCCGGTGTGAAACTTGAAATCGCGGGCGATCCAGTCGCCTTCCTTCACCACCGGATAATCCGCCGCGAATGCCGCAGCCGCGACCAGGCACAGAGCCAAGCTCGCTCCCGCACGCAAGAGCATGCTGATGATCTTCACGCGGACCTCCCCTTCCACATTGTTGCCGATGGCCCTTGCGCCGAACAGCATTCACATCACGCGAAATTGTGACTGGTTGGCCGGCCGGAGTCGATGGTTGGACCGGAACAAATGGCACCACACGGCGATTGACCGCATTGACAGCCGAAGCGGAAAGGAGAGGCCCATGCCGCAATACGTCGATACCCAACGTGACCTCGGCGCCCTGGCCGGACGCGTGCTCATGTCACTCATTTTTATCTGGGCCGGCTATGCCAAGCTGGTCGCCCCGACGGCGACCATCACCTACTACGCCACCTATGGGCTGCCGCTGCCGCAAGTCGCATGGCTCATCTCCGTCGTGGTGGAGCTAGGCGGCGGCTTGGCGCTGTTGCTGGGATTCCAGGCCCGCATCGTCGGCCTGGTCATGGCGGCGTGGTGCGTTGCCACGGCCGTGGTCGCGCATACGAACTTCGCCGACCACAACATGCAAATCCACTTCATGAAGAATCTCGCCATAGCGGGCGGATTCCTCTACGTGGCGGCGTTCGGCGCCGGGGCCTACACGATCCAGCGCGCCTTTCGGTCGCGCGACAGGGAAATCCACGGCCACGCCTGAAGGCGCTTCCGCCGCGGGGCGGCGCTAGCTCCTGAGCGCAACGCCGGAAACCCGCCGCAGCCGCGGCGGTGGCGATCAGGCATGCTCAAAGAGGCTCTGTCTGTTCGGCGGCTTGTCGTGGCGTTGCCGGCGACTCTGCCCGCAGGCCGCCGAGGACGCGACCATCACATCATCGCGCTCCAGGCCGGTTAGAGCGCTGGCGTTAGCGCTGCGCAAATCGGAAAGGCGGACCAAGGCGGCCGCGTGGCGCCAGCCCATACAGGGTATCATATGCGGCATCGTCGCGGGGATCGGCCGGCACGGAGATGTGATGACGTACGGTGAGAGGCGGCGCCGGATCGTCACGTTCCTTGCGGTTGCGGCTTCAGCGGCGGGGGCTCTCGCCGCCTGCGCCCAGCAAACCCACTCGCCGGAGACTTGCACCGCGGCGGCCGCTCGCGCCAACGACGATGCGCGGTTGCGCATCCAGGGTGGGTCGGACGATGCGACTGCCGCACGCGAGATCGCAAAGGTTCACATCTACCTTGCCGCAGCCGCGGCGGCGTCCGGAAACGAAGCCGAATGCCGGCGACAACTGAGCTGGGTCTATCTGCGCTAGCGACGGCCTGCGCCTAGCTCCGCAGCACGGCCCCCGTCGCTTTCGCGACCGCGGCGACGAGACGCTGGCCGACGGCGTCGATCTCGGCATCGGTGAGGGTGCGGTCCTTCGGCTGGAGCCTCACCGAGATGGCGAGCGACTTCTTGCCCTCGGGCACGCCCTTGCCCTGGTAGACGTCGAACATCGACACCGACGCGATCGCGGCACCGGCAACGAGGTCCTTGCCCACGGCCTTCACGGCGGCGATGACCTTGGCCGCCTCGACAGTGGCGTCGAGCACGAAGGCGAAGTCGCGCTCGACCGGCTGGAACGGCGACAGGCGCAGCGGCGGCCGCGCCTTCGAGGCCTTGGCCTTGGGTGCTGGCAGCGCGTCGAGGAACAGCTCGAACGCGGCGATGGGGCCTTCGGCGTCCAGCTTGCGCAAGGTGCCCGGATGCAGCTCACCGAAATAGGCGAGCACGGTCTTCGGCCCAAGCTTCAAGGCCCCGGACCGGCCAGGGTGATACCAGGCCGGCGCTTCGGCCGTGACCTGGACGTTGTCGGTCGCGAGCCCCAGGGCGGTCAGCACGGCGAGCGCATCGGCCTTGGCATCGAACGCGTCGACGGGCCGCGGCGATGCCGCCCAATGGCGCGGACCGGTCTGGCCGGAGCGGATGCCGGCGGCGACGATGCGCTGGCCGTTCGGCTCAGGGGACTCAAACTGGGGACCGACTTCGAACAGCGCTGCGTCGGCAATGCCGCGGTCGGCGTTGTGCTTGGCCGCCAGCACCAGGTTCGGGAGGATCGACGGGCGCATCATGTCGAGATCGGCGCTGATCGGGTTGGCGAGCAGCAGCGCCTCCTTGGTACCGCCGAACAAGCCAGCCTGGTCGTTGGCCATGAACGAGAACGTCACCGCCTCGACCAGGCCGAGGCCGGCGAGGGTCCGCTTTGCATCGCGCACGCGCCGCTGCTGCGGTGTCAGCGCCGGCCGGGCGACGGCACCGTCGCGCACCATCGAGACGGCCTCGATGTTGTCGTAGCCGTGGATCCGCGCGACCTCTTCGATGAGATCGGCTTCACCGTGGATATCGCCGCGCCACGACGGCGGTACGACCGTGGCGCCGTCGCCGTCCATTTCGCACGCAAAACCGAGGCTTTCGAGGATCTTGAGCGCTTCGCGGGGGGCGATCCGAAGCCCACCCAGGCCATGCAGCCGCTCGAACCGCAGCCGATAGCTCCGCTTCCACTCCGGCGGCTTGCCGGTGACGACGAGCTCGCTGGGCTCGCCGCCGCAGACCTCGAGAATCATCCGCGTCGCCGCTTCCATGCCCTCGACGACGGCGGCCGGATCGAGGCCGCGCTCGAAGCGGTAGCGGGCGTCCGACTGGATGTCGTGCTTGCGCCCGGTGGCGGCGGTGCGGATCGGATCGAAGAGCGCGGCTTCGACGAACACGTCGGTGGTGGCTTCCGTGCAGCCGGTCTGCTCGCCGCCGATCACCCCACCCAGCGATTCGACGCCGTTGTTGTCGGCGATGACCGTTTCGCTGCCGGTCAGCGTGTAGTCCTTGCCGTTCAGCGCCTTGATCGTCTCGCCCGGCTTGGCCATGCGCACGACAAGGTTGCCGGCGACTTTCTTGGCGTCGAACACGTGCAGCGGCCGGTTGACGTCGAGGGTGAAGAAGTTCGTCACGTCGACCAGCGCCGAAATCGGCCGGAGGCCCACGGCGGTGAGCCGGTCCTGCAGCCATTTCGGGCTGGGCCCGTTCTTCACACCGCGAATCAGGCGGCCGACGAAATACGGACAGGCATTGGCGGCGGCGGGCGGAAAGTCGAACGAGACGCCGATCGGGCTCTTGAACCGGCCGGGCACCGGCTCGATCTTGCGCGGCGCCAGGGCGCCGAGCCCAGCGGCGGCCAGGTCGCGTGCGATACCGCGCACGCCGAGGCAGTCGGCGCGGTTGGGCGTGATCGCGACATCGATGACGGGATCGTCGAGGCCCATCACCTGCGCGAACGGCTTGCCAACCGGCGCGTCCGCCGGCAGGTCGATGATGCCGGCATGGTCGTCGCCGAGCCCCATCTCGCGCGCCGAGCACAGCATGCCGTTGGAGTCCTGGCCGCGGATGACGCCCTTCTTGAGCTCGAGGCCGGTGCCGGGGATCACCGTACCGGCGCGGGCGAACACGCCCTTCATGCCGGTGCGCGCGTTGGGCGCGCCGCACACGACCTGCAGCTTCTCCGTGCCGGTGTCGACGATGCAGACGCGCAGGCGGTCGGCATCGGGATGCTGCCGCGCCTCGACCACATAGCCGACGATGAACGGCTTCAGCTTCTCGGCGCGGTCTTCGATCGATTCGAGCTCGAGCCCGATCGCGGTCAGCTTGTCGGCGATCTCCTGGAGCGACGCCGTCGTCTCGATGTGCCTTCGGAGCCAGCCGAGGGTGAACTTCATCGCGCCAGGCCCCCGGTGGTCGAGGGCACGTCGACCGGCAGGAAGCCGTAATGGCGCAGCCAGCGCAGATCCGCCTCGTAGAAGGTCCGCAGATCGGGGATGCCGTATTTCAGCATCGCCATGCGCTCGATGCCCATGCCGAAGGCGAAGCCCTGGTACTCGGCGGGATCGACGCCGGCATTCTGCAGCACGTTGGGATGGACCATCCCGCAGCCGAGCACCTCGAGCCAGTCGCCGAAATTGCCGATCTTGAGCTCGCCGCCGGCGCGCGAGCAGCCGATATCGACCTCGGCCGACGGCTCGGTGAACGGGAAATGGCTGGGCCGAAAGCGCAGCGGCAGGTCGGGGATCTCGAAGAAGGCGCGCGCGAAATCGATCAGGCAACCCTTCAGGTGGCCCATGTGAGTCGCCTTGTCGATGACCAGGCCCTCGACCTGATGGAAATTCGGCGAGTGCGTGGCGTCGTGGTCGCTGCGGTAGGTGCGGCCGGGGACGATGATGCGGATCGGCGGCTTCTGCGCCTGCATGGTGCGGATCTGCACCGGCGAGGTGTGGGTGCGCAGCACCTTGGCGTCGCGGCCGGGCTCGCCGCCCTTCAGATAGAACGTGTCGTGCGTCTGGCGCGCCGGATGCTCGGGCGGGATGTTGAGCGCCGTGAAGTTGTAGAAATCGTCCTCGATGTCCGGCCCTTCGGCGACGACGAATCCCATGTCGCCGAAGATCGCCACGATCTCGTCGATGGTCTGGCTGATCGGATGGATGCGGCCGTCCGGGGTGGGGCGCGCCGGCAGGGTGACGTCGACGCGCTCGGCGACGAGCTTGGCGTCGAGCTCGGCCTCGCGGATCTTCTCCAACCGCGCCTGGACGCGGCTTTCGACGCCGGTCTTCAGCTGATTCAGCGCCTGGCCGCGGTCCTTGCGCTGCTCCGGCGGCAGCTTGCCGAGGCCCTTGAGCAGCTCGGTGACCTTGCCGCTCTTGCCGAGCCATTCGACGCGCACCGCGTCCAGCGCCTGCGAGGTCGCGGCACCGTCGAGCGCGGTGGTAGCTTCGGCCAGGAGTGTTTGAAGATCGGCGTTCATCGGCTCGATTTCATCCTCGTCACTCCCGCGAAAGCGGGAGTCCAGAAGCCCAATACGCGACGCTTGGGACGCCTGGATGCCCGCTTCCGCGGGCATGACGGAAGAGGGCTGACGGCCAGGCCCCCTTTCACCTTGAGAGACGGCGCGGGCGGTCAGCGCGCGCGCCCGGATCAAGTCCGGGGCAGGCTCAGGGCGGCCTTGGCCTGGGCGACCAGCGCTTTAAAGCCGTCGGGATCACTCATCGCGATCTCCGCCAGGATCTTGCGGTCGACCTGGATACCGGCCTTCTTGATGCCGTTGATCAGCCTGGCGTAGGTCAGCCCCTGCTCTCTTGCGCCGGCGTTGATGCGCTGGATCCACAGCGCGCGGAAATCGCGCTTCTTGGCGCGCCGGTCGCGGTAGGCGTAGCGCAGCGCCTTCTCGACGCGCTCCAGCGCCGGGCGGAAGGTGCTGCCCGACCGCCCGACATAGCCCGAGGCGCTGTCGACGATCTTCTTGTGGCGGGCGTGAGCGGTCACACCCCGTTTGACGCGTGCCATGGCGGCTCTCCGTTCTCTGGGCGGTCAGATGTGGAAGAAGTGCTTCAGCACTTTATTGGCCTGGCCCTCGGCCAGCACCTTGGTGCCGCGCGCGCCGCGCTTCATCTTCTGAGAACGCTTCCGCAGATTGTGGCGCTTGCCGCCATAGGCCGCGAGCACCTTGCCGGTGCCGGTCACCTTGAATCGCTTCTTGGCGCCCGACTTGGTCTTCATCTTGGGCATTTTGATCTCCTTTTCGTGGGTGGCCCCAAGGCACCGGAGTGCCGGACCGACGGAGCGGTTGGGCATGCCCTGGACTGTCGCAAAAGCGACGTCCGGCCGTGGCCGCTCGTTAAGGCGCGGGGTTATAGCGGCTTAGGCGCTTTGGCGCAAGGCGAAAGGGGCGCCGACAGCTCGCCGGCAAACGGGAATTCCATCGCTAGGACAGTCGGTTATGCACCGCGCCCTGCCGCCTCCAGCCGGATTACGAAGTTGCCATTGCCCTGATCGGACCGAACAGGGTCAAATTAACCCAACGACGAGAGTTTAGGGAGGTAGCGGCCATGTCCATCGAGGGGTTCCCCGGGCGCGATGTCCGCGCCAAGCTCGACCACCCGGTCATCGACGCCGACGCGCATGTGGTCGAATGCGACTTCGCGCATCAGGATTTCGTCCGCCAGCTCGCCGGCGAGGACGTCGCCAAGCGGGTGAGCGCCCTGCGGGCCCATCACGGGCCGACGGTCCGCGGCTTCTGGTGGGGACTGCCGTCGGGCGCGCACACCGCCGACCGCGCGATGGCGCAGCTGCCGCGCTATTTCCACTCGCGCCTGGACGAGGTGGGGATCGATTTCGCGCATTGCTACACGACGCGCGGTCTCAGCCACCTGTACATCCCCGACGAAGAGGCGCGGCGGACGAGCTGCCGGGCCCTCAACATGCTGTATGCCGAGATGTTCGCCGATGTGCGGGACCGGCTGCGGCCGGTGGCGGTGATTCCGACCTACACGCCGGAGGAGGCGATCGCCGAGCTCGAGTTCGCGGTTAAGGAGCTCGGCCACAAGGCGGTCATGATCGGCACCGAGCTGCGCGGCCCGGGGCGGCCGGTGACCGGCAAGGACCCGTTCCTCCAGCCGACGCAGTCGACGCGCTCGATCGTGATGGATTCGCCGCACGACTACGACCCGTTCTGGCGGAAATGCATCGAGCTCAAGGTGACGCCGGTCTGCCATACGTCGTCGCGCGGCATCGGCTATCGCGCCTCGCCCAGCAATTATGTCTTCAACCATCTCGGCGACTTCGCGGGCGGCGCCGAGTTCTTCTGCCGGTCGCTGATCTTCAGCGGCGTGACACGGCGCTTTCCCGGCTTGAGCTTCGGCTTCCTCGAGGGCGGCGTCGCCTGGGCGATGACGCTCCTCAACGACATCGTCGAGCACTGGGAAAAGCGCAACCCCGAGGCGATGGAGCGCAACCTGAACCCGGCGCTGCTCGACGTCGACCTGCTCGGGCGGCTGTTCGGCGAGTTTGGCAACGCGCGGCTGACGCCTGAGCGCATCCGCGCCAACCCGCACGGCACGCTGATGATCGACCGGCCGGACCCCTTCAACGAGTTCGCCGCCTGCGCGCTCACCGACCTGAACCAGCTGCGCCAGCTGTTCGTCGATCCGTTCTATTTCGGTTGCGAGGCGGACGACCGGATGCTCGCCGTGGCCTTCAACCGCCGCCTGAACCCGCTGGGCGCCACCTTGAAGCCGGTCTTCGGCTCCGATATCGGCCATTGGGACGTGCTGGACGCAACCAGCGTCCTGACCGAGGCGTGGAACCTGGTGCGTGCCAAGCTGATCGACGAGGAGAATTTCCGCGACCTCGTCTTCGTCAACCCCGCAATGATGCATCTCTCGATGAACCCGGACTACTTCCGGGGCACGGTGGTGGAAGACGCCGCCGCCCGCTTGCTCACGGAGAAGCAGCCGACGGCAAGCGTCGCACGGGCGAGCTAAATGACAGGAGATCCATGATGGCGACCGACCTGTTCGTCCTCGTCGTCTGCGCCGGTCTTTCGGCCAGGAACGGCTGCACGGTCAGCAGCGAAGCCGGCTACTATTCGCAGCTTGCTTGCGAGAATGCAAAGCAGGCCCTGGTCGTGTTCAATCCGCCGCCGGTCTATGAGGGCTACGCCGGCAGGGAGAGCGACAATCGGTGGACGACGTTCGCCTATTGTCGCCCTGGGACGCCGGCCGAGGTGCGGCGTTGGGATCGCGAAGGACTGGGCCCACAAGCGGGCGTGCTGCGCGAGCGGAGATAGGCTCTAGTTCTAAAAAAGGGCCATCACCCCATGGGGTTTGGGGAAGCGGAAGCTTCCCCAACGGCGCCCAAGTTCACTTGGGCGCCATAACCATCGTCATCTGGCGGCCTTCCATGCGTGGATGCGCCTCGACCTTGGCGAGCTCGCCGAGGTCGGATTTCACCCGGTCGAGCAGAGCGACGCCGAGCTCCTGGTGCACCATCTCGCGGCCGCGGAAGCGCAGGGTGACCTTGACCTTGTCGCCTTCCTCGAGGAAGCGGATCATGGCCTTTCGCTTGACCTCGTAATCGTGGTCGTCGATGCCCGGGCGCAGCTTGATTTCCTTGATCTCGATGACCTTCTGCTTCTTGCGGGCCTCGTTGGCCTTCTTCTGAAGCTCGTATTTGTACTTGCCGAGATCGAGCAGTTTGCAGACGGGCGGGTCGGCGTTGGGCGAGACTTCCACCAAGTCGAGACCCGCTTCGTAGGCCCGTTGCAGGCCCTCGTGCAGGCCGACTACGCCGACCATTTCCCCCCGGCCGTCGACGAGACGGATCTTCGGGGATTCAATCTGGTCGTTGACGCGCGGCCCATCCTTGGACGGCGCGGATTCAGTCGAAAAACGAGCGATCGATGCTTCTCCTTCTCTTCCCGGCCATCCCTGCCCCGACGGCCCTGATATACACCGCGGGGTTCCCGGAAGGCCGGTCGGTTAAATTTTAGGCTTGGGGAACAGCTGCCTCTTTGGTGATCCTAGCGATGGCCTCGTCGAGCGCAAGCGTTTCTTGTGCGTCAGAACCGAGGCGGCGGAGCGCCACAGAGTTCTCACCCGCTTCGCGCCGGCCGACCGCGAACAGCAGCGGCACCTTGGCGAGGGCGTGCTCGCGTACCTTGTAGCCGATCTTCTCGTTGCGCAGATCGGTCTCGACGCGCAAGCCCGCGGCGCGCAGCTTCGCCGCCGCCTGTTCGGCATACGCGTCGGCGTCGGAGACGATGGTCGCCACGACGCCTTGGACGGGCGCCAGCCACAGCGGCAGCTTGCCGGCGTAGTGCTCGATCAAAATGCCGATAAAGCGCTCGAATGAGCCAAGGATGGCGCGGTGGAGCATCACCGGGCGGTGCTTCTGGCCGTCTTCGCCGACGTATGAGGCGTCGAGACGCTCCGGCAGCACCAGGTCAACCTGCAAGGTGCCGCATTGCCAGTCGCGGCCGATCGCGTCGCGGAGCACGAATTCGAGCTTCGGCCCATAGAAGGCGCCTTCGCCCGGATTGAGCGTGGTTTCCAGGCCGGCGGCGGACGCCGCATCCTGCAGCGCCTTCTCGGCCTTGTCCCAGGTCGCGTCGCTGCCGGCCCGCTGCGGCGGCCGGTCGGAGAATTTCACCCGGATGTCGGTGAAGCCGAGATCCTTATAGACGCGCAGCAGCAGATCGCAGAACGCGCGGCTCTCGGAGATGATCTGGTCTTCGGTGCAGAAGATATGCGCGTCGTCCTGGGTAAAGGCGCGCACCCGCATGATGCCGTGTAGGGCGCCGGACGGCTCGTAGCGGTGGCAGGAGCCGAACTCGGCGAGGCGCAGCGGCAGGTCGCGGTAGCTCTTCAGCCCCTGCTTGAAGATCTGCACGGCACCCGGGCAGTTCATCGGCTTGATCGCATAGACGCGGTCGCCCTCGCTCTCCTTCGCGCTCTCTGCGCGCGGGACGGCGAGGAACATCGCGTCTTTGAACTGCTCCCAATGGCCCGACGCCTCCCACAGCTTGCGGTCCACCAGTTGCGGCGTCTTCACCTCCTGGTAGCCCGCTGCCTCGACGCGGCGGCGGACATAGCTCTCGAGCGTGCGCCACAAGGTCCAGCCCTTGGGATGCCAGAAGACCGAGCCGGTCGCCTCTTCCTGGATGTGGAACAGATCCATTTCGCGGCCAAGGCGGCGATGGTCGCGCTTCTCCGCCTCCTCGAGCCGGGTGAGATAGGACTTGAGGTCGGCGTCGCTGCCCCAGGCCGTGCCGTAGATGCGTTGCAGCTGCGCGTTGCGCGCATCGCCGCGCCAATAGGCGCCGGAGAGCTTCGTCAGCTTGAACGCCTTGGGCAGCTTGCCGGTCGACGGCAGATGCGGCCCGGTGCACATGTCCAGCCAGTTGCCCTGGCGGTAGATCGAGATCTCCTCGTCCGGCGGAATCTCACGCACCCATTCGGCCTTGTATTTCTCGCCGAGCTTCTGAAAATGGCCGGCCGCATCGTCGCGGCTCCAGATCTCGCGCGTGATCTCCTCGTTGCGGTCGACGATCTCGCGCATGCGCTGCTCGATTTTGCCGAAGTCATCGGGCGTGAACGGCTGGTCGCGCACGAAATCGTAGTAGAACCCGTCCTCGGTCGCCGGCCCGAACGTGATCTGGGTGCCGGGATAGAGCTCCTGCACCGCCTCGGCCAGCACATGCGCCGCGTCGTGGCGGATCAGCTCCAGCGCCTCGGGCGATTTCGCGGTGACGATGGCGAGCTTCGCGTCGTGGTCAATCGTGGTCTTGAGGTCGAGCAGCTTGCCGTCGAGCTTCATGGCCAGAGCCGCCTTGGCGAGGCCCGGCCCGATCGCGGCCGCGACGTCGGCCCCGGTGACGGGCCCGGCGAAGCTCTTCACGCTGCCGTCAGGGAGGGTGATCGCGACCATAAAACGCGCTCGGATCTGCAAAAAACCAGTTTAGGACGGGGCAATCTAGGCGGAAATGCCGGGGTGTCAAGGCAAGCGGCGGGACCCCGGCGGGCCCGCGCTCCGGCGGGTCAGGCGCGGCGCCGGCGGCGGTCCGGCGCGCATCCGCCGTCGGTCGCGGGCGGCTGGATCACGCGGTCCGCCGCGAGGACCACGCGCACGACGGTGCCCTTGTCCGGCTCGCTCTCGATCTCCAATCGGCCGCCATGAAGCTCGATCAGCGACTTCGCCAGCGGGAGCCCCAGGCCCGTCCCTTCGAAGCGGCGCGCGAAGCTGCTATCGAGCTGGCGGAAGGGCTCCAGGGCCAGCGGAATGCTCTCGGGCTTCATGCCGATGCCGGTATCGGCGATGACAATGGCGATGCCACCCTCGGTGGGCTCCGCGACCGACACCCGCACCTGCCCGCCGGGTGGGGTGAACTTGATCGCGTTCGACAGCAGGTTGAGCAAAATCTGTTTCATCCGCAGGCGGTCTGCCCGGATCGAAGGCAGGCTCGGCGCCAGGCCGGTGATGAGACTGACACCGCCGGCCCGCGCTTTGTCGAGCAGCAGGCGCTCGCATTCCGTCAGGAGTTCGGCAAGGTCGATCGGACTGTCCTGCAGGCTGAGCTGCCCGACCTCGATCTTGGAGGTGTCGAGGATGTCGTTGATCAGGCGCAGGAGGTATGACCCGGAGGCATGAATGTCGCGCGCATAGCCGCGATATTTCGCATTCAGCGCTCCCACCACGCCGTCGCGCATGACCTCGGAAAATCCGAGGATGGCGTTCAGCGGCGTGCGCAGCTCGTGGCTCATGTTGGCGAGGAAGAGCGACTTGGCCGCATTGGCGGCGTCGAGCTTGTGCGCCGTCGCGACGAGCTCGGCAGTATGCCGCTCGAGCCGCGCGCGGGCATCCTCGAGATCGGCTTCGCGCCGCCGCGCCTCGGTCACGTCGATATAGGTGCTGACGAATCCGCCGCTTGGCAATGCCACGCGGCGGACCTCGACGACGCGTCCGCTCGGCCGCACGCGCTCGAATTGATCGGCAGCCGGATCCAGCGCGCGGCCGACCCGCTCCCGCACCGCCGCTTCGATGTCCACGCCGGGGACGTCGTCGTGCTCGGCCAGATACCGGATGAAGTCTTCGAACGTGTCGCCGACGCCAAACCTCTCCGGCGGCAGATCAAAGAGTTCGAGAAACGGCCGATTGAACGCCATGAAGCATCCATCGTGATCGACCAGGTTGACGCCGACCGGAAGATTCCGGATCAAGGTCGAAAAGATCTCGGTCTGCCGCTGCAATCCCGCATGCGCCGCCTCGGCCTCGATGCGCGCCGCATCCAGCTTTTCGACCAGGGCCGCGAGCTCCATCGCCTGGTGCGACGTGCGGGTCTCATGTCTGCGCAACGCAATCATGAGGCCCGCAATCGCAGCCGCCGCGAAGACCACGCTGAGGCTGATCAGCAGCGCCTCGTGCCACCACATCGCGAGGATTCTCGTCTCGGCGATCGACGCGGTGACGACCAGCGGATAGCCGGGCACGCGGTGCTGGGCAAAGAGGCGCGCCTGCCCGTCAATTCGGCTCACCAGTCGATACGTGGTGTCGGGGGTTCCGCTGGCGAGGAATTTGCTGAAAACGGGATTGGTCACTTTCGCACCGATCGCGCCGTCGAGCGCGGGATAGCGGGCAAGCCGGAGGCCGTCGTCGCGGAACAACACGATCGTCCGGCCGTCGCCGCCGGAGGCTTCCCGGTACACCGCTTCGAAATAGGCGGGATCGAGGCCGACCGACATCACCCCCGCGAACGATCCGTCGGGCGCATCGAGCCGGCGGCTGACGATGATCAGCCAATCCTGGCCGACCCGGCTCAGCACCGGCTCGCTGACGATGAGGTCGCGGCTCGGACTGTCCCGATGCATGATGAAATAGGACCGGTCGGTGGCCGAGAACCGCTTGGCCGGATAGAAGCGCGATGAGTTGATCACCACGCCCTGTGCGTCGACGATCGCGATCTGCTTGATCTGCGGCACGCCCGCGCTCTTGTCCGCCAGCATGAGGTGAACCGCACGCCCGTCCCAGTGGGCCGCGTCGCGCCGCTTCAGGCTCTCCTCGACCGACGCAAGCACCAGCTCGACCGACTGCATCGCGCGTGCGGTCTGCTCGGCGAGAACGACCGCCAGATGCCGCATCTCGCGCTGGCTGTTGTCGAAGGCCGCCGCCCGCAAATGAAGGATGAACCCGGCCGCGATCGCGAGCACGCAGGCGATCACGACGACGCCGACGAGCACGATCGCCTGACGCGCCGTAAAGCGCCGCCACACGGGCAACGACGCGTCGGCCCGCACCGGGTCAGAAAACGACAAGCCCGTCATCAGCCTCCCAGCGCGATGGACGCCTCCTGCCGGGCCGCATTGTGAGGCGCTAGATTTAAGGGAACGCTAATCCTGTCATACAGGACGGCCATCGCCAGGTCCCGGCGCCGGCCGCGAAGATTCTATGGCATTGATAAAACGGCTAAAAGCCGACACGGACGGCGGGGCGCGGCCGGCCGGCCAAGACCGGCCGGTGTGAGGTGCCGCGGGCTTGGCTATAACTCACCGCGGGTGTCGCGGCGGCGGGCCCAGATTTCTCAGCATAAGGATCTCAGGACGGTGCGAACCCAGGTGGCGATCATCGGCGGCGGCCCGGCCGGCCTCCTCCTGTCCCACATGCTCGATCGCGAGGGCATCGACAGCATCGTGCTCGAGCGCCAGAGCCGGGCGTACGTGCTGCGGCGGATCCGCGCCGGCGTGCTCGAGGCGGGAACGGTCGAGCTGTTGCGCGCCGTCGGCCTGGGCGAGCGCATGGACCGCGAAGGCCGTATCCATGACGGGAGCGTCATCGCGTGGTCCGGGCGCGGCCGCCTCCTGATCGACACCCGCAAACACACCGGCAAGCCGATGATGGCCTATGGCCAGACGGCGATCACCGAGGACCTTTACGCGGCACGCGACGCGGCCGGAGGTCAGATCATCGACGAGGCCGCCGACGTGCAGATCCACGAGTCCACCTCGGAGCGGCCTTACGTGACCTTCGTCAAGGCGGGACGAGCCGAGCGGATCGATTGCGACTACGTCGCCGGATGCGACGGCTCGCACGGCATCAGCCGCCAGGCGATTCCGCCCTCGGTCCTGCGGACCTTTGAAAAGGGCTATCCGTTCGGCTGGCTCGGCATCATGTCGGAGACGCCGCCCTACCCGGACATCTGCTACTGCTACCACCCGCGCGGGTTTGCGTTGGCCTCGCAACGCAGCCCGAAGCTCAGCCGCTATTACATCCAGTGCGACCTCAGCACGACCATCGCGGAGTGGCCGGACGACCGCTTCTGGGCGGAGTTCAAGGCCCGCTGCCCGAAGGACATGGCGGACCAGATCGTCACCGGCCCGTCGATCGAGAAATCGATCGCGCCGCTGCGCAGCTTCGTCGCCGAGCCGCTGCGCTACGGCCGGCTGTTTCTCGCCGGGGACGCCGGCCATATCGTCCCGCCGACGGGGGCCAAGGGGCTCAACCTCGCGGTGTCGGACGTGTTCTATCTGTGGCGCGGCCTGGTCGAGAGCTTCAAACGCGGCAACGCCAGGTATCTCGACAGCTACTCGGATATGGCATTGCGGCGGGTGTGGAGCGCCACCCGACTGTCGTGGTGGCTCACCAACCTCCTCCACCGGTTTCCGGATGACACGCCGTTCGACGAGCGGATGAAGGAGAACCAGCTCGACTATCTGGCCGCCTCGGCGCCGGGCCTGGCGTCGCTCGCCGAACAGTATGTCGGCCTGCCGTTCGAATCCTGATCGCCCCAGCAGCTATGCCGGCAGCGCCGACGCCACGTCGACGACCGGCAACTCGCCGAGATCGGTCTGACGAAGCACCATGACATTGCCGCGCGGCGCGCACAGGTTCGGGTCGGAATCGGCGGAGAACAGGACGAGCGCGCGGCAGCCAGTGGCGGCGATGAGGTGCATCGGGCCGGTGTCGTTGCCGACGGCGAGCTCGGCTTTACGCGCAAGGGCCGCGATCTCGGCGAAGGATGTCTGGCCGGTCAGGTCGCGCGCCGACGGGCAGACGGCGCGGATAGCGGCGGCCAGCGGCCGCTCCCCGGGCGCGCCCAGCACCAACGCGGTGAAGCCGCGTTTCGCCAGCTCCGCCGCGAGCGCCCCGTAGCGGTCCGCCGGCCAGCGCTTGCGCGGCCGCGCCGCCGAGCCGCCGGGCACCAGCACCGCAAACCGCGGCGGCAGCTCATAGCGGGCGAGGTCGGCCGTGAGCCAGGAGACGTCCGGCGGCGGGATCGCGCCGGCGATGCCGGCATCGCGCAGCTGCTCGACCTGGCGATCGAGCGTATGCATGAAATCGCGGTCCGGATTGGCATGCGGATGCGAGCAGCCGGCGGCGATGCCCGACCATTCGGGCCGCCGCCCAGGCCCGAGCAGGCGAAAATACAGGCTGCTGCGATCGGACGTCTGCAGGTCATACACGCGCTTGAACCCCGCCGCCCGCAGCCGGCGGCGCAGATCGATCCAAGCCCCGAGCTGCCATAGGCGCGGTCGGTCATCGATCCACGTCTCGTCGACATCCGGGCATGCCGCAAACAGGGATTGGAAGGGTGCCGTGGTCATGAGGATGACACGCGCCGCCGCGTGATGGCGACGGATCGCGGCCACCGCGCCCAGCGCCTGCACCACGTCGCCCAAAGCGCCGAGCTTGATGACCAGGATACGTTCGCTCACGGTCCCGGCTAGCCGCGCCTCGGGTTGGGCCGGGCCGTGTCCGCCTCGGCCAGCACCTCGCGATAGACCTCGAGGGTCGCGGCGCACATGTTCTCGCGGGTGAAATGCGCGCGCACGTGATCGATCGCGGCGTGGGCCAGTGCCGCCCGCCGGTCCGCATCGAGCTTCAGCGCCACGTCAAGACTCGCGGCGAGGGCCGCCGGGTCGCCGGGCGGCACCAGCCACCCGGTCTCGTCCTGCCGGATCAGTTCCGGCCCGGCCCCGTGATCGGGAACGATCACCGGGCGGCCCATCGCCTGCGCCTCGGCGACGACGCGGCCGAACGCCTCGGGATCGGTCGACGCCGAGACCACGACATCGGCCAGCATGTAGGCCGCGGGCATGTCGCGGCAGTGATCGACCATCCGCACCACGCCTTCAAGGCCGCGCTGGCGCACCCGGCGCTCGATCTCGGCGCGGTAAGCGCTGCGCCCCTGGTCGGAGCCGACGAGCAGGCAGCAGATGTCGCGCCGGCCGAGGCGCTCCAGCGCATCGATCAGGACCAGCTGGCCCTTCCAGCGCGTCAGCCGGCCCGGCAGCATCACGATCGGCACGCCGTCAGGCAGGCGCCATTCGCGCGCCAGCTGGATCATGCGCGGCTGCGACACGCGCGTCGGATCGAACGCCGAGAAGTCGACGCCACGATGGATGACCCGCACGCGTCCCGGCTCAACGCCGTAGTGGCGGACGAGATGCTCGCCGACGAATTGGGAGATGGCGATGACTCGCGTCCCGCGCGCCATCACCGAATTGTACCAGCGCTTGAGCGGGTTGCCGGCGTTGTAGACGCCGTGGAACGTAGTGACGAAGGGCCGCCCGGTGCGCTTGGCGGCGGCGAGAGCGCTCCACGCCGGGGCGCGCGAGCGCGCATGCACGATGTCGATCCGGTGCAGCGTGATGACGTTGGCGATCCGTTCGATGTTGCGGCGGATCACCAGCGGGGTCTTCGAATCGAGCGGGAGGG
>DASWFO010000334.1:0-4891 GCA_036394195.1 Alphaproteobacteria bacterium | reverse complement strand
CGCCGAAGGAGATTCCGGCGCGCAACCGCGACCGCCTGCTCGTCCTCGTGCACGGCGGCGGCTATGTCTACAACCCGGGCGAGGCGGGAACGCAGGAGGCGACGCTGATGGCCGCCTATGGCGGCTTCAAGGTGCTCTCGTTCGACTACCGGATGCCGCCCGATTACCCGTACCCGGCCGCGATGGACGACGCGATGGCGGTGTGGAAAGCCGCGCTCAAGATGCAGAAGCCGCGCAACATGGCGATCTTCGGCACCTCGACCGGCGGCGGCATGACCCTGGCGATGATCCTGCGCGCGAAGCAGGAGCACCTGCCGCTGCCGGCCGCGATCGCGCCCGGAACACCATGGTCCGATCTCACCGAGACCGGCGACACCTACAAGACGAACGAGTGGCTGGACAACATCCTGGTGAGCTACAGCGGCTATCTGAGTCACGCCGCACAGCTCTACGCCAACGGGCATGACCTGAAGGACCCGCAGCTGTCGCCGATCTACGGCGACTTCCATGGCTTCCCGCCGGCGATCCTCACCAGCGGGACGCGCGACCTGTTCCTGAGCCTCACGGTGCTGACCCATCGCAAGCTGCGCCAGGCGGGCGTCGAGGCGCAGCTGCAGGTCTTCGAAGGGATGTCGCACGCCCAGTACCAGTTCGACCCGTTCGCGCCGGAGACGAAGGAGGCGTTCACCGAGATCGCCCGCTTCTTCGACAAGCACCTCGGCAAGTCGCGAACGGCTCAGACGGCAGCGGCGCACTGAGAAGACGGGAATTCCGGCGGGCGCGGAGACACGCTCCGCGCCCCCTCGTGCCGCCCTATCACGTCCTTCTCCGGAGGAATTCGCATGCGCGATCCCAGCCTTGCGCGAACCGGCGCGACCGGCCCCACCCGCCGCCAGGTCATGAGCTCTGGCGCCGGCCTGCTCGCGGCCAGCATCGCCGCCAGTCTGTGGCCGGAACAGACGCAGGCTCAGACCGCCGGCGCGTCCGATCTCGCCCGGATCCAGGGTGCCCGCCGTCTGCTGCTCCGCGGCGGCCTCGTCCTGACGCTCGACCGGCAGATCGGCGATTTCGCGCGCGCCGACGTCCTGATCGAGGACGGCAAGATCCGCGATATCCGCCCCAAGATCGCCGTGTCCGGCGATACGGTCGCGGTCGACGCGGCCAACCGCATCGTCATGCCGGGCTTCATCGACACGCATCATCACTTCTACCAGGGCATCCTGCGCAGCATCCTCCCTAACGGCCGGCTCGCTCCTGATTACTACCGCGACATCGGCACGATACTGACCCCGGCCTATCAGCCGGCGGATGTCTACGCCGGCACGCTGATCACCGCCCTCGGCCTCATGGCCATGGGCACCACGACCGCGATCGACACCTCGCAATGCTCGCATACGCCCGCGCACAATGATGCCGGCATCGCGGCCCTGCGCGAAGCCGGGATGCGGGTCGTCTACGCGTATTGGACGGGCAACGGTCCCGGTGTGCAGTACCCGACCGACGCGTTGCGCCTGCGCCGCACCTATTTCAGCTCGCAGGACCAGCTGCTGACCCTGGCGCTCGCCTCGCTGCTTGACCCGAAGACCTTCGCCTACGCCCGCGAGGCGGACCTGCGCACTGTCTCGCACGGCGTGGACGCGCGGCGCGAACCGGGGCTGCATGAGCTGAACCGCGCCGGCCTTCTGCGCCCTGGCGACGTGTTCATCCACTGCAACGACCTGAGCGACCCGGCCTGGACGACGCTCCGCGACAGCGGGGCAAAGGTATCGCTGGCGCCGACCATCGAGATGACCATGGGCCACGGCACACCCGGCATCCAGGGCGCGCTCGACCATGGCATCCGACCCAGCCTGAGCTCCGACGTCGATGCGACCATCGCGTCCGATCTCTTCAGCATCATGCGCACGGCGCTCAGCTTCCAGCGGCTGGGCGTTCAGACGCGCGAGCGGGCCGGGGAGAAAGACACCCCGCCGCTCCTCACCAGCCGCGACGTCCTGGAGTTCGCCACCCTCGAAGGGGCGCGCGCCGCCGCCCTTGATAGCAAGACCGGCTCGCTCAGTCCGGGCAAGGACGCCGACGTCATCCTCCTGCGCACCGACAGCCTCGACATCTGGCCGGTGAACAACGCCGCGGGCGCGGTCGTGAACCTGACGAACCCCGGCCATGTCGACGCCGTGTTCATCGCCGGGAGGGTGAAGAAGTGGCGGGGCGCCCTCGTCGGCGTCGACGCGAAGCGCGTGCGCCGCCTGGCCGAGACGGCGCGGGACGGCGTGGTGCGGCGGGCGAAGTTTCGGGGCGACATCACCGGATGACGGCCCCGCCTCACGCCGGGCGAGATCGAATGAACCGGCCGGGATGTCTCTAGATCGCCGCCAGTTTAATAGCCAGTGTCTGCGCCGCTGCAGCAAGACGCTGATCGTACGTCGCGAGCTCGATGGTCTGGCCGCGGGCTCGCAGAAATTCGAGCGATGCCAGATGTAAGGCATCGAGCGTGCGCACTGCCACCGGGAATGGGTCGACCGCCCGCGCGAGCACGGGCGGCGCCAGTTCGATCATGGCCATGCGACCAATCAGCTCTCGCACGTCATCCCCATGCGATGGCCCCAGCTTGCGAGCATGTATACGGGTCCAAATCTCGTATTCGAGGAGCCGGCTGGAGATGAGATCGCCTTCCCAGAACGAGACCGGCGGTGACCGATCCTCCGCCAGCAGGTGGGCCAGCGCGACCGAGCTGTCGACGTAAATCACCGGTCGTCGCGATCCTGGGCCAGCCCCGTCATCAGGTCGCGAAACGTCATGACGGGCCTGCGCGGCGGGACGCTGCCGGCGCCCAAGGCCGGCGGCGTCACCCAGCCCCGGCGCACCGCGTCGGCCAGCATGGCATCCCCGACGAACGCGCTTCGCCCAGCCTGCGGCGGAACAAGTTCAGCGACAACGCGGTCGCGATCGGTCACCAGGACCGTCTCGCCGCCCGAGACCAGCCGCACATATTCGCTCAGCTTATTCTTCAGTGTCTTAAGGCCCACCGCGCGCATATCATTAAGGTAGCTACCGGAAGCTACTTTGTCAATCCGAGCCCCACCTTACTCGAGCCGGATGTCTGCCTTCTCGATCACGTCCTTCCACACCAGGAACTCGCGGCGGAACAGGTCACGCGCCTCCTCGGGCGTGTTGTTGATCGGGATCAGGCCCATCTCGGCGAAGCGCGCCTGCATCTCCGGCGTCTGCGAGACCGCCGGCTGCAAAGCGTATGACGCGGAGAACCGTGCAAGGGTGCAGGGGTGCAGGGGACGGATTTAGCCGCTCATTTCGGGCGACGGTCCCTTCCCGTTGACTCCCCGAACGACTTGATTTCCTCTTATCACAATAATTCCTCAATAAGGGGAAATCGCGATCTGCCGCCGGATCGCCAGGAGAAGGGAGGACATCATGGCCACGCCCGTTACGGACTCGCAGGGACGGCGCCACTATCGGCGCGGGTGGATTTACGTCCTGATGATCACGCTCGTGATGATCAACTACATGGATCGATCCGCGCTTTCCGTCGTGGCGAAGACGATCGCTGGCGAGTTCAAGCTATCGCCGGTCGAGATGGGCTATCTCTTCTCGTCATTCCTGTGGAGCTACGTGATTTTCCTCTTGCCCATCGGCATCATGCTGGACCGCTTCAGCAGCCGGACCATCAACTCCTACGGCATCGCGCTATGGTCGCTGGCGATCGCGGCGACTGCCGGCGTATGGAGTTTCTCGACGCTGATCCTGACCCGACTGGTGATGGGCGCCGGCGAGGCGACGTCGATCCCGTCGTGCGGCCGGATCGTCCGCGAGTGGATGCCGGCCCGCGAGCGCGGCATGGCGTCGACCATCTATAGCGCCGGCAGCTTCATCGGCCCGGCGATCGGGGCGGTCCTGGTGGCCGGCGTGACGAGCGCGTGGGGATGGCGTGCCGCGTTCATCCTGCTCGGTGCGGTGGGTTTCGTCTGGCTCGTCTGCAACCTTATCTGGTTCGACCGGCCGGAGAGGGTCACCTGGCTGTCGCCCGAGGAGCGCCGCCTGATCATCGCCGAGCGCGGCGCACGGGCGGATGAGGACATCGCGGCCCGCGGCAGGCCTGGGGCGGTATTGGACCTGTTGCGGTCGCCGGCGATGTGGGGCGCGATGATCGCGCAGGCCGCGGGCATCTACACGCTGTACCTCCTGCTGTTCTGGCTCCCGAGCTATCTGCAGACGACCAAGCAACTGTCGCTTATGACGACCGGGCTCTACACGGCCATCCCCTGGGCGATCGCGGTGCCTGTCAGCATTGGGCTCGGCATCCTGAGCGACCGCCTCCTGGATCGCGAAGCGCTGCTCCTCGGTAAGCGGCGCTTGTCCGTGGTCGGGTGCGTCCTGCTCTCGGCCGTCGTGCTGTTCGTGCCATTCGCCACCGGCACCGGCGTGATCATCGCCCTGTTCGCGGCCTCGCTCAGCGGCATCAATGCGGCCATCTCGCTCAATATCGCGCTCGTGACGGACCTCGTGCAGCGGCCACGAGACGTCGGCAAGGCGATCAGCCTGACGATCTTGAGCGGCAACGTCTGCGGCCTGCTGGCGCCGATCGTCACGGGGTACGTCGTCGCCGGCCTCGGCGCATACGACTGGGCCTTTGGCATCGCCGGCATCCTGCTCCTGATCGGAGCCATCGCCGTGGGAACGATGACGCGCCGGGTGATCCTGCGTGCGGACGATTCGCTGCCGCTGAAAGAACGGATGGCGACGACCTGAGTGTACCGGTGGGAGACGTGACCATGCTTGATCCGATCCGCTTTGGCTGGCGGCTGCGCCTGGGGATGCTGCTTCCGTCATCGAACCAAGTGGCCGAGGGCGAGGTTCCGGCCTTGTTGCCGGCGGG
>DASWFO010000333.1:0-20477 GCA_036394195.1 Alphaproteobacteria bacterium | reverse complement strand
GACCGCGGTCTTTATCTCCACCATCGCGGTCGCGATCATGCTGCAGAACGGCGCCAACGCGCTCTTCGGCGCCGAGCCGCGCGCCGCCCCGCCGCTGTTTGACGGCCGGCCCGTCACGATCGGATCGGTCACGCTCAGCCTGCAGGCGGTGGCGATCGTCGCCGTGGCCGCGGCCCTGATCCTGGCGCAGCATCTGCTCTTCACCCGGACCCGGCTCGGCCAGAAGCTCCGCGCGACGGCGCAGGACCGCGAAATGGCCGAGGCGATCGGCATCAACACGACGCGGATGATCGCGCTGACCTTTGCCCTGGGTGCGGCGCTCGCCGGGGCGGCGGGGCTGCTGCTGGCCAACTCGTTCTTCGTGACGCCGGCCGATGGCACCAACTACATGCTGAAGGCCTATATCGCCGTCACGATTGGCGGCTGGGGCAGTATTCCGGGTGCGGTCGTCGGCGCGCTGTTGATCGCGCTGTTCGAGGTCGTCTTCCCGTCGCTGCCCCTGCTGGTCCCCGATCTTCCGATCTCTTGGCTATTCTCGCAAACCGTGGCGACGATCATCCTCTATTTCGTTCTGCTCGGCGTCCTGTTCGTCCGTCCGCGCGGCCTGTTCGGCGAAGCCGTCTTGCGGCGCGCATGATCGCTTGGCTGTCGCGGGGGCTTCGCGCTCCGCTGGCGTGCGCGGTGCTCGGCCTCGCCGCCTGGCCGTTGGTCTTTTCCGGGGCGTACGACCTGCGCGTGTTCACCCTGGCCGGCATCTATGCGCTGCTGGTTCTGGGCTATCAGTTCATCTTCGGCCACGCCGGCGCGCTGGCCCTGACGCAAGGGAGCTTTTTCGGGCTCGGCGCTTATGTGGCCGCGATCGGGGCCGTCCGCTACGGCCTGACCTTCGAGACGACGTTGCCGCTGGCCATCCTCGTCCCGGCGTTGCTGGCGGTGATCGTTGCGGCACCGGTGCTGCGCCTGCAGTCGCACTACTTTGCGCTGGCCACCTTGGGCATCGCGCAGGTGCTGTTGCTGGTCTGCCGGGAATGGGTGCCGGTCACCGGCGGCGCCAACGGCCTGTCCGGCATTCCGCTGATGACGATCTTCGGCACCTCGGTCGCGCGCGGCTGGCCGAGCCTGATCCTCGTCTGGTCGCTGGCGGCATTCGGTGCGGCACTCGCCTGGGGCCTGTTGCGCGGCCGGCTCGGGCTCGGCTTCCGGCTGGTGCGCCAGGCGCCGCCCGCCGCGGACGCCATCGGGCTCGATATCGGCCGCTACCGGCTCGCGGCGTTCGTGCTCAGCGCCGCCTATGCGGGCGCCGCCGGGGCGTTGTTCGTGCACATGAACCGCGTCGTCTCGCCCGATGTGTTCGAATTCCAGGTGATGGTCACGTGCCTGGCGATGACCGTGATCGGCGGGGCGACTCGGATTGCCGGCGCGTTCGCCGGGGCGCTCCTGCTGGTCTACCTGCCGGAGTGGTTTCGCCCGCTGGATAAATATTATCTCATCGCCTACGGCGCCGGCCTGCTGATCATGATCGTCGCCGCACCGGACGGCCTGATCGGAGCGCTGGCGCGGCTGCGACAGCTTGTGGTGCCGGAGCCGCTGCCCCCGGCGCCGAAGCCGGCCGCCTTGCCGGCGCTGGTACCGGCGCAGCTTCAGCCCTCGGACCCGCTCCTCGAAGTTCGCGACCTCTGCAAATCTTTCGGCGGCGTACAGGCGTTGCAGGACGTCACCTTCGAGATCCACCCCGGCGAGATCCTGGGGCTGATCGGGCCGAACGGCTCGGGCAAGACGACCCTGGTCAACATCGCGACCGGCCTCGAGCGCTGCGACAGCGGCGAGATCTGCTTCGGTCTGCGCGTCCTGACCCGGCTGCCGCCGTTCAAGATCGCGCGCCTGGGCGTCGCGCGCACGTTTCAGAACCTCTGCCTCGTCGACGACATGGCGGCGATCGACAACGTGGCCGTCGCGCGCTCGGGGGAAAGCCTTGACCAGGCGCGGCGTCACGCCATGGCCGTGCTCGACCGGCTCGGGCTGGCCGACATCGCCATGGCGCCGGTCGGCAGGCTGCCCCAAAGCGTGCAGCGCCGGATCGAGATCGCCCGCGCGCTGGCGCTTCAACCGGCCCTGCTGTTCCTCGACGAGCCGGCGGCGGGCCTCAGCGACGCCGAGCAGGCCGATCTGGCCGATCACCTGCGGCGGTTGAAGCGCGACGGCCTTACGCTCCTTATCATCGAGCACAACATGCCGTTCCTCACCAATCTCGCGGACCGCATGGTGTGCCTGGACGGCGGCCGCGTCATCGCGCACGGCCCGCCGGAGAAAGTCCGCGCGCATAAGCGGGTGATCGAGGCCTATCTCGGGCGGACGGAGGCCGTCTCGTGACGCCGCGGCTCCACATCGAAGGCCTGTCGGTGGCGCAGGCGCTCGACGACGTGTCGCTGCAGGCCGCGGCCGGTGAAGTGGTGGCCCTGCTCGGCGCCAACGGCGCCGGGAAATCGAGCCTGCTGCGCGCGATCATGGGCTTTGCCGCTTCGCGCGGTGAGATCCGGCTCGACGGCGCCTCGCTGGCGCCGTTGCCGCCGTTCGAGCGCAGCCGGCAGGGTGTGGCGTATTGCCCGGAAGGGCGGCGCGTGTTCCCGCGCATGACGGTGCACGAGAACCTCGAGGTCGCGCGGCGCCGCGGCGTGGAGCGGCTGGACGAGATCTATGTGCTGTTCCCCGCCTTGGTCGCGCGGGCGAACACGCCGGCCGGCCAGCTCTCCGGCGGCGAGCAGCAGATGCTGGCCATCGGCCGGGCCCTGATGACCGAGCCGAAGCTCATCCTGCTCGACGAGCCGTCGCTCGGCCTGTCGCCGCAGGCGAGCGAAACGATCCTGGGCGGCCTCCGCCGCATCGTCAGCCGCGGTGCCGCCGTGCTGGTCGCCGAGCAGAACGCCGCCAAGGCGCTCGCCATCGCCGACCGCGCCTACCTGCTGCGTCTGGGGAAGATCGTCCGCGAAGGGCCGGCTGCGGCGTTGCGCGGCGATCCCGATCTCGAGCGTGCGTTCCTGGGCGGGTGATCTAAACCTTGAACGACGCGTGCACCTGCGGCGGGAACAGCTCCTCGGGCTTCACCAGCCGGTGGCAGACGCCCTGCTCGTGGGCAAAGCGCAGGAACGCCTCGAGTGTCGGGCGGTTCGGCTCCAGGCCGTAGGGGTAGAAGTCCTCGCCGAACAGCTTGCGCGCGTCCTCGGCGTACGAGAAGCCCCACGGGATCGGCACGCGCGCCGCCGTGCTGTCGAGCACGCGGGCGACGCTGCGGTTCTTCGCCTCCTCGAAGGCGTTGAACAGGTTGACCGCGATCCACGGCGCCCGATCGAAGACTTCGCGCTTGATCGCCACCACGTGCATGATCGGGAAAATGCCGGTCTTGCGGAAATAGGCCTCTTCGGCCGCCCGGAACTCGGGGACCAGGCGCACGACGCGCGGGTCGCCATGCTCGAATGAGTCCGGCGGATGCGCCGACATCACGGCGTCGATCTCACCGGACAGCAGCATGCCGTCCAGGCTCTTGTCCGGCCTGGGTCGATAGCGCACGCCCTCCGGAAGCTTCAGCTCCACCTTTTCGCGCCGGCCCGGCTGGTTGACGCCGGCCTGATGCCATTCGATGTCCTGCAGCTTGAGCCCGCATTCGTGAACGAGATAGCCGCGGGTGTAGACCGAGGCGGTCTGCGCCCACTCCGGCAATCCGATGCGGCGGCCTTTCAGATCGGCGGGCAACTTCACGGGGCCGTCGGCGCGGACGTACAGCGACTGGATGCGGAAAACGCGCGACGGAAAGACGGGGATGGCGACCAGGGACTTATCGTTCTGCGACACCAGCGAGACGTATTTGCCCATCGAGAACTCGGACACGTCCCATTCCCGGAACTTGGAGAACCGGAAGAAGATCTCCTCGATGCTGAGGGTCAGGAAATTGACGTCGATCCCCTCGGCACGCACCCGGCCGGTCGTGAAGTCGCGCACGTGGTCGTAGTCGGTCATCGCCACGGTGAGCGAGACCCGCGGCGGCGCTCCGTCGCCGCGAGCCGGGTCCGCGGCCGCCGGACGGCTGCTCGTGGTGGCGCGGCTGGCCTTCAGTGCGGCGGCCGGCTTGGATTTGCGGTGCTTCGGTTTGCGCTTGGTTGCCATTCTTCCCCTCGGAACGCTGGATGGTCGGCTTACTTCCAGGATAGGCGGCCGTGCGCCGCCGTGCCATATTTCGATTGGCTGAGTTTAAAAGAAGTAAGGGGGAGTTGTGAGCACACGATCTGGACAATCCGGCCGGCCCATCGATCGGCCGGTCCTCGGCGAAGCCACGTCGAACACGGCCTGGGGCAGCGACGGCGTCGCCGCCGCCTTGCGTCAGCTCGACATTCCCTATGTGGCGCTGAATCCCGGCGCCAGCTACCGCGGCCTGCATGACAGCCTGGTCAATTATCTCGGCAACGAAAAGCCGCAGATGCTGCTGTGCCTGCATGAGGAAAGCGCGGTCGCCATCGCCCACGGCTATGCCAAAGTCACCGAGCAGCCAATGGCGGCGATCGTCCACAGCAATGTCGGCCTCATGCACGCGACCATGGCGATCTTCAACATCTGGTGCGACCGCCTGCCGCTGGTGCTCCTGGGGGCCACCGGCCCGGTCGATGCGAGCAAGCGCCGGCCGTGGATCGACTGGATTCACACCGCGCGCGACCAGGGCGCCCTGATCCGCAATTACACCAAGTGGGACGACCAGCCGGCCTCGGTCGGCGCCGCCCAGGAGGCGCTGCTGCGCGCCAATATCATTGCGCGCACGCCGCCCCGCGGTCCGGTTTACATCAACCTTGACGCCGCGGTGCAGGAAGAGGCGATTTCCGAAATGCCGCCGCCCGCGGCGATGGAGCGTTATGCTCCACCGTCACCGCCGACGATCGCTCCCGAGACCGCGCGTCGCGCGGCCGACATGCTGGTCAATGCCAAGCGGCCGCTGATCCTGGCCGGTCGCGTGTCGCGCGACCCGGGCGCTTGGGAGCGCCGCGTCCAGCTCGCCGAGGCGCTCGGCGCCAAGGTCGTGACGTCGCTGAAGACCGCGGCGGCCTTCCCGACCGACCATCCGCTGCACGCCACTGCCCCCGGCAACCTGGGCTCGGCGGCCACCAACGAGACCATCGCCACGGCCGACGTGATCCTCAGCCTCGACTGGGTGGACCTCGCGGGCGCGTTGAAAAGCGCTTATGCCGGCAAGCCGATCGCCGCCAAGATCATCCAGGCGTCGGTCGACCAGTACATCCATAACGGCTGGAGCATGGACTACCAGGCGCTGCCGCCGGTCGATCTGCATCTTCTCACCGAGCCTGACGTCGCGGTCCCGCCGCTGCTCGCGGCGGTGAAAGCGCTGCGCCCCACGGCCCCGGCGCTGCCGGCCGCCCCGGCGCGCCAGAGTCCGCCGGCGCTCAGCACCCTGGATACGGCGAAGGTCATCGAGGTGCCGATGATGGCGGCGGCGCTGAAGGAGGCCCTCGGCGGCGCCGAGGCCTGCGTGATCCGCGTGCCGCTCAGCTGGAGCGGCCATCTGTGGCACTTCCATCATCCGCTCGACTATCTCGGCGGCGACGGCGGCGGCGGCGTTGGCGCGGGTCCCGGCAACGCCGTGGGGGCGGCGCTGGCCTTGCGCGGCAGCGGCCGCCTGCCGGTCGCGATGATCGGCGACGGCGATTTCCTCATGGGCAACACCGCGCTGTGGACCGCAGCGCATTATGAGATCCCGTTGCTCATCATCGTCGCCAACAACCGCTCGTTCTTCAACGACGAGCTGCATCAGGAGCGCGTGGCCAAGGAGCGCAGCCGCCCGGTGGCGAACCGCTGGATCGGCCAGCAGATCCGCGAGCCGGATATCGACCTCGCCGCGATGGCGCGCGCCCAGGGCTGCGTCGGCATCGGCCCGGTCGAGGATCCCAAGAAGCTTGTGGCCGCGCTGCGCGAGGGCGTGGCGGCGGTCCGTGGCGGCAAGCCGTGCCTGATCGACCTGCGCGTCGCCACCGGTTACGACCCGGGCACGACGTCGGCGATGACGCGCGTGTCGAAACCTTAAGCGGACGCAGGCGGCGGATGGGTTCGGTCGTTCTCAAGGTCGAGGGCGTCTCGAAGACTTTCACCGCCAGCGACGGCGGGAGTGTCACGGCGCTCGACGGCGTCTCGGTCGACGTGCGCGAGGGCGAGTTCGTCTCGGTGATCGGCCCCAGCGGCTGCGGCAAGTCGACCCTGTTCCAGATCATCGGCGGCCTGCTCGCCGGCGACGCGGGCACCGTGCGGATCGACGATCATGCGGTGAGCGGCTCGCATCGCGACATCGGCATGGTCTTCCAGGAGGAGTCGACCTTTCCCTGGCGGACCGTGCTCGACAATGTCGCGTTTCCGCTCGAGCTCGCCGGCATGGCCCGGCCTCAGCGCGACAAGCGGGCGCGCCACTTCATCCACCTGGTCGGCCTCGACGGGTTCGAGGCGCGCTATCCGGACGAGTTGTCCGGCGGGATGCGCCAGCGCACCGCGATCGCGCGCACGCTGGCGGCCGAGCCGCGCATCCTGCTGATGGACGAGCCGTTCGCGGCGCTGGACGAGCAGACGCGTATCCTGCTCGGCGACAAGATCCTGCAGATCTGGCGCGAGCTGAAGCAGACGACGCTGCTCATCACCCACAACATCACCGAGGCGGTGCAGCTCAGCGACCGCGTCGCGGTGATGACCTACCGGCCGGGGCGCATCAAGCGCATCATCGACATCGACCTGCCGCGGCCGCGCGATTCGGCGTTGATTGCGAGCGCTGAATTTGGCCGCTACGTTGGCATGCTGTGGCAGGATCTCCGGGAAGAGGCGAGCCGCGGGTTG
Organism: Alphaproteobacteria bacterium; assembly: GCA_036394195.1. GTDB lineage: Bacteria > Pseudomonadota > Alphaproteobacteria > CACIAM-22H2 > CACIAM-22H2 > DATJPD01. Next base: position 13,604 of record DASWFO010000333.1, on the reverse strand, counting down.
ACCGAGGCTGAAGCCCTGCACTGACGTCGCCCCTGCACCGACGTCTTACGACCAACGGACTAGGGAGGAGACAATGATCCGGTTCTCGCGCATGGCCGCCCTCGCGGCGGCGGTTGTGATCCCATGGCTCGGCGCCAGGCCCGCCGCGGCGGCGGATCATCTCAAGATCGCCGCTCCGCAGAAGGGGTTCTGGGACACCGCTTTCCTGCCGCTTGGCCAGGACAAGGGCTTCTTCAAGGAGCAGGGCATCGATCTCGATATCCAGTGGACCGACGGCGGCGCTGAGACCCAGCAGGCGGTCATCACCGGCAGCTTCGATATCGGGACCGCCACCGGATTGCTCGGCGTGCTGAGCGCCTACGCCAAGGGGGCTCCGATCGTGCTGCTGAGCGCCGAGATGACGGGGGCCGCCGACCTTTTCTGGTATGTGCGCGCCGACAGCCCGATCAAGAGCCTCAAGGACCTCGAAGGCAGGACCGTCTCGTTCTCGCGGCCCGGATCGTCGAGCAACCAGGTGGCCGCGGCCCTGGTCAAGAAATCGGGTACGAACGCGAAGCTCGTCTCGACCGGCGGGGCGCCGGCGACCTTGACCCAGGTCATGTCCGGGCAGATCGACGTCGGCTGGACGGCCGTGCCGAGCTCGCTGGACCTGGTGAAGGAGGGCAAGCTGCGCATCATCGCGGTCGGCAACGATGCGCCCGGGGCGGCGACGCAGACAGTCCGCGTCAACATCACCAACGCCAACCTGCTGAACACCCGCCGCGACGTGCTGCGCCGGTTCCTAGTCGCCTATCAGAAGAGCATCGATTGGGCCTATAGCAACAGCGAAATCCGCGACGCGTACGGCAAGTTCGCCGGCGTGAAGCCGGAGATCGTCGACGACGTGCGCAAGCTCGTGCCCAAGTCGGCCGTCGCCCTCGACAAGGTGAGCGATCTCGACGCCACCATGCGCGAGGCGGTCGAGACCAAGCGGCTGGAGAAGCCGCTCTCCGAAGACCAGCAGCGCGAGCTACTGCGGCCAATGGCGGAGCTGCTGAAGTAGGTTCGACGGCGCCGGTCATGAACGCCCTGGCAAGGACCATGGGGGCAAGGGCCTGGGGGCCGGCCATCGCCGGCCTCGCGACGGTGCTTGTCCTCGCGGCCGTCCTCCAGGGCGCGATCGGCGCCGGCTGGATCTCGGGCTTCGTCGTCTCGCCGCCGACCCAGATCGTCGCCGCGTTTTCCGAGCTGCTGGGCGGCGAGGATCTTGCGGTGGCGTTCGGGCTGACCTTTGCCGCCACCTTCGCGGCGTCGGCGCTCGCCGCCCTTGTCGGCATTCCGGTCGGCTATCTGCTCTACCGGCGGCCGCTGCTCGGACGCGCCTATGAGAGCTGGATCGGCGCCTTGTTCTCGGCACCGATGGTGCTGCTCTATCCGATGTTCCTCGTCATCTTCGGCCGCTCGATCATGGTCGGCATCGCGATGGGCTTCGTCGTCGGCGCGATCCCGATCGTGCTCAAGACTCGCGAGGGCTTTCTGTCCGTGCCGCCGGTGCTGATCAATGTCGCCCGGTCGTTCGGCGCCGACGACGCCGCGATCCTGCGCAAGGTGCTTCTGCCGGCGGCCCGGCCGTCGATCTTCACCGGGCTGCGCCTGTGCCTGATCTACGCGATGATCAACGTCGTCGGCATCGAGTTTCTCGCCAATCTCGGCGGTCTCGGCTACCTCGTCGGCGACATGTACGACCGCTACGAGATCCCGGCGATGTACGCGGCCAATATCTGCGTCATCGTCACCAGCGTGGTGTTCTACCTGCTGACCGGGCGGCTCGAACGGTGGTTGGGGGGACGATGAAGCGCCCTGGCGCCGGGGCCGTCATGCTGGTCCGCGTCGCCACGATCCTGGCGATCTGGGCGGCGTGGGAGATCGTGGCGCGCTCCGGCCTGGTCTACGAAGGCATCGTGCCGTCGTCGCTGGCCGTGCTGGCGTCGATGGCGCATCAACTGGCGGACCCCGCCTTTTACGGCAATGTGGCGCTGACGGGATACGAGGTGGTGATCGGCTTCGCCGTCGGAACCGCGGCCGGAGCCTTCGTCGGCATCCTGCTCGGCGCGCGCCGCTTCGCCGATGCCGCCGCGGCGCCTTATGTTCAGGGCCTGGCCGCCACGCCGAAGATCATCTTCCTGCCGATCCTGATGCTCCTGTTCGGCGTCGATGCGGGTTCGAAGATCGCCATGGGCGGGTTGTCGGCGTTCTTTCCGATGGTCGTCGCGGTGGCCGGCGGCATGAAGGGGGTCAATCCGGTGCTGGTGCGGGTCGCGCGCAGCTTCAACGCGTCGGGCTGGCAGATCGTGCGCAAGATCTATCTCCCGTCGCTGGTCGAGCCCGCGATCACCGGCATGCGGCTCGGGCTGGGCGTGGCCGTCATCGGCGTGCTGCTGGCCGAGATAAAATTCTCCAAGGCCGGGCTCGGACATCTCGCCATCCAGCATTACAATTTCTTCCATGTCGCCGACATGTATGCGGTGCTGCTCATCACCTTCGGACTCGCCGTCCTCGCGAACGCCGCGATGGGATCGGCCAGCAGCCGCCTGATCCGTCGCCGGGCCTGATGCCGACCGATCTCCCCACCGATCCAAGCTGGCCGGAGGTTCGCCAGTGGCGGAAAGCGACGCGCGAGAGGTTGATCCGCCGCCGCGTCGACGCCGGCCCGGCGCTGCGCGCTGAGTGGAGCCACCCCATCGACGCCGAGCTGCGCCGGATGCTGCCCGGCCTCGGCGTCAAGACCGTCGGCTTCTATTGGCCGTTCCGCGGCGAATTCGACGCGCGGCCGCTGGTCCGTGATTTGATCGCGGGCGGCATGACGGCGGCGCTGCCGGCGGTGGTCCAGCCGAAGACGCCGCTCGAGTTCCGGCGCTGGGCCCCGGGGACGGTGCTCGAGCCCGGCGTGTACAGCATCCCGGTGCCGATGGAGCGGAACCTCCTCGAACCGGAGCTGCTGCTGGTGCCGCTGGTCGGCTTCGATGCGGCCGGATATCGGCTGGGCTATGGCGGCGGCTATTACGACCGGACCATCGCGTCCTTCGCGAAGAAGCCTACGGCGATCGGCCTCGGCTTCGAGATGTCGCGGCTGGCGACCATCCATCCCCAGCCGCACGACATCCCGATGAGCGCGATCCTCACAGAGGCTGGCTCCGTCTTTCCGGCGTAGCGTTCAGGGTTCTTTCATAGGCGGCGCGGACCACGGTTCGCCCGTAATCGCGCTCGAGCCGCCGGATGATGAAGTGCCCGCGGGCCACATCCTGAAAGTGCTTCATGAACAGCCCGTTGATGCCGGCGCCGCCGATGGCGCCGATGACGGGGACGGCTTGGACGGCGACTTTCTCGGACACGACCACACCAAACCGCGCTCCAACCTTCGAGAGAAATTTCACCAGGACCGGCGCGCTGCCGCTGGCGAGGCCGTGCCGCGACACATGGGCCGCGGCCTCGGTCACGGCTGTGGCCAGGGCGGAGCGCATGGTGAAATAGGCGCTCTCCGCCGTGTCGTCGTTGGCGGCCGGTGCGCCCAGCGCGAACACCTCCATGCAGGACAGGCGCGTCTCGTGATCGTCGAGATCCTCGCCTTCGCTGCGCGCGATATCCAGGATGGAGCGCAGCATGACCACGGTGGTGGTCGGCAGCTCGATCATGAGCGCCGGCAATCCGAACGCGCCGCCGATGAGGCCCGCGGCCATGACGGCCGCCATGTGAACGCGCTCGGACGCAGCGGAGCGGCCCGTGTCGAGACTCGAGGCGGCGATCGTGAGCGCTTTGTGAAGCGCCGAGCGCGTGGCGTTGGTGATGATCCGCGAGCTGCCGGTGGGCAGGGCCTCGATCGCGTACTGAAGCGGCTTGCCGACCGCGGCCGTCACCCGCGCTGCCAGGGTCGGGCTCTCCAGAAGGCGCACGGCGCGGCGAAGTGCCGCTCCGTCGTCGACCGTGAGGCCCATCGCACCTAAAGGGTTCATGACTGAAATATCGGATGTCCGGGAGGTGTCGCCAAGCTCTCCATGAGCGGCGATTTATTGCGGCACCATTGTGGCGGCGCCGTGGCAGGCCGCTCACAGCGACCTTTAAAAAAGGTTTTCCTCGCCACCCATTCTGATGGGGGAGGGGGCTCCTCACCTAACCGGCGTTTGCTCTAGAGGATGGCGGCGGCCCGGCGCACGGCAGCGATCATCGAGCTCTTGAGCAGGAACTCCCGCGCCAGCCCAAGGTCGGCGGCGGTGCGGCGAACCTCCTCGAGACGCTCGGCGCGCACGGCCGGGTCGCGCTCCTCGAGCAGCCGCTTGTTGCGGATCGAGATCTCCTGGACGAACTCGATGGTGATGGTGCGGCGCTGGCGCACATACGCATCGAGCAGTGTCTCATCCGCTTCGCCCCGCATCACGGCGGCCAGCTTCGGGTAGAGATTGGCCGCATCGTGAATGCCGCTGTTCAGGCCCATGGCGCCCAGCGGATTGTTGAGATGGGCCGCGTCGCCGGCCAGCAGCACGCGGCCGACGCGGAACGTCGAGGCGACCCGCTGGTGCACCCGATAGGTACCCTTGTGCAGCACCTCGTAGCGGCCGGGTTTCGGCAGTAGCCCCTGCAGCAGGCGCTCGACATTGTCGTCGCGCAAAACCTCTTCCTCTGGCACGTTCGCATCGGTCGGGAAGAGCACGCGCCACAGCCCACCGGGCTGGTCGTACGGCATCTTGAAGATGGCGCAGAATTCGACGGGGTCGGCGACATACGCGTTCGGCGTGAACCCGTGGGCACCGAGGTCGAAGCGGGTCCCCGCGACGAGGAACCGTTCGGGCCAGGTGTAGCCCGGGAAATCGACGGCCATCGATTTGCGGACGACGCTGCGGCCGCCGTCGGCGCCGACGACGTAGGCGGCCCGGATCTCCTCGCGGCCCGCCGGGCCGGCGACCGTGGCGACCACCCCGTCGGCGGTCTGGCACAAGCCTTCGAACGCCACGGAGAAGCGCACCGTCGCATGCGGATGCTGGCGCAGCCGGTCGAGCAGGATCGGCGTCAGCTTGAACTGCTCGCAATGGAACCGATAGGGATACGGCGTGACGTCGGCGATCGCTCCGAGATCGAACTCGGCGATGACCCCGCTGTGCCGGTCGCGGATCTGCCAGCGCGGTACCTGGAGTCCGATCTTGAGGAATTGCTCGGTGACGCCGAGCGGCGCCAGGGCTTCGAGGGTCGGCGGATGGAAGGTGCCGGCGCGGAGATCGGTCGTCAGCGCTGGCTCCTGCTCGATCACCGTCACCGGAATGCCGGCTTGTGCGAGGCCCAGCGCCGTGGTGAGCCCGACCGGGCCCGCGCCGACGATCAGGACCTGCTGTCGCGGCGAGGCGCTATTCGACACCGTCGCGCGACCGCGCGGCGCGGCTGGTGTCCGAGGGCGTCAGATAAGTGCCGAGGAACGCGGCGGACCGTGCCAGCGCGTCCTGTTGCGCCTTGCCGCGGAAGAAATGTCCTTGGTCCGGATAGACCACCAGCTCATGCGGTACGCCGAGCCGCTTCAGATACTCGGCGAGCGAGCGGGCCCGCGATACCGGCACGGTCGCATCGCGGGCGCCGTGCAGCGCCAAGGTCGGCGCTAAGTGGTTGGTCTCCGGCATCGCATTGCCGCGCAAAGCACCCGCCATGTCCACGACGGCCGCGATCCGGTAGTCGTACGACGAGAGGTTCAGAGCGTGGAAGCCGCCGAGCGACAGGCCGAAGATCCCGATCCGCCCGGAATCGACGTAGCGGCTCGTCGACATGTAATCGAGCGCGTCGCGCAAAATCCGGTCTTGCGTCGAGAAGCCGGCGCGAATGCTCTCGTATTCCATGGCTTCAGCACGGTTGGGCGCCGTCGCTTCCTTAGTCTTGGCGCGGCGCTGATCGAGGGCCGGCAGGTAATGCGGGAGGAACGTCACGTATCCGCGGTCGGCGAAGATTTCCGCGGCACCACGATAGAACGCGCCGTCGCCGATGCCGCTGGCGCCATGCAGGATGAGCACCGCGGGCCGTTGGCGGTCGTCGTCCGGACGCAACACCTCGATCAGGATGTCGCGGCCATGGCTCTTGTAATGCTCATTGCTGCGCGTGAGGTGAGGACCAAGCGTCTGTCGCGGCGTGCCCTTGGCCGAGGGCGCCGCCGGCGCCGGTGCTGTGTCGCTCACCGTCCACAGCATGGGGCTGACATCGGTGTCGTCGCTTGCCCGGTGCGACGCGGCCGCGCCACCGTCGGCGTCATGAGCCGTCTCATGGGCGGGGGCTTCGGCGATCATCGCGGGCGTTGGCGCCGCAGCGAGCAGCAACAATAGTTCAATCATTGATGACCTGAGTAGCGAAGCGGTACGACGTTGTCAAAGTAGAAACTCAACACCGCCGCGCCCGCGCAGTTCCCGTCGAGACGCGCCGCGGCCCTCATTCGGCCGCGACGCGCGTGAACCGCAGCGGATTGTGCAACACGGCAGCCCCCACGGTCCGATTGACGGCGGGATCCGCGGAGCTCTGCAGAACAACCTCCGCCTCGCCATCCGGCCGCGGCTTCACCGCGACCACGGTCCAGCGGATATAAGGGTGCGCGGTGACGCAATACACATCGCCCACCGCGACCGGAGACGCCGTGTCGCTCAACATGCGGCTAAGATTAGGCGGCGCTCGCCCGGACGGCAAACCGGATCGTGTCTGGCGCGGCCAAAGGGATTGCGCTACGCAACGGGATCGGGCGAGGAGCTGACAATGGCTGACATCAAGGTTGGAATCGGCGGCTGGTTGTTCCCGCCGTGGCGCGGCGTCTTCTATCCGCCCGATCTGCCGCGCAAGGACGAGCTCGCCTATGCCAGCCGTCACGTCACCTCGATCGAGATCAACGCGACGTTCTACGGTCCGCAGAAGCCGGCCACCTTCCGGCGCTGGTACGGCGAGACGCCCGCCGGGTTCGTCTTCTCTCTGAAGGGACCGCGGATCGCGACGTTCCGCCGCGTGCTGGCCGAGGTCGGGCCGGCGGTCGAGCGGTTCGTCGGCAGCGGCATCCTCGAGCTCAAGGAGAAGCTTGGACCGATCCTCTGGCAGTTCGCCGGGACCAAGCGCCTCGACGAGGCGGATTTCGCGGCGTTCCTAAGCCTGCTCCCTCACGAACGCGACGGCGTCTCCTTGCGGCACGTGGTCGAGGTCCGGCACGAGACCTTCGCCACGCCGCGCTTTGTCGAGATGCTGCGCAAGGCCAAGGTGGCGCTCGCCTTTGTCGACGATGAGGACTATCCGGCGAACTACGACCTGACCGGCGACTTCGTGTACGCGCGGCTGGAACGCTCGGCGGCCGGCGAGCCCTCGGGCTATCCGCGTCAGGCCATCAGCACCTGGGTGGAGCGGTTTGGCACCTGGTCGGCCGGCGTCGCCCCGAAAGATGCCAAGCATATCCATCCCGATGTTCTGGAGCGGAAGGGCGGCCGCGATTGCTTCGTGTATTTCATCAGCGGCGCCAAGGAACGCAACCCCGCGGCGGCACAGGCGCTGCTGAAGCGGCTGGCGGAGGCGAAGTGAGCCTCGATGACGCTGGCGCCGTCCTGTGCTATGCGCGGGAGCAATCAACGAGGTTCCATCCATGCGTGTATGCGTTTTCGGCGCCGGCGCGATCGGCGGCCTGATCGGCGGGTTGTGCGCCGAAGCCGGGCACGAGGTCAGCCTCGTGGCGCGCGGCCCGCATCTCGACGCGATCCGCGCCCGCGGGCTTACGGTGGAGACCGGAGGGCGCGTCGTGAAAACCCGGCCGCGCGCCTCGGACCGGCCACACGATCTGGGGACGCAGGATTTCGTCGTGGTCGGCGTCAAGGCGCCGGCGCTGCCGGGCGTCGTCGGCGCGATCGCACCGCTCCTGCGCGCCGACACTGCGGTGGTGTTCGCGATGAACGGCATTCCGTGGTGGTTCTTCCACGGCATCGGCGGCCCGCATGCGGGCCGCGCGCTGACCAGCGTTGACCCCGACGGAGCGCTCACCGCCGGGCTCGAGACGAGGCGCATCCTCGGCTGCGTCGTCCATGTCGGCTGTTCGGTGCCGGAACCCGGCGTGATCCGGCACTCATCCGGCAATCTCTTCATCGTCGGCGAGCCGGCGGGCGGCGAATCGCCGCGCAGCCGCGCCCTCGTGGCCGCGTTCAACGCCGCGGGGCTGAAGACCGAGCTCAGCCCGCGCATCCAGCAGGACATCTGGATGAAGTTCCTGGGCAACATGAGCATGGGGCCGATCAGTGCCTTGGCCGGGAGCACCCTGCTCGCGATGGCGCGCGACCCGCAGGGACGAAAGGTCTGCAGCGACATGATCGAGGAGGCGATCGCGGTCGGGGCGAAGTTCGGCCTCGATCCCGGCATGACGGTCGAGCAGCGCATCGAGCTCGGCGCCAAGCTGGGCGACTTCAAGACCTCCATGCTGCAGGATCTGGAGAAGGGCCGGCCGCTGGAGATCGACACGTTCCTGTCGGCGCCGCTCGAAATGGCGCGCCTCGCCGGCGTCCCGGTGCCGACGATCGAAACCGTTCACGCGCTGCTGGTGCACAAGGCGCGGCTGGCGGGACTTTATCCGGCCGCGCAATGACGGACTATGAGTCGGCGACCTGCTTGGCTTCTTGGGCCGCGGATTTGAGCCGGGCCGCGGGCAGCCAGACGGTGGCGACGGTGCCCTTTCCGACTTCGCTGTCGAGCTCGAAGCGCCCGCCGTGCATCTCGGTGAGCGTTTTGGCGAGCGACAGACCGAGGCCGGCGCCCTCGTAGCGTCGGGTCAGCGAATTCTCGATCTGACGAAACGGCTCCAGGGCGGCCGTAATGTCTTCGGGCCGGATGCCGATCCCGCTGTCCGCGACCACGATGGCCAGCCCGCCGTCGTCCGCGCGACGGGCCGTTACCCGCACCCAGCCGCCCGGATGCGTGAACTTGATCGCATTCGAGATCAGGTTGAGCAGGATCTGCGTGATGCGCCCTCGATCTGCGTGCAGCCGGGGAAGCGTCGGGGCGGCGCCCGCGGTCATGACGATGCCGCAGTCCTCCGCCTTGACCGCCAGCAGGCGGCGGCATTCCTCGACGACCTCGTCCACGGCAAACAGCTCGTCGTGCAGCTCGAGCTGGCCGATTTCGGTCCGCGACTGGTCCGGCAGGTCGTTGATCAGCCGCAGCAGATGCTGGCCCGAGACATTGACGTCGCGGCCGTACTGCTGATAGCGCGCGTCGAGCGGGCCCATCCGGCCGGAGGCGATCAGCTCCGAAAAGCCAAGAATGGCGTTCAACGGCGTGCGCAGCTCGTGGCTCATATTGGCGAGGAAGAACGACTTTGCGGCGTTCGCGGCATCGGCGGCGGCCCGCGCGCTCTCGGCTTCCATGCGCGCCGTTGTCAGCTCGACGGCATGACGCTCGAGGCGCTCGCGCTCCTGCTCCACCTCGAGCTCGCGGCGGCGGCGTTCCGTGATGTCGGTCCGCGTCGTGACGAAACCGCCGCCCGCGAGCGGCAGGAACCGGACGTCGACGACCCGTCCGTCTTTGTTGGTGTGATCGAACTTCTCCGGTCTCCCGAGCAGCTGGCGTGTGAGCCGTATGCGGACCAGGGCTTCGACGTTGCCCGGGCCGTATTCGCCGCGCGCCGCCAGGTCGCGAACAGGGCGCCGCCCAGCATCGGAAGGATGCAGGCGATCGTCCACAGAAAGATATGTGTGCGTGCGCGGAGCGCCCGAACGCGACTCAACGACGCCCCCCGTTAGTGCGGCCTCGTGACCGGACTATCAGTGTTCAGCCTCAAGAAAGCATGAACGGTGTAAGCTAGTCGCCGGGGATGGCGCGGCTTTTCCCGGGATCATAGGCGACGATCACCCGCCGGTGCTCGCTGATCAGCGGATCGATTTCCGGCGCCGGCGCGATCGGCCAGATCCAGTCCTCGGCCGGCGTCGGCGGGGCCACGCCATGGATCGAGCTCGCCCGCTCGCGGATCTCCCCGTTAGGACCGACATGCCGCCATTCGACGTCGGCGATGAGGCACACCGTCGCCCGGCAGCGTCCGAGATCGTCCAGATGAGCCCGGGTGAGGGCGGCGGCGAACGCCTCCGCTTTCGTCTCGGCGCCAGGACCGAGCCGCCGTTCGATCCATTCCACCGGCAGCACGCCCAGCTGTGACAGCAGGTTAAGGGAAACCACCAAGTCGACATCGGCGGCGTGGATCGGCGCGAACGACCGCGCCGGCGGCAAGCCGTCGCCCGGCTTCAGGCGGCGCAGCTCGGCGAGCACGCCGGTAACGTCCGCGGCGCAGAGATCGACATTGGGGTGGCGCATCGCTTGCAGGCGGGCGGGAAGCGAATGCACGGCATCCACGAGAACGACGCGCTGAAACGTCTTCGCGAGCCTGGCCAGGGGCACGTCGAGCAGCCGCCCCGAGCCGAGCACGATCGCGGTGCGGCGGGCGGCGGCCCGGTTGATCGCGGTTTCGATGGCGCGGCGGCTGCGCGCCAGATGATCGGCCCAGGCGGCGCGGCAGCGCCGGTGGCGGGCGCCGATGGCGATCAGCTCCGTCCGGTAGCCAAGCTTGCGCAGATCGGCCGGGCAGGGCGTTGCGAGCCATTCCAGAAATTCGAGAATCATGCGGAGCCGATCACGCCTGATATACTTGCGCCCAGGATCATAATCGACGTCAACGGAGAGAGCCGTCCATGATCGACGATGCAGCACTCGACGCGATCTTCCGCAAGGCCCGCACCCATAACGGCTGGCTGCCGAAGCCGGTCGGCGATGAGACGCTGCGCCGGCTTTATGAGCTGATGAAATGGGGCCCGACCAGTGCCAACTGCTCGCCGGCGCGAATCCTGTTCTTGCGCTCCACAGAGGCAAAGGAACGCCTGGCGCCGGCCCTCAGCTCCGGGAACCGCGACAAGACGATGGCGGCACCGGTGACGGCGATCGTGGCCTACGACCTCAAATTCTACGACCTGTTGCCGCGCCTGTTCCCGCACGACCAGGCGGCCCGCAGCTGGTTTACCGGCAGTGAGACCGTCGCCCGGGAGACCGCGTTCCGCAACGGCAGCCTGCAGGGCGCCTACATGATCGTCGCGGCGCGCGCCGTCGGTCTCGATTGCGGGCCGATGTCGGGTTTCAACAACGCGAAAGTGGACGCCGAGTTCTTCGCCGGCCAGGACTTGAAGTCGAATTTTCTGTGCAATCTCGGCTATGGCGATCCGGCGAAGCTGTTTGAGCGCTCGCCGCGGCTGCCGTTCGAAGAAGCCTGCCGCGTGCTTTAGACCGTCACGTCGACGGTGTTGCCGCGATCGCCTTCTCCGTCCCCTTCCGGAGCTTTGCGGCGCGGTTTCGGCGCGGACGTCCCGCCGCTGCGGCCGCGGCCTTGCACGGTCGAACGTTCCTCGTCGTCGCGCGTGTCCGCGGTGCTCGACGACTGACGCGGACCGACGGATTGCCGCAGCTCGGGGCTGTTGCGCGCCGCCAGCGCCGAGGCGGGAATACTCGCCTCGCGGGGATCGGTCACGGGGCGAACGCCATTGACGCCCGGCGTCACAGCCGTGGTCGGCTGGACGATCGGACGCCCATACACGTTCATCACTGCCAAATCCAAGGTCGTCATTTTTTGAGCCTTTCGGCTCGAGATTTGTGACGATCCTACTACTTTCGGCTAGGCCGCGTCCAGCGATTTTGCTGCTAACAACTTAAAACTGTTGGCATTTTTAACTCGGCCTTAGGGTCAAAAAAAGGCCGGCCGCCCGGGCGTTAAGCATCGTCCGCGAGCCGGAGGCCCGAAAACTGCCAGCGCGCCGACGGCGGGAAGAAGTTTCGGTATTCGGCGCGGATATGGCCGCGCGGCGTGGCGCAGGAGCCGCCACGCAGCACCATTTGGTTGGCCATGAACTTGCCGTTGTACTCGCCGAGGGCACCCCCGGTCGGCCGGAATCCCGGATAGGGCGTGTAAGGGCTCTGCGTCCACTCCCACACATCGCCGAACATCTGGGTGAGGCTCCCGCCGGTGCCGCCGGCCGGCCGCGGGTGCAGGGCGCCTGTTTCGAGCAGGTTGCCGTCGACGGTCAGGTCGGCGGCGGCCACCTCCCATTCGCCTTCAGTCGGCAGCCGCCTGCCGGCCCAGTGCGCGAACGCCTCCGCCTCGTAATAGCCGACATGGACCACGGGCCCATCCGGATCCAACGGCCTTAGCCCCGCCATGGTGAATTCGTGCCAGGCGCCGTCGATCCGTCGCCAGTAGAGCGGCGCCTCCCAGCGCTCCGTCTGCGCGGTCTGCCATCCGTCCGACAGCCACAATGTCGGCGTCGCATACCCGCCGGCGGCCATGAAGGCGAGCCAGTCACGATTGGTCACCAGCGCCGTCGCCAGCCGATAATCGTCGAGCCAGAGCTTGTGCCGCGGCTGCTCGTTGTCGAAGCAGAATTCGGACGATCTGAATCCGATCTCCCGGATGCCGCCGGGGATGGTCACCCAGCCGGCCTGGTGCGGAGCGCCGCCGGTCGCGGCCGGGGCTGAAGGCGCATAGGCCGGTGCCAACGGATTGAGGCCGAGCACGTGCTTGATGTCGGTGACGATCAGCTCCTGGTGCTGCTGCTCGTGATGGCAGCCGAGCTCGACCAGGCAGAGCTGATCGGCATCGGGCTCGCGGGCCAGGAAATCCTCCATCGCCGCGTCGACATGGCGGCGATATCGCTGCACGTCCTCGAGGCTCGGGCGGGTGAGCAGGCCGCGGTCGGGTCGCGGGTGGCGCTCGCCCAGCGCCTCGTAATAGGAGTTGAAGAGATAGTGGTACTCCGGATGGAACGGCCGATATCCCTTGACGTGCGGGGCCAAGAGAAACGTCTCGAAGAACCACGTCGTGTGCGCTAGATGCCACTTGGTCGGGCTCGTCAGCAGCATCGACTGGACCTGCTGGTCCTCGGCACTGAGCGGGGCGGCCAGCGCCGTCGTCGTCTCGCGGACGTCGCGGAACTGCCGCGCCGTCGCGGCGGCGCGCGGTTCCGTTTTCGGCTGGAGCCCGGTATGCGGCATGCTGACCTCCGACACGAGTATGCGCCCCACGCTACCGTCGCGCGAGGGGTGTACAAGCGAAATTGCTGTGAGTGGCGGTTGTCACGCGAGCCCGTTCAGGCAAAGCCGGGCAGGGCGCGGCCCACGGGGCCGAACACGATCACGCCGCCGAGTGCTGGCGGTGCCGTGACGGCAAAGCGCCCGCCGCCGAGATCGCAGGTCGCGATCCCTGCGAGCTCGATACGGCTGCACGCCGCTGTCGTGTCGGCGCAGTCGAGCACATAGCCGGCGATCCACGGCGTCACCGGCGGCTCGACGCCCAGCCGGCTGGCCGCCATGTCCGGCGGTATCAGAACGAAATCGCCGCGGGCGGTCTTGATGCGGCGGACCGCACCCTCGCCCTCCGCGGGCAGGCCGAGATAGCGGCTGTAGCGCTCTGCGGCCGCGGCGGGATCGGTCACGCTGATCACCACCGCGGCCAAGCCGAAGGCGCGGTTCGGATGATCGAGCCAGGGGCGCTGCCACACCAGCTCCGGTGTCCTGTGCTGCACGAACTGGATGCGCCCCTCCGGCATGGTGCCGGCGGG
>DASWFO010000332.1:0-19059 GCA_036394195.1 Alphaproteobacteria bacterium | reverse complement strand
CGACCGAGCAGCATGAGATCTCGAACCGCCGCGCCAGCGAGGCGTCGCTCGGCGATCGGGTGAAGTTTCATCTCCGCGATTATCGCGAGCAGACCGGCACCTTTGACCGCATCGTGTCGGTGGGCATGTTCGAGCATGTCGGCGTGCACCACTACGCCGAGTTCTTCCGCAAAGTGCGCGACTTGCTCGCCGAAGACGGCGTGGCGCTGCTCCATGCGATCGGCCGCAGCGACGGCCCCGGCGTGACCAACCCCTGGATCCGCAAGTACATTTTCCCGGGCGGGTACTCGCCGGCGCTGTCCGAGGTGATCCCCGCGATCGAGCGGGCGGGGTTGTGGGTGACGGACATCGAAATCCTCCGCCTCCACTACGCCGACACGCTCGCCGAGTGGCGCCGGCGCTTCAACCAGGCGCGCGATCAGATCCGCAAGATCTACGACGAGCGCTTCTGCCGCATGTGGGAGTTCTATCTGGCCGGCAGCGAGGTGGCGTTCCGCCGGCAAGGACTGATGGTCTTCCAAATTCAGCTGGCCAAGAGCGTCGATGCGGTACCTCGCACGCGCGACTACATCCACGATTGGGAAAACGCAAACGCCGCCGTCGGCGCGCTCGCGCGCTGACCTCGCAGGTCGGCATTAACGCGGATCGGCCGTCGCGGCGGGTTGTTTTGTTGCGCGCCAAGAGCATTCGACCGGCCGAACTTATCCCCGATATACTTGCTTTGATAAATTCGATTCGGCTTGGCTCACTCTGTTTGCGAGCGGTAGGGTCGACGCCCCATGGAAACAGCGCGCACCAACGTTGCACCGCTCAAGACACGCGACGATGACGCGCTGTCGCTGCGCAGCCCGCCGCATAATTTCGAAGCCGAAGTCCAACTGCTCGGCGCCATCCTCGCCAACAACCGGGCCTACGAGAAGGTCTCAGATTTCCTCCGGGCCGAGCATTTCATGGACCCGCGCCATGCGCGGATCTTCGAGGCGACCGGCAAGCTGATCAATCGCGGCCAGGTCGCGAGCGCGGTCACGCTGAAGAATTTCTTCGAGCAGGACTCGACCTTGACCGAGATCGGCGGACCGGCCTATCTCGGCAAGCTCGCCGCCTCGGCCGTCACCATCATCAACGCTGCCGAGCATGGCCGGCTCGTCCACGACCTCTATCTGCGGCGCCAGCTGATCGGGCTTGGCGAGGACGTGGTCAATCGCGCGTACGCGCACGACCTCGAGACCGGCGCCAAGGAGCAGATCGAGACCGCCGAGCAGAGCCTGTTCAACCTCGCCACCACCGGCGACCAGGAAGGGCAGCTGAAGCCGCTGAGGCTCGCCATCAACACGGCCATCGACATGGCCGAGCTGGCGTTCAAGCGCGAAAGTGCCATCACCGGCGTCACCACCGGGCTCGAGGCGCTCGATCGCAAGCTCGGCGGCCTGCACAAATCTGACCTGGTGATCCTGGCCGGCCGGCCATCGATGGGCAAGACCGCGCTCGCCACGAAAATCGCCTTCAACGCGGCGCGTGCCTATCGCGAGCAGGTGATGGAGGACGGCACGACCGAGGTCGTCGAGGGCGGCAAGGTTGCGTTCTTCTCGCTCGAAATGTCGGCCGAACAGCTGGCGACCCGCCTTCTCGCCGAGATGACCGAGGTGCCGTCGGACAAGATCCGCCGTGGCGAGGTGCGCGGCGACGATTTCCCGCGCTTCGTCCAGGCCAGCCAGGAGCTGGCCGCCCTGCCGATGTTCATCGACGATACGCCAGCCCTGTCGATCTCGGCGCTGCGCACCCGCGCGCGCCGGCTTCAGCGGACGCAAGGCCTGGGGATGATCGTCATCGACTATTTGCAGCTCCTGGCGCCGCCGCCGGGGTCGCGTCCGGAGAATCGGGTCCAGGAAATCTCGGCAATCACCCGCGGCCTCAAGGCGCTCGCCAAGGAGCTGAACGTCCCGGTGCTGGCGCTGTCGCAGCTGTCGCGCGCCGTCGAGCAACGCGAAGACAAGCGCCCGCAGCTCTCGGACTTGCGTGAATCAGGAACGATCGAGCAGGACGCGGACGTCGTCATGTTCGTCTACCGCGAAGCGTACTACCTGGAACGCGAGCAGCCGGCGCAGCGGCCCGAAGAGGGCGACGAGAAATTCCACGACCGCCTCGACAAGTGGCAGCAGCGCGCGACCAAGATGCACAACGTCGCGGAAGTGATCATCGGCAAGCAGCGTCACGGCCCGATCGGCACGGTGCCGCTGCTGTTCGAGGGCGCGTTCACCAAGTTCGACAACCTGCCGGAAGGCGCCTTGCCGGATGGCGAGGAATAAAGGTGCGCGGCCCCGGCGGGCCTCGCCCGACCGCGCGCGCCCTTCGCAGTCCGTCCTCACGATCGATCTCGGCGCGATCGCCGCCAATTATCGTCATCTGCGGCAGGAGGTCGGCCCGGCCGCCTGTGCCGCCGTGGTCAAGGCCGACGCCTATGGCCTGGGCGCGGCGCGCGTTGCGCCGGCCCTCGCGGCGGCGGGGTGCCGTGAGTTCTTCGTCGCTCATCTTGGCGAAGCCGAAGTCGTCCGCCGCGTCCTGCCCAAACGCGCCGCCATCTACGTGCTGAATGGGCTGCTCGCCGGCGAAGAGGCGGAGTTCAAGCGCGGCGGCTTCATTCCGGTCCTGAACGATCTCGGGCAGGTCGAGCGCTGGGGGAAGGCGGGGCGCGGGGCGCGCCGGCCCCTGCCGACGGCTCTGCACGTCGACACCGGCATGTCGCGCCTCGGCGTCTCTCCCGCCGAGGCGTTGGCGTTGGCCCAGGACGAGGGCCGGCTGAAAGGCCTCGACCTGCGCTGCTTGATGAGCCATCTCGCCTGTGCCGACGAGCCGCAGCACGCGCTGAACGCCGAGCAGCTCGCCGCGTTTCGCCGCGTCCGCGCCGCCTTTCCGCGCACTCGGGCCAGCCTCGCGAACTCGTCCGGCATCTTCCTCGGCGGCGCCTACCACTTCGACCTGGTCCGGCCGGGCTCGGCGCTGTTTGGGATCAATCCCCAGCCGGGGCGGCCGAACGGCCTGCGCCAGGTCGTCCGGCTACAAGGAAAAATCCTGCAAATCCACGAGGTTGACCCACCCCGGAGCGTTGGATATGGTGCCACCCATCGCGTCGCCGGCCGCACCCGAATCGCGACCGTCGCTGCGGGCTATGCCGATGGCTGGCCGCGCAGTCTCAGCAACCGCGGCTGCGCGTATATCGGAGAACTCCGTGTGCCCGTCATCGGCCGCGTCTCGATGGACCTCTTGACCCTCGACATCACCGCCGCTCCATCGATCTCGGCCGGCGCCGTGGTCGAGCTGTTGGGCGATCGCCTCCCCATCGACGACGTCGCCGAGGCCGCGGGCACGATCGGCTATGAAATCCTGACGCGGCTCGGGCATCGCTATCGGCGCGTCTATCGCGGCGGGTCGGCCTCGCGATGAAATTTTTTGCCCTGATCGGCCGCGGCTTCCTCGCGTTCCTCGGCGCCATGGGCCGGATCGCGCTGTTTGCGGGGCGCGCGAGCGGACATGCGCTGACGCCGCCCTGGTATTTCCGGACAATCGGCGAGCAGATGCTCGACATCGGCTACTTCTCGCTGCCGGTCGTCGGCCTCACCGCGCTGTTCACGGGGATGGTGCTGGCGCTGCAAAGCTATACCGGCTTTGCGCGCTTCTCGGCGGAAAGCGCCGTCGCGACCGTGGTCATCCTCTCGGTGACGCGCGAGCTGGGGCCCGTGATCTCGGGACTGATGGTGGCCGGCCGCATCGGCGCGTCGATGGCCGCCGAGATCGGCACGATGCGGGTCACCGAGCAGATCGACGCCCTCGTCACGTTGTCGACCAACCCCTTCAAATACTTGGTGGCGCCGCGGCTGATCGCCGGACTGACCATGCTGCCGCTGCTGGTCCTTGTCGCCGACGTCATCGGAGTGTTCGGCGGCTATCTGGTCGGCGTTTATAAGCTCGGCTTCAATCCCGCCGCGTATCTGAAGCGCACGTTCGATTACCTGGAGTTCATGGACGTCTTCTCCGGCGTCGTGAAGGCCACGGTGTTCGGGTTCTTGATTTCGCTCATGGGTTGTTACCACGGCTACCACAGCGAGGGCGGGGCGCAGGGCGTGGGCCGTGCGACGACCAACGCCGTGGTGTCGGCGTCCATCCTGATCCTGATCTTCAACTACGCCATCACCGAGCTGTTCTTCGGAAAATGAGCGCCACGCCGAAAATCTCGATCCGGGGGCTGAAGAAATACTTCGGCGCCAAGAAGGTGCTCGACGGCGTCGACCTCGACGTCGGGGTCGGCGAATCGCTGGTCGTGATCGGCGGCTCCGGCACCGGCAAGTCGGTGCTGCTGAAATGCATCCTCGGCTTGCTCGAACCCGAAGCCGGCAGCATCAAGGTCGACGGCGCCGAGGTCATAGGGCTCAGGACCGCCGAGCGAGAGCAAGTGAACCGCAAATTCGGTATGCTGTTCCAGGGTGCCGCCCTTTTCGATTCGATGAACGTGTGGGAAAACGTGGCCTTCGGATTGATTCACGCGCAAGGCATGTCGAAAGCCGAGGCGAAGCCGATCGCGCTCCGCAACCTCGCCGCGGTCGGGCTGACGCCCGACGTCGGCGAATTGTGGCCGGCCGAGCTCTCCGGCGGCATGAAGAAGCGTGTCGGCTTGGCGCGCGCGATCGCGACCAAGCCGGAAATCATCTTCTTCGACGAGCCGACCACCGGCCTCGACCCGATCATGTCCGACGTCATCGACAAACTGATCGTGAAGCTTGTTCGGGAGCTTGGCGCCACCGCCGTGTCGATCACCCACGACATGAAGAGCGCCCGCCAGATCGCCCACCGCATCGCCATGCTCTACAACGGCAAGATCATCTGGACCGGGTCGGTTGCCGACATCGATCATCCCGGCAACGAATATGTGGACCAGTTCGTCCACGGCCGCGCCGAAGGGCCGATCCAGATGCAGGTGCGCGCATAGTGGCGCGGCGCGATGCCCGCTATGTCTGCCAAGCCTGCGGCGCCACGTCGCCCCGTTGGTCAGGCAAGTGCGAGTCCTGTGGCGCCTGGAACTCGATCGTCGAAGAGGCGCCGGCCGAGATGGCGCCGCACGGCGCCAAGCGCGGCGGCGGCAAGGCCAGCCGGATCGATTTCGTCGGCCTGTCCGGCGCCGCGGCACCGGCCCCGCGGCGGGCCAGCGGCCTCGCTGAGTTCGACCGCGTCTGCGGCGGCGGGCTGGTGCCGGGCTCGGCCGTTCTGGTCGGCGGCGACCCCGGAATCGGCAAATCGACCCTGCTTCTGCAGGTGACGGCGGCGCTCTCCGGCGATTCGCCGGTCGCCTACATCTCCGGCGAGGAGGCGATCGACCAGATCCGGATGCGGGCGTTACGGCTGGGGCTCGCCAACGCCAATGTGGCGCTCGCCTCGGCGACCAACCTGCGCGATGTGCTGGCCAGCCTCGATGCCGCGTCCGGGCCGGCGCTGGTGGTGATCGATTCGATCCAGACGATGTATCTGGATACCCTCGACTCGGCACCCGGCACCGTAGCGCAGGTGCGGGCCTGCGCCGGTGAGTTGATCCGTCTCGCCAAACGCCGCGGCACCACGTTGCTGCTGGTCGGCCATGTCACCAAGGAAGGCATGATCGCGGGTCCTCGGGTGCTCGAGCACATGGTCGACACCGTGCTGTACTTCGAAGGCGAACGCGGCCACCAGTTCCGCATCCTGCGGTCGGTCAAGAACCGCTTCGGCCCGACCGACGAGATCGGCGTTTTCGAAATGACCGATGCAGGGCTGGTCGAGGTGCCCAATCCATCGGCCCTGTTCCTGGCCGAGCGCCGGGGCGAGGTCAGCGGGGCCGCGGTATTCGCCGGCATGGAGGGCACGCGACCGGTGCTGGTGGAAATCCAGGCGCTGGTGGCACCGGCCGGCTTCGGCACCCCGCGCCGGGCCGTGGTCGGCTGGGATTCAGGCCGCCTCGCCATGGTGTTAGCGGTTTTGGAGACGCGGTGCGGCCTTGTTTTCGGGGCCAGCGATGTCTATCTCAACGTCGCAGGCGGTCTGCGGATCGGCGAGCCAGCCGCCGATCTCGCGGTTGCGGCGGCACTTGTTTCTTCCCTCACGGATCGACCGGCGCCGCCGGCGTCGGTCATATTCGGTGAAATCGGCCTATCGGGCGAAGTGCGCGCCGTTGGGCAGATGGATGCGCGTCTCAAGGAAGCGGCAAAGCTTGGATTTGAACGAGCCCTCTGCCCGCGGCGCCGACGACCGGCCCCCTCCGCGGACAGGAGCGAGCCGCCCTCGGACCGGGGTGGCGCCATTGCCGTCTCGGAGATTTCGCTGCTGTCGGACCTGGTTGACGTTTTCGGCCCCCTTCCCGCGCGTGGCCGGCGCGATCTGAAGACAGCCTAAACCGCGATGCATAACTTCCCGATCAATCCCGCCGATCTGACCGTCGCGATCCTGATCATCCTGTCAGGTATTTTCGCCATGGCGCGCGGCTTCGTCCGCGAGGTGCTGTCGCTGGCGAGCTGGGTGGCAGCGGCGCTGGTGACGTTGTGGGGGTTCGGCCTTGCACGCCCCTATACCCGCGCCTTCATCGGCAACGCCCTCCTCGCCGACATCATCACCGGCGCCGTTCTGTTCCTCGTCAGTCTCATCGTGTTTTCCATGGTCGGCGGCGGCATCGCCTCGCTGGTGCGCGGGACCGGCCTCAATGCGCTCGACCGCAGCCTGGGCTTCGTGTTCGGCCTCGTCCGCGGCGCCCTGCTGGTGGCGGTCCTATGGCTCGGCGTGGCCTGGGCGATCCCGCAAAGCGAACAGCCCGAATGGCTGCGCGATGCCCGGACTCGGCCGCTGGTCGAGCACCTGGCCGAATATCTGCGCAGCTTCGCCCCGCCCGAGCTCCGCGGCCGGACCCAGACGGTCGGCGCCCGCAGCGAGCGGAGCGGCCGCGATGTTCAGCCTTACGAAGCGATCCTCAAGGCGCCCCTGACCCCGGTGGCAAAACCCGCGACTTCCAATGCCCAAACGGGGTATAAGGCGGATGAGCGGCACGGCCTCGACGGGCTGATCCAGCGCGCCCAGCCCCCGGAGCCCGAGCCGACCCGATGAGCCTCGACCAGCCCGAGCCCGCCATGGTGACGACCAACCCCTTCGACGATGACAAGTTGCGGGAGGAATGCGGCGTCTTCGGCATCTACGGCCACAAGGACGCGGCGGCCCATACGGCGCTCGGCCTGCACGCGCTGCAGCACCGCGGCCAGGAGGCGGCGGGGATCGTCACCTGCGACGGAACCCAGTTCCACAGCCACCGCGGGATGGGTCTCGTCGGCGATAATTTCGGCAACGAGACGGTTATTGCCAAGCTGCGCGGCAACCATGCCATCGGCCATGTCCGTTATTCGACGACCGGCGAAACCATTTTGCGGAACGTGCAGCCTCTGTTCGCCGACTTCGACATCGGCGGCTTCGCCATCGGCCACAACGGCAATCTGACCAACGCGCATAGCCTCAAACAGTCGCTGGTGCGCCGCGGCTGCATCTTCCAGTCGACGACCGACACCGAAGTGATCGTGCATCTGATGGCGCTCGCCGAGGGCGACCTGGTCGAGCGCATGGTCACGGCACTTCGCCAGCTCGAGGGCGCCTATTCGTTCGTCGCCATCGCCCGCAACCGGGTGATCGGCATCCGCGATCCTCTCGGCATCCGGCCGCTGGTGCTCGGCAAGCTCGAGAACGCGCATATCCTGGCCTCGGAGACCTGCGCGCTCGACATTATCGGGGCGGACTACATCCGCGACATCGAGCCGGGCGAGCTCATCATCCTCGACGCGGAGGGGGTTCACAGCGTCAAGCCGTTTCCCAAGGCGCAGAAGCGCTTTTGCGTGTTCGAGCACATCTACTTCGCGCGGCCGGATTCCGTGCTCGACGGGATTTCCGTCTACGAGGCCCGGCAG
This sequence comes from Alphaproteobacteria bacterium, assembly GCA_036394195.1. Taxonomy (GTDB): domain Bacteria; phylum Pseudomonadota; class Alphaproteobacteria; order CACIAM-22H2; family CACIAM-22H2; genus DATJPD01. The sequence goes on along the minus strand of DASWFO010000332.1, from coordinate 11,101 downwards.
CGCATCGGCGCCGAGCTGGCGCTCGAAAGCCACGTGTCGGCGGACGTCGTGATCCCGGTCCCGGATTCCGGGGTGCCGGCGGCGATCGGCTACGCCGCCAAGGCCAAGCTGCCGTTCGAGCTCGGCATCATCCGCAATCACTATGTCGGTCGGACGTTCATCGAGCCGACCGACCACATCCGCCATCTCGGCGTGCGCCTCAAGCACAATGCCAACCGGGCGATGATCGAAGGCCGCCGGATCATCCTGGTCGACGATTCGATCGTGCGCGGCACCACCTCGAAGAAGATCGTCGAAATGGTGCGCCAGGCCGGTGCGCGCGAGGTCCATATGCGGATCTCGAGCCCGCCCACGCGGCATTCGTGCTTCTACGGCATCGACACGCCGGAGCGCACGCAGCTCCTCGCCCATAAGTTCGAGGTCAGCGAGATGGCGCGCATCATCGGCGTCGACAGCCTTGCCTTCATCTCGATCGACGGCCTCTACCGTGCCATGGGCAAGCCGGCCGGGCGGGACAACGCCGACCCGACATTCTGCGACGCCTGTTTCACGGGCGACTATCCCACGCGCCTGACCGACAACGAGGGCGGCGGCGTCCCGGCTCAGCTCTCGCTGCTCGAGATCGCCTGACGGCGGTCGTCCGCGGCGAGCTCCCGCGTGTTCAGAAGTCTCCTCGATGGGATCGGTGCCGCAGTCGGAGCGGCGGTCTTTTCCGTCCTGCCGAGCTTCATCCAGCAATACGCGGCGGCGCTCAGCGCCTGCCAGACCGAGCTGGCGCGCATCATCGGCGACGCGGCGCAGCGGCCCGACATCATGTCGCCGGCCTATCTGGCCCAGACGCAAGCCCGCGCCGCCTGGTGCACCGAGGCCGCGCAAGCGATTGACGCCGGTCTCGGCTTCGAACGGCTCATCGCGTTCCTCCAGAACTTCGATCCCGACATTGCCCGCGCGACGTTGCGGGTGTTTCAGCCCGCCCTCCAGGTGTCCCTGGATGGCGTCTACTTCTTCGCCATCGGCATTGTCGTCGGATTGATCGTGGTCAATGTCGTGGCGTGGCCGTTCCGGCGCCTGGCCCGGCGGCGGCGCGAGCAGGCGTATTACCGATGACCGCGAAGACTCTCTCCGGTCGCGTGGCGCTGATCACCGGCGCCTCGCGCGGCATTGGGGCCGCGATCGCCCGGCGGCTTGCCGCCGAGGGCGCACACATCGTCGCCATCGCGCGCACCGTCGGCGCGCTGGAGGAGCTCGACGATTCCGTGAAGGCGGCGGGCGGTACCGCCACGCTGGTCCCGCTGGACCTCCGCGAGGTCGACAAGATCGACACGCTCGGCCCCCAGCTCCACGCGCGCTTCGGCCGGCTGGACGTGCTGGTCGCCAATGCCGCGATCCTGGGCACGATCGGCCCGCTGTCGCATCATGACGCGAAGCTGTGGGACGACGTCTACAAGATCAACATCACCGCCAACTGGCGCCTGATCCGCACGCTCGAGCCGCTGCTGAAGCTCTCCGACGCCGGCCGCGCCATCTTCGTCTCGTCCGCTGCCGCCCAGCATGCGCGCGCCTATACCGGCGTCTACTCGAGCAGCAAGGCGGCCCTCGAGGCGCTCGCCAAGAGCTGGGCGGCCGAGCTCGTCAACACCAACGTCCGGGTGAACGTCGTCCAGCCCGGTCCGACCCGCACCGGCTTGCGTGCCCAGTACATGCCCGGCGAGGATCCGATGACCCTCCCCGCTCCCGAAGACATGACCGACATCTATGTCGATCTCGCCTCGCCGGCGTGCACGCGAACCGGCGAGATCCTGACCGCGTATCGCCGGAAGCCATAACCGCCACTCCCCTCGTCATTGCGAGCGAAGCGAAGCAATCCAGAATTCCATGACTGGATCGCGTCGTCGCTGCGCTTCTCGCGATGCCGGGTATGATCACCCCAACTTAGACCCGACCTGCCGCTCGAGCAGGTTCCACGCCGTCTCGCCGAAATGCTGCTTCCAGCGGGCATAGAAAGGGCCGAGCCGGCCGCGGAACGTCGCCATGTCGGCTTGGTTGAACACGAGCCCGCGATCCTTAAGCTTGGTGGCGAGCGCGTCATTGAGGTCGTCGGTGTATTTGCGCTGCATCGCCACGTACTTCACGACGTTGCGGTTGACGACCGCTTGAATGTCGGACGGCAGCGACGTCCAGAACTTCAGGTTGGCCAGGAGATTGAAGCCGGACCACATATGGTGGGTGACGCTCACATATTTGGTGACCTCGTAGAGCTTGTTCACCTCGGTGACCACCAGCGGGTTTTCCTGGCCGTCCACCTTGTGCGCCTTCAGCCCGTCATAGAGCTCGCGGATGTTGATGGTGACCGGCACCGCCCCCAAGGTCGAGAACAGGTCGCGGAACATCTCGCCGTCCGGCACGCGGATCTTCTGGCCGGCGAGGTCGTCGGCGGTGCGGATGGGCTTGTCCACCATGGAGATGTCGCGAAAGCCGTTCTCGAGCGCGCCGGCGGGAAACAGATGGATGCCCTTGGCGGCGCATTCCTGGCGCAGATGCGCGGCGAACGGCCCGCTGTCCATCACCTCGTACACTTGATCGGGCGAGGCGAACGCGAACGGCAGGCCCTGGATTTCCATCACCGGAACGGCCTGACCCAGGATGCCGCCCATCAAGCTGAAGAATTCGAGCTCGCCGCCGACGAGCATCTTGAGGGCCTGTGGATCCGAGCCCGGGACATTGTCGTTCTGTGGATGAACACTGACATCGACGCGACCGCCGGTGTCTTTGCGCACGTCGTCCCATAGGCCGACGAGGAAGCGCTGCTGGTGGCTCTCCGCCGGCTGGTTGTGAAACTGACGCGCCTTCCACATCTGCTGGGCCCTTCCCCGGCGCGGCAACAGAACCGCCGTGCCCCCCGCGGCCGCGGCGGCGATGAGCCCGCGCCGGGTCAGTCTATACCTCACCATGTCCGCCTCCCGTCGGCCCGCCTCAGGGCTCGTAGATCTCGTTGACGGCGACCACCGACAGGGTGCCGGCCCCACCCGCGTTGTTGACGCCGCTGATCGCGTAGATCTTGCCGCCGAGCGCCATCGCGGCGAAACCGTGACGCGGCGTGGGCATGCGCGCCAATCGTGTCCAGGCGTTCTTCTTCGGGTCGTAGGCCTCCTGCGTGCGGAACACGCCGCCGAAATCGTCGACCCAGCCCTCGCCGCCCAGGACGTGGATGCGGCCGTCGAGGACGGCGACCGCCGTGCCGCTGCGCGCGGTCGGCATGGGTGCCCGGCTGGTCCACTGGTCCGAGGCGATGTCGTACTCCTCGTTCACCCACACGTTCGACGACCAGCCGTTCGAGAAGCACGATCCGACACGGCCGCCGATCGCGTAGATCTTGCCGTCGACACGCGCGATGCTGTGATGGTTGCGCGGCGTCGGCATCGGCCGCAGCACCTTCCAGGTATTGCTCTCGGTGTCGAACACCTCGTTGGTTCCCAGCAGTTCGGTCGGGCCGCCGCCATACAGGCCGTCCGGCATGTTCAGGCCGTCGGGAATGCGGGCACCGCCGATCACGTAGATCTTCGAGCCGACGGCCTCGGCCGCGAGCGCGCCGCGCGGTGTCGGCATCGGCGGCAAGGCCGTCCAGCTCTGGCTGTCGAGGTCGAACATCCAGGCGTTGTTCACCGGGTACCAGTTGCTCTTGCCGGACTCCGGCAGACGGAAGCCTCCGAAAACATAAAATCTGCGCCCGATCCCGACCGCGGCACCGTGATGCACCGGCATGGGATTGCTCGGCAGCTTCGCCCATTGCCCCGAGGCCGGCTCGAATTTCCAGAAAATGCCCATGGGCTTGCTCGTGCCGTCCTGGCCGCCATAGACCAGGACCTGTCCGGCGACGGTGGCGCCGATCACCTCGTTGGCGCCCTCGGGAATGGGCGGTCCCTGGCGCCAGCTGTCCTCCGCCGCGGCCCAGCCGCCGCCGAGGACCAGAAAAACCACGGCCAAAGCCGCGCGCGCAAGCTGTGTCATGCGAGTCCTCCCAAGCCCTACGGCCCGTACGCCGGCTGCTTTGTGCCGCGATCATAGCGCGGCACACGCCAGACGCCTACTCGGCGTAGGGATTCTCGGTCTGTCGCAGCACGAGCCGGATCACGGCACCGGGAAGCTTGAAGGTGTCGCGGATGCCGTTGATGAGATAGCGCAGATAATCCTCTGGCAGGGTCGTCAGCTTGCCGCCGAAGATGGCGAAGGTCGGCGGGCGCGATGCGACCTGGCGCATGAACCGCAGCCGCGGGCGGCGGCCGCGCACGGCAGGGGGCGGATGGGCCTCGGTGACGCCGCCGAGCCACCGATTGAGCGCCGGCGTCGGCACGCGCGCATTCCAGATCTCGAAGCTGTCAATGACGGCGCGCATCAACGCGTCGAGCTTGCGCCCGTGCAAAGCCGACAGCATGACGATGGGGACGCCGCGGATCTGTGGCAGCGAAATCTCCAGCCGGTCCCGGAGCTTGCGGGCGGCCGCACCCTGGTCGTCCACCAGGTCCCATTTGTTCACCGCAAGCACGATCGCGCGGCCCTCCTCGATCGCCAGGCGCGCAATCGTCAGATCCTGCTTCTCGAGCATCATCGTCGCATCGATCACCAGGATCACGACCTGCGCCTCGCGCAGTGATTGGATCGCATCCGAGGTCGACAGTTTCTCGACCGGGTCGTCGATGCGCGCCTTCTTTCGCAAGCCTGCGGTGTCGATGAGCACGAAGCGGTGCTTGCCCGAGTTCCACGGGATCTCGATGGCGTCGCGCGTAATGCCCGGCTCTGGCCCGGTCAACAGGCGCTCTTCGCCGAGAAGCCGGTTGACCAAGGTCGATTTTCCGACATTCGGGCGGCCGATAATGGCGACGCGGATCGGCCGTTCTTCCTCCTTGTCCGTGGCCTCCGGAGCGGCGTCGTCCTCATCGCGCGTGTTCCTGTGCGCGAGGACCGCATCGTCCGGCGCATGCGGGCGCAACGCGGCATGCAGATCGGCAAGGCCTTCGCCGTGCTCGGCGGAGACCGGGATGGCTTCGCCGAAACCGAGGCGCGATGCCTCGTCGACGCCGGGTAAATTGGCCCCGCGCTCGCTCTTGTTGGCGACCAGCAGGATCGGCCGGCCAGCCTTGCGCAGCCAGTTCGCGAAGTGCCGGTCCGTCGGCGTGACGCCGGCGCGGGCGTCGATCACGAACAGCACGACGTCGACGGCGCGCAGCGCCTGCCCTGTCTGGTCGCGCATGCGGGCGCCGAGCGAGCGCGTGGGCGCCTCTTCGAGCCCGGCGGTGTCGATCACGGTGAACACGAGATCGCCGAGCTGCGCTTCGGCCTCGCGGCGGTCGCGCGTGACACCCGGCGTGTCATCGACCAGCGCCTTGCGGCGCCCGACGAGACGATTGAACAGCGTCGATTTGCCGACATTGGGCCGGCCTACGATCGCGACCCGGAACATCGCGGAGTCCTGACTAGCGCAAGGCCACCAGATTTGCGTCGTCGGTCAGCACGTAAATCGTGCCGTTCGCGACGACTGGGAGCACCGAGACAGCGCCCGGCAGCGACATGCGGCTTTCGATCTCGCCCGTTTCGGGAATGGCGACGATACCGTCACCGAGGGAATTGGCGGCAAACAGCCGGCCACCCGCGAGGATGGGCCCCACCCAAGTGATGACGCCCCTTTTCGCCTTTTCGTCCTCAAAGCGCGCGAGCTGCTGAACCCAGCGGACCCGGCCGTCGCGGCGGCTGACGCAGAGGAGCTGCGCATCGACCGTGACCATGAACAGGAAATCGCCGGCCACCCAGGGTGTGTTGAAGCTGCCGAAGCCCTGCTCCCATATCCGCGCACCTGACCGCAGGTCTATATCGACCAGGCGGCTCGCGTGGCTCGACGCGATCACCTGCCCTCGATCGACGACAGGATAACCGCGCACATCCGGCAGCGCCGAGACAGCATCGGACTTCTGAATGCCGGCGAGAGAATCCGACCACAGGACGCGTCCGTTATCGACGCGCAAGGCGAACAGTTCGCCTGAGGATAAGGCGGCGATCAGCATATTGCCGGAACTCACGGGAGACGCGCCGCCATAGAGCCCGGCGCCTTCGGCAATGCCGCTGTGTGTCCACAGCTTCCGGCCGGTGTTGGCATCCAGCGCGTGGATCTGGTTGTCCATGCTGACGGCGAAGACCCGACCGTTGCCGACCGTCGGACCGGCGCGGAACGGTGCCGTCAGCGTCGTCCGCCACAGCTCTTTGCCTTTCTCCGCATCGAGCGCCACGACCTGGGCATAGCCGGTGGCGACGAAGAGCCGGCTGTCGAAATAGGCGGCGCCACCGCCGCTCCCGCCGCCCGAGCGGTCGTATTCCGGCTCGAGATCGAAGGTCCAGGCGGTGCGCCCATTCTCCGCGTCGAGGGCGCTCAACCGCGAGCCGGCGTCAATCACATACACACGGCCTTGCGCCACGACGGGCACGGACGAGACGCGGCCGTCGCGGCTGTTGCCCGAGCCGACACTGGTGCGCCAGGCGACCTTGAATCCCTTGGCGGCGGGATGCGGGATGAATTCGCCGAAATAGCCGCTCGGCTGGGGCCAGTCGCGATTGTCGACTTCCGGAGGCAACTTGACCGCGACCGAGGAGATGCGGTCATCCGGCACCACGCCTTCGTCTTGCGGCAAGACAGGGATGCGCTCGCCGGGCAGCTTCTTCTTCGATGACGCGCCAAGCCACGTGCCTTCGCCGCACCCGGCGAGCACCAGGGCCGCGACACTCAGCCAGATGACCCATCGGGTGCGAAACATCGGTTGCGTTCTCAGCCCGCCAGCGCCGCGAGCATTTCGGCGGCCCGCGCCCGCACGCCGGCTGGCGCTTCCGGATCGTCGGAGATGCGGGAATAGAGCTTGCGGGCGTCGTCCATCTTGCCCGCCTTGGCGGCCGCCAGCGCCTGGACCTCCCAGGCGAGATAACGCCACGGGCTGGTGGATGCCGCGAGCGAGGCGACCTCCTTGTCGAGATCCTCGGCGGCGGCCGTGTCGACGGAGTCGAGAGCCGCCAGCAGCGCCGCGGCGTCGCGAATCTCGCGATCGATGCCGCTGTCGGCGGCGACCTGACGGTAAATGGCGACCGCCCCGGCCATGTCGCCGGCGGCGACCTTCATTCCTGCTTCTTCCAGGCGCGCCAGCAGCGAATAGCCGGCTCCGCCGGCACGCGCGATGCTCTCCAAGGCCTTGGTTGCGTCCGCGGCCTTTCCGGTCTTGGCCTCATCGAGGGCCGCGACATACTGCGCCGCGGCGGTCTCGGCCTGTTTGCGCGAATAGTCCTCCCACGCGACGTAGCCCGCAGTCGCGGCCACGACGACCACGGCACCGGCGATCACGTAATTGCCGTACTGCTTCCACAGTTTCAGGGCGCGTTCGCGTCGGAGGTCTTCGTCGACTTCGGTGAAAATATCGGACACGGCGGGCTCCTGCGGGAAAGGCGCGCTACCATAGCTGGTGACCACGCGCTGCGCAAAAACAAAGCAGCCTCCGCGGCCCTAATTTCGCCTTTGTTCCTGCGGCCTTGCGCGGGCGATTTCATGGGGCTTTCGAACGCCGATCGATGGACAGAATGCCCAAAATCGGCAACACTCAAAGCCGAGCGTGACGGCCACCAACGACATACTGGTACATCTTGCCGATTACCGGCCCAAGTCGGGCGGCCGGGTCTTCTTCGATCGGCAGGAGCTCCGCAAGATCCTGAACGTGTACTCCCGGCGAGTCGCGTGCGGCGAATGGCGCGATTATGCCATCGACGTCGGCGCCAATGTCGCGGCGTTTTCGGTATTCCGCCACGCCCGCGACTGGCCGCTCTACGTCATTGCCAAGCTGGCCCCGGGACGCCACCGGCCCGGCGGATACGTCGTGTCCGACGGCCACCGCACCTTGTCGCGGGGCCGCAGCATCGACGACGTCCTCAAAGCGCTCGAGCGCGAGCTCGAGCCGGCTTAGCTCATGTCCTTGGAGCGCCGGTCTAACGCCGGCGGGCCCGATTACTGCCCGATTACTGAGTGTAGGCGCCTTTCAGCGTCTGAAGCCGGCTATAGGCGTCGGTCACGGCCTGCATATTCTGCCGGTTATCCGTCTTGTTGAAACCGCCCTGCCGGGTGAGCGCCAGCTCGAGGGCTCGGATCAGGACTTCCGCCACGTCGAAATAGCCCTGGTCGCAGGCCTGGTTGAAGGCGAATAGGATCTTGTCGCTGAGACGCCGTGTATATTCGGTCATGCGGAGCTCGCGGAGGACGGAGTCACCGGAAGCTAGCGACTTTTGGTTGCCAGTTCCTTAACGTGATCGAAGGCAGCCTGACCGATCAGGCGGCAGGCCGGCGCGGCCGGCGGCGGTCGATCTCGGCGAAGACTTCGGCGGCCTTCGGCACGCCCTTTTCCCAGCGATGCCCGGCGAGCGCTTCGACGCACCATTTAATCCGGTCGGCAGTGGCCTCCGCCATCAGCGATTCATGTCCCATGTCGCGCAACGTCCTTGCCACCTCGCGCATCTCCGCGACGCGGCGGGCCCCGTGCTGGGCGGTGCGGCCGACCAGGTAGTCGACCGCCTTCGGCCAGTCCATGCCGGGATATGTTTCGGCCAGGGAGGCGAGCACCCGCTCGGTGACCCCCATTTCCGATGCCGCGTACAGCGATTCCAGCATCAGGGCCTCCAGGCCTTTGATGATGACGCTGCGGAACATCTTGATCGACGAGGCTTGGCCGATGTTTTCGCCCACGGCCTCGACCCGCATCCCGAACGGGCGCAGAACCTCCACCAGCCGCGCCGCGACCCTGCCGGCCAACAAGATCGGCACCTTGTGGCCGTGCGGCGGCACGGACTCCATCACCGCCGCTTCGACAAAATCCGCTCCGGCGGCGGCGACCAGCTCGGCGTTCGCCCGCTTCACCGCCGGCGAGGTTGAATTGATGTCCATGTAGAACTGGCCGGGCTTCAAGCCGGCGGACGTGCCTCGGGCGGCGTCCGTCGACGAGGCGGCGGTGACTGCCGCGATGACGACGTCGCTGCCGGCCACCGCCTCGGCGCTGCTGGCTCGGCAGGTCACGCCGATCTCCGCGGCGCGGCGGCGGATGCGGTCGGCTCCCTCCCCCGGCTTATCGAGGAGGATGTCGTAGGTCTGCATCGGGCCCGCCCCGGCACCCTTCAACCCGCGTGAAATATGCTGGGCAGCCTCGCCGAAGCCGATAAAAGTGAAACTGGTGGCCATCATTCGTCTCCTCGCCGCTGGACGGTTTAGGTTTCAACCGCTCCGCCGATATCTGTCAACGGGTTAGTATGAAGTGGCGAAAAGGCCCGCGCCGCCCTATGTTTTAGGGATAGGCCCGCCGTAACGGCCCAGGAGAGTGAGCGCCATGATGGGACAAGCCGCTGTATCGCCCAAACACAACATCGACCCGGTCCGCCAGGAATTCTACGGCCGGATCGGCAAGCAGAACCTGGCTCCGCTGTGGGAGGTGCTGCACAAGCTGGTGACGGCGGAACCGGACACGCTGACCGAGGCGTATCTCTGGAAATACGACAGCGTGCGGCCATTCCTGATCGAGGCCGGCAAGCTGATCACCGCCAAGGAAGCAGAGCGGCGCGTGCTCATCCTGGAGAATCCCGCGTTTCCCGGCGAGTCAAAGATCACCCGCAGCATGTTCGGCGGCCTACAGATCATCTTCCCCGGCGAGATCGCCCCGCCCCATCGCCACTCGCAGGCGGCACTCCGCTTCATCATCGAAGGCAAGGGTGCTTACACAGCCGTCGACGGCGAGCGGACGATGATGCATCCGGGGGATTTCGTGATCACGCCGTCCTGGACCTGGCACGACCACGGCAACATCGGCGACGGGCCGATGGTCTGGCTCGATGGTCTCGACATGCACATGATCAAGCTCTTCGAGGCGAGCTTCCGCGAAGGCTCCGAGTCCGAGGACGCCATCGAGCCGGACCGGCCGGAGGGCGATTCCATGGCGCGCTACGGCGCCAACCTGCTGCCGGTGGAGGACGACTACAACCGTCCGACCTCGCCGGTGTTCAATTATCCCTATGACCGGACACGCGAAGCGCTCGAGACCATGAAGCGCCGCGACAAGTGGAGCCCGTGGCACGGCCTCAAAATGAAGTACATCAACCCGCAGACCGGCGACTATGCGATGCCGACCATCGCCACGTTCATCCAGCTCCTGCCGAAGGGCTTCAAGACCCAGCCCTACCGCTCGACCGACAGCACGGTCTTCGTGTGCACCGAAGGCCGCGGCCGCACCGTCGTCGGCAACCAGACCTTGGAATGGGGACCGCGGGACATTTTCGTCGTACCGAGCTGGGAGAAGCACACCCACGAGCCGTCCGAAGAGTCCGTGCTGTTCAGCTTCTCCGATCGCGCCGTGCACGAGAAGCTCGGCTTCTGGCGCGAGCAGAAATTCCCGGCAGCAGCTTAGCGCGGCCAGCGCTCAAAAGGCCCCGGCATCCGCCGGGGCCTTTTTCTTTGCCTCTATCGGAACAGCGACAGCAGGATCTGCGGCCGCTGATTGGCGATGCCGAGAGATTGAACCGCGAGTTGTTGTTGCACCTGGAGGGCCTGCAGCCTGGCGCTCTCCTGAGCCAGGTTCGCGTCGACCAGCGCACCCAGACCCTGCGTCACGGCGTTCGACACCGTCTGCGTGAACGTGCTCAGGAAGTTGATCGATGTCTGGCTCGAGCCAAGAGCCCCGAGGGCCGCGCCGACGACCAGCTGTTGGGCGGTGATGGCGGTCAGGAGCGCCAGCGCCGCCGCCGACGTCGCGACGCCGCCGGACAACGCCCCCGACACGGCTGAGAGCGTGGACGCCGCGGCGATCGTCAGCTGACCACCCGAGATTGTCGAAGTGATGGTGACGCTGGCCGAGCCTGCCGATAGCAGATTGCGCCCGTTGAACACCGCATTGGCGATGAACGTATTGAGCTGTGCCAGCTGGCTCGTGAAATTGGCCGACAGGATCGATTGTTGGCTCACCGTGTTCGACGGATTCGATGCCGAGACGGCGGTGGTGTTGATCTGCGACAGCAGGTTGGAGACGGAGGTCGCACCGGCGGT